>NC_015516.1:1033333-1402500 GCF_000270185.1 Melissococcus plutonius ATCC 35311
ATGATGAATCAATTTAAACAAATAGAAGAAGTAAGAAACTTAGAACCGCTCGTTCACAATATAACAAATATTGTTGTTGCAAATGATTCGGCAAATGGATTACTTGCTGTTGGTGCTTCACCTTTTATGTCAAGTACAATAGCAGAAATGGAAGAAGTTGCAACAATAGCGGATTCAGAAGTGATGAATATGGGTACTTTAAATGATGAACAAATTCAAGCAATGATTGTTGCAAGCCAAACAGCAATGAGCATGAATAAACCGATTGTTTTAGATCCTGTTGGTGTCGGTGCAACGACCTATCGAAAAAAGGCAGCTATTCGTTTATTAAACGCCTTTCAACCAACATTGATTCGCGGGAATGCAGGTGAAATTGCTGCCTTAGCTAATGAAGAATGGCAGGCAAAAGGTGTTTATGCTGGTCAAGGTTCAGTGGATATCGTAACAATGGCAATAAAAGTAGCGAAAACCTATAAAAGCTTTGTAGCTGTTAGTGGAAAAACTGATGTTGTTACAGATGGAACAACAACCTATTTGATTCATAATGGAACGGATTATTTTACTAAGATGACAGGCGCAGGCTGTTTACTCTCTTGTCTATGCGGGGCATACCTTGCAAAAAGGGTACAACCAAATATAGAAGATGTTGTAACTGCTTGTACAATGTACGCTGTAGCAGGTGAGCTAACTCAAACAAAATTATCTGCTCCCTCTGTCGGATCATTCAGAACATTGCTGTTAGATCAGTTGTCTATTATTGATAGTCAGGTTGTTCAAAAGCATGCTAGAATTGAGGAAATAAAATGAAAGGGAAACTTATTGCACAAGCCTTAACGATTGCTGGGTTTGATGGTGGTGGTGGAGCTGGGATGCAAGCAGATTTGAAAGTATTTCAAGAACGTCAGGTCTTTGGTACTTCTGTTTTAACAGCATTGCCTATTCAAAACACAAAGGGTGTTAGTAATATCTTTCCGATTCCCTTGCAAGCAATAGAAGAACAATTAGCAAGCATTCAAGATGATTTTATAATTTCTGCTGTTAAAACAGGAATGTTATTCACAACAGAAATCGTTCAGTTGGTAGCTGATGTGATAAAAAAAGCAAACATGGGACCATTGGTTGTTGATCCAGTGATGGTTGCTAAAAGTGGTCAACCGTTATTAAAAGAAAGTGCAATACAAGCACTAATTCAGGAATTATTGCCATCCGCATTTATTATCACACCCAACATACCAGAAGCTGAAATCATCACAAAAAAACAAATTAAAACAAAAGATGAAATGATTGAAGCTGGAAAAAGAATTCAAGCGTTAGGAGTACCAAATGTTATTATTAAAGGTGGCCATCATAATAGCGAACGAACTGTTTCTTCAGATCTCGTTTTATTTGCTGATAGAGAAATTCAATGGTTAACAACACCAAGAATTTCTACAAAAAATACGCATGGCACTGGTTGTACCTTCTCGGCTTGTATTACATCAGAATTGGCAAAAAGGCAAGAATTATCAAAAGCCATTCAAACTTCTAAAGCTTTTATCCAAGCGGCAATTGAAGATGGTATTATTGTGGGAAGCGGACATGGGCCAACAAATCATTGGGCATATAGAAATGTAGAGAAGAGGTAAGAAGAGATGCTTACTAGTCAACAATTAAAAAAAGCCTTACAAATTTATTTTATTGCTGGTACTCAAGATACCAATGGTTCTTCTTTACAATTATTAAATGTTCTTGATAAAGCTTTAACAGCTGGCATCACTTGTTTTCAGTATCGAGAAAAAGGAGCCAATAGTTTAAAAAAAAGCCTAGAAAGAAAAAGGATGGCACGTGCTTGTCAAAGATTATGTCGAAAACATCAGGTTCCCTTTATTATTAATGATGATATTGAACTAGCTTTGGAAATTGATGCAGACGGCATTCATGTTGGGCAAAATGATGAAGCGATTAGTAAAGTTATTCAAAAAAATCCAAATAAAATTATCGGATTGTCTTGCCACAATGTGACTGAAATTACATATGCAAATACATTCAAAGAAATTTCCTATTATGGAATTGGACCAATTTTTCCGACATCGTCTAAATTAGATGCCGATAAACCATTAGGGTTGGATCAACTTAAAACAATGGTAGCAGTTGCGAAAAAACCAACTGTGGCTATTGGTGGCATTTCTATTAAAAATGCTGTAGATATATGGCAAAGCAATGCAGACGGTTTAGCGATTATTTCAGCAATCACGCAAGCAGAAAATCTAGAAGAAACAATTGAACTACTTAAGTTTAACTAAGTATAGAGGTATAGTAAAACTGCCAGTCAACCTTTATAGGTGCCTGGTAGTTTTTTACTCTATTTTTATAATAAATTACAGTTATTAAAAAATAACAAATAATTTGTTTCACTTTAATTGTTAATTTTTAAATTTTGATTTATACTTGTAGTAAGAAACGTTATGTAATCGTTTTCAATTTATAAAAAAGTAAATGAAAGTTATAATTTTTACGATAAATGAAACAAACAGTAAGTAAAATTATCAAAATAACTAAATGATTTCATTTACCTAATTGACAAATAAAATTAGAAAATTTATAATAAATAACAAGGAGTGAGACATGATATTGATTAAGGGTGTTATGGAAATGGGTTATTCTTTGATTATCTGCATTTTATGTAAGAAAATAAGTGAATGTAATTATATTAAAATGAGAAGGCTTTCTTTCTAAAAAAATTGATGATTGCTTTACTGCGTATAAAACACTAACAATCCTCAATTCTTACCTATTTAAACAGACTTAAAAATAGAAGGTTTAAATAAATCAATAAATTAATCTCTATTTAGTTAATGAACAAAAATATTCATAGAAAAATGAATATAATAAGAAGATTTAACAGAGTTCATTCTACTGAGCTTCAAATTTTTTACATAGCTAATTACTAGTTTTTATAATAGAGGGAGGAAAATAAAATGAAATTAGTCAAATCACCAACCACAACAAATATTAATATGGAAAGATTGTTTCCAAATCTTTCGAAATTTATTTTTAATCAAAAGTCAATCAAGTATTATAAACTATATACCTTGGATCGTACGCAAATTATTTTAGCAGATATCCATGACAAGGTTGTTGTTATTATGATTAACAACAAGAAAAAAATTACAGAAGCAGAAATTGATTTAATTATTCAACAACTCATTAAAACAGAAAAAAGCAATGTAGAGATCAATCGAGATTTTAAGAAAGAATTAATTGAAAGGGGAGCTAATTTTACAGAACCGCTTAAAGACGTTATTTTATTAAAAAAAATATGGGTAGGTAGAGACAAGGAAAGCATCATGTTACCATTTGTCATTTAGTAGTATTGAAAATAAAAATAAATTTATAGATATTTTATAGGTATATAGGAAGAAACTTCTTTATTGACATATGAATATATTTTCATGTATAATAACATATGAATAAATGATCAGATGTTCATATAAAAATTGGAGGCTAATCTAACGATGCGAAAAATATATAGATTAGAAGGTTTAGATTGTGCAAATTGTGCAATGAAAATTGAAAATGCTATTCAAAAAGTACAAGGAATCAATCATGCTTCAGTCGATTTTCTGTCCACGAAACTTACTATAGAGACTGAAAATATGCAGGCATCACAAATAGAAGCAGATACAAAAAAAGTAATTCAACGAATAGAGCCAACTGTAAAATTGATTCCTTTTAGTAAATAGAAGATACAACTAAGAAAAACCATACTTTTAGTCCATTCATTCGTATTATACTTACAGCAATTTTTTTTCATTATCTTATCTTATTCTCCTTTTGTTCTAAATAAAGAAATTAATTTTTTATGTTATTTCACTCTCTATTTATTCATTGGTAGTAATGTAATAAAAAAAGCAGTTATCAATTGTTTTCATGGTGAAATTTTTGATGAAAATTTTTTAATGCTTGTGGCAACGTTTGGCGCTTTTTTTATTAAGGAATACCCGGAAGCCATTGCCGTAATGCTTTTTTATCAGATAGGCGAATGGGTTCAACAACTAGCTGTTAATCATTCAAAAGAATCAATTGAATCATTAATGAATTTAAGACCAGATAAAGCAAATTTGATAGCAAAAAATGATATTCGAGTGGTTTCACCAGAAACGATTAAAATAAAGGATAAAATCCTTGTTAAACCAGGAGAAAAGGTACCATTAGATGGAAAAGTTATTTCAGGTGAAGGATTAGTGGATACTTCTGCATTGACAGGTGAATCTGTTCCTAGGACGCTGAAACCAGGTGCAGAAATTTTAAGTGGTTTTATTAATAAAAATAGTGCCCTAACCATCGAAGTAACAAAAGGATTCAACGATTCAACTGCTAGTAAATTGTTAGAATTAATGGAAGAAGCTAGTGATAAAAAGGCTAATACAGAAAATTTTATTACTAAATTTGCTCATTATTATACGCCGATTGTCGTTTTTTCTGCAGTATTACTTGCAGTCGTTCCACCTATTTTATTAACAAATGCCAATTTTTATGTATGGCTTTCTAGAGCTTTAACATTTCTAGTTATTTCATGTCCATGCGCATTGGTTATTTCAGTTCCGTTGAGTTTTTTTGGTGGAATTGGCGGCGCTAGTAAACTTGGTATTCTAATCAAGGGAAGTAATTATTTAGAAATATTGGCAAAGACAGATACAATTGTATTCGATAAAACAGGGACGCTAACAGAGGGAGTCTTTGAAGTTCAAAAAATTGAAAGTACTTGTTTACCAAAAGAGGAATTATTAAGATTGGCAGTGATTGCAGAACAAAATTCCATTCATCCTATTGCTTTATCTCTTAAGAAAAGTTACCCTAATAAAGTACCAACTGCAAGCGAAATAGAAGAATTATCAGGATATGGCATTAAAGCAAAAATAGAAGGAAAACTGATTTATATTGGGAATGAACAACTTATGAAACAACAAAAAATTGCCTTACCAACTATTAGTGAATTAAGAACCGTACTATTTATGGCAATTGATGGGCAGTATGCTGGTTATTTTGTTATTTCAGATCGATTGAAAAAAAATGTAAAAGAAACGATCCAATCACTTCGCACTTTAGGTATTCAAAATATAATGATGTTAACTGGAGATAATCAAAAAATTGCACAGAAAACTGCTCAAACGTTACAACTTGATAAAGTATATGCAGAATTGCTTCCTAAAGATAAAGTTGATTGCATAGAACAATTCATGAAAAAGAAACCAGCAGAAAAAAAGGTGGCTTTTGTTGGCGATGGTATGAATGATGCACCTGTTTTAGCACGTGCCGATATAGGCATTGCGATGGGTGGATTAGGCAGTGATGCAGCAATAGAAGCTGCTGATATGGTTATTATGAATGATGAACCGGGTAAAATAATTCCTGCGATTCAGCTAGCTCGTAGAACTTTAAAAATAGCAAAACAAAATATTGCGTTTGCTATTGGTATTAAGCTCTTAGTGCTTCTATTAAGCACTATTGGTTTAACTTCAATGAGTACTGCAATTTTTGCTGATGTTGGGGTAACGATTTTAGCTGTATTGAATGCAATGTGATGCTTACAAATAAATAAACTAGTAAGAAATGAAGATAAATAACCCTTAAATGGGTGATTTTATAACACAAGTTAGATGAATTTAAATCGATTAAAAGACAAAGAATAAAATTCTTTGTCTTTTAATTGATTTAATGTTCTAATAGATAGTTTCAATGACTAAATTAATCTTCTATTTATAATCTTTAACTCTTATTCATCTATTTTTTAGTACTATGAAGTTAATGTTTTGTTTTTATTACTTTGAATAAATGCAGCCAAAAAGAAAAGGAAGCTTTCAATTTTTTACTAGGTAGCATATAATGAAGAAGAATCTTATCTGCAGTTTTGATATGACTTGTTTCATATCAAGATATTTTTGATTAAATAGTTAAAAAGTAGGAGGTATTTGGTATGGCAACAAAGGAGAAGAACAGATACAAAGCTTTGATTGCTGATAATACATACACAATTATTGGAAAAGAAACGAAGCAACACATGGATTGTGTAATAAAGTTAGTCAATGAACAATTAATTGAAATCAAGCATATGTCTTCACAAATAAATGATGAACAAGCATCGATCTTATTAGCAATTAATGCTGTTTCTGATCAATTAAAAAAACAAGAAAAAATTATAGAATTAGAACAACAGATCGTTGAATTGAAGCAACGAACAATTAAATTTGCTGAAATGGAAAATCGAATTAAACGCATGGAAGCCATTGAAGATGAGGCAAGAGAGATGCTTAAGAAAAATGGACAAGAAGACATTGAAATACATAATTATGTAGAAGCACAACAAATTCTTAATGAAAATCGTAAAAAACAAATACAAAATAAAACCATAACTGAATCCTAAATAGAAGAATCAAAGAAAGGATTAATAAAGCATGTTCACACTTTTTATTCTATTAATATTGATTGTAAGCTTTTATACTGGACGTAAGCGTGGCCTGCTTTTGCAAATTCTATATACCGTTGGTTACTTGGTTTCATTTTTGATAGCTAGAACGTATTATAAAGAACTTGCAAATAAACTAGAACTTTATATTCCTTATCCATCAATTACACCAAATACGCAACTGGTTTTTTATAATCAAAAAATGTCTTTTGGATTAGATAAAGCATTTTATGCAGCTGTCGCATTTTTAATTTTATTTTTTCTTGGTCGATTGGTTCTAAGATTTTTGGCAGTCTTCCTTCATGCTTTTACTTCTTTGCCTGTTTTACATGGTTTGAATGGTTTATTAGGTGGATTGGTAAATTGTGTTGTTGTTTATCTGATTTTATGCCTTGTTTTAACAACTTTATCATTTCTTCCCATTAATTTTATTCAGCATCTGTTTGAAAATAGTGGACTTGCTCGTATAATGGTAGAACAGACACCTATCTTTTCTAAACAGATCTTTCATTTATGGATGTGAGCATAGGAGAATAAATTGATTTTGCTATTGATAAAATCTTTAATTTTTACGTATCTTTTTAGTAATGACTTCTTATAACCTTTGTCAATTAAAAAAGTTAATTTATTAGTAAGATAAGCTTTTGAAAGTAGGTGAATGAATGAATACTCGTATTTTATCTATATTAGAATTTGAAGCAATTAAACAACAATTATCAACCTATGTAATTACAGAACAAGGAATGAACAAGGTAGAAAAATTATTGCCAAGTAGTAATAAAGAACAAATCCAGCTTTGGTTAAACGAGACAAAAGACGGATTAAAGATCCAACAACTATGTAATGGTATTCCGATTCCTAAGTTGGTAGATATCCACTCTCATATGAAAAGACTGCAAATTGGTGCTAATCTAAATGGTTTAGAGTTAAGCCAGATCGGTCGTATTTTAACGACGACATCAGAAGTTTATCATTTTTTTGATGAGTTAAGAGAAAATGAGATTGAGTTTTACAACTTATACACTTGGATTGATCAATTGGTTATCTTATCTTCACTAACAAGACAAATTAAAGTGGCAATTACTGAAGATGGTGCAGTAACCGATGAAGCTTCACCAGAATTAAAAAATATCCGTCAAATGATTCATAAAAATGAACGAGCGGTTCGAGAAAAGCTGGAAGAATTAATTCGTGGAAAAAATGCACGTTACTTAAGTGATTCAATTATTACAATGCGAAATGAACGTTATGTCATTCCAGTAAAACAGGAGCATAAAAATACTTTTGGTGGTGTCGTTCATGATCAGAGTGCATCTGGTCAGACATTATTCATTGAACCAAAACAAATCGTAGAATTAAATAATCATTTAAGGCAATTGCAAATTGCGGAAAGAACAGAAATCAATCGTATTTTAGCAGAACTTTCTGCTGAATTGGCTCCTTATTATAAAGAAATCTTACGAAACGCTGAAATTATTGGAACCCTTGATTTTATTAATGCTAAGGCAGATTTTGGGAAAAATTTAAAAGCAATTGTTCCTAAGATTAATGAAAAAAATCATATATTTTTAAAACAAGCACGTCATCCACTTTTGGATCATGACAAAGCCGTATCTAATGATATTACAATCGGTGAAGATTACCAAACAATAGTAATTACCGGCCCTAATACAGGTGGGAAAACGATTACACTTAAAACAATTGGCCTACTACAATTAATGGGACAATCAGGATTACCTATACCGGTAAATGATAACAGCCAAATAGGTATCTTTAAGGAAATCTTTGCAGATATTGGTGATGAACAATCCATTGAACAAAATTTAAGTACCTTTTCTTCTCATATGACAAATATTGTTTCAATTATAGAAAAAGTGGATAAAAATAGTTTAGTTTTACTTGATGAATTGGGAGCGGGGACTGATCCACAAGAGGGAGCAGCGCTAGCCATCTCAATTTTGGATGCGTTAAATACCAAACAGGCATATACAATAGCTACAACACATTATCCAGAACTTAAAATATACGGTTACAATCGTTCAGGTACGATTAATGCGAGCATGGAATTTAACATTGATACTTTAAGTCCAACTTATCGTTTGTTAATAGGTGTGCCTGGGAGAAGTAATGCTTTTGATATATCAAAGCGCTTAGGATTAAACACCAAGATTATCGATGAAGCTAGACAAATTATGAATGGAGATAGCCAGGAACTAAATGAAATGATTGCCGATTTGGAAAATCGTAGAAAAATGGCTGAGACGGAATATAAGGAAGCACGCTATTTTTTAAATGAGGCAGAGCAATTACAAACTGAATTAAAGGAAGTTTACCGTTATTTACACCAAGAACGAGAAAATGAAATGGAAAAAGCCAATAAACAAGCAAATTCAATAGTAAAAAAAGCGCAAGAAGAAGCAGATGCGATTATTAAAGAAATACGAAAAATGCAACTTAATACAAATCAGCAAACAACAATTAAAGAGCATCAATTAATTGATGCTAAGATAAAGCTATCAAACTTGCAGCAGACAGAAGAACACCTTGAAAAAAATAAAGTTTTAAAAAAAGCAAAAGCAAAAAAACAACTAAATGCTGGTGATGAAGTTATTGTTGAAACCTATGGACAACATGGAACGCTTTTGAAGAAATTAGATAAAGAACATTGGCAAGTTCAATTAGGTATTTTAAAAATGCCAGTTGCTGAGGAAGACCTAACTATAGTTACCGCGGTGAATGAACAAGAACAACGACCAATGCCAACACTTCGTTCGTCTAAAGAGAGCCATGTACCTAGTCAATTAGACGTAAGAGGCAAACGTTATGAAGAAGCTATGGTAGAGGTAGACCAGTATCTAGATTCAGCAATTTTAGCTGGTTATTCACAAGTGACTATTGTACATGGTAAGGGAACAGGTGCTTTAAGAGAGGGAATTACAAATGATTTAAAAAATCATCGTAGTGTTGCTAGTTTTGCTTTTGCGCCTGCAAACCAAGGTGGCAATGGAGCAACAATTGTTAAATTCAAATAATCATTTATTATATTGTATTTCTAATTGTATGTTTATTGTTTTGATAATCGTTGAAATTAAAAGCATAAAATTAGAGAATCGATCATATGAAATGATATAATCATTTTAAATAGGGCTGAGTAGGAGGAAATAATCATGGCAGAAACAATGGCAGTGACAGATCGAGAATTTGAAACAGCAACAAACAGTGGATTGGTTTTAATTGATTTTTGGGCAACTTGGTGTGGTCCTTGCCGGATGCAGGGCCCAATCCTAGATCAACTAGCAGCTGAATATGATGAGAGTGAATTAAAAGTAATGAAGATGGATGTAGATGAAAACACTGAAATACCAGCAACTTTAGGTGTACTAAGTATTCCTACCCTTCTATTAAAAAAAGATGGTGAAATAGTAGAAAAATTAATTGGTGTTCATACAAAGGAACAATTAAAAGCAGTTATTGATCAATATCTATAGAGGTTAAGGAAAGCTGAGCATTGGATTTTTTCAGCAAATTCTGATTAACTTAATTGGACATAAAAATCAAGAAAGAGCAGAATATATCCTGTGGCTTTCTTGATTTTTAATTTTTTAAACTAAAAGATAAAAATAATAACATTTGACAAAAATGTTATAATAAAAGTGTATTTAAAAAAGAGGAGAAGGATATCATGAACGAACGAATTAAAAACAAATTAGCTTTGCTTCCAGATCAACCCGGTTGCTATTTGATGAAAGATAAAACAGGTGAAGTGATTTATGTAGGAAAAGCTAAAATTTTGAAAAATCGTGTTCGTTCTTATTTTAGAGGTAGTCATGATACGAAAACTGAACGATTAGTCAGTGAAATTGATGATTTTGAATATATTGTTACTGAATCAAATATTGAGGCATTACTTTTAGAGATAAATCTAATTCATAAAAATGATCCGAAATATAACATCATGTTAAAAGATGATAAAAGCTATCCTTTTATCAAAATTACCCATGAAAAATATCCTAGATTATTAATTACACGAAAAGTAGCAAAGGATCAAGGGCTTTACTTCGGTCCTTATCCAGATGTAGGAGCGGCCAATGAAACAAAGAAATTACTTGACCGATTATATCCATTAAGAAAATGTAGCTTACATCAAAAACAACCTTGTTTATACTACCACTTAGGGCAATGTCTCTGTCCAAGTGTTTTCCATGTAGATCCGAAAGTTTATACAGATATGGTTGGTGAAATCAAACAATTTTTAAATGGTGGTTATACGAAAATACAACAACAATTAGAAACAAACATGAAAACAGCAGCAGAAGCAATGGAATTTGAAAGAGCAGCAGAATATCGAGACCAAATTAAAGCGATCGAAACCGTGATGACACGTCAAAAAATTACAAATACGGATCTAATCGATCGAGATGTCTTTGGTTATGCGGTTGATAAGGGTTGGATGTGTGTTCAGGTATTTTTTGTTCGTCAAGGAAAACTCATTGAAAGAGACGTTTCGCTATTTCCATTTTATAATGATAAAGAAGATGATTTTTTAACATTTGTTGGTCAATTTTATCAAAAAGATGAGCACTTTATTCCGAAAGAAATTTTGATTCCTGATGCTATTGATAAAAAAAGCATGGAAGTAATGCTGTCTACAAAAATTATTCAACCTCAACGTGGAGAAAAGAAAAAATTGGTTAAATTAGCAACTAAGAATGCTGTTGTTGCCTTAAAAGAAAAATTTAATTTAGTGATGCATAAACAAGAACGAACAACTGGGGCAATTGAAAAACTAGCAGAAGCTATGCATATTTCTCTGCCTCGGCGGATTGAATCTTTCGATAATTCAAATATTATGGGAAGTGATCCGGTATCAGCGATGGTTGTCTTTGTTGATGGTAAACCTAAAAAAGACGAATATCGAAAATATAAAATTAAAACAGTTAAGGGAGCAGATGATTATGCATCAATGCGTGAGGTCATCTATCGACGATATTCCCGCGTGTTAAAAGAAAATTTACCGTTTCCTGATTTAATTATTATGGATGGGGGGAAAGGCCAAATTGATGCCGCGAAAAGTGTATTAGATAATCAACTAGGCATTGATATTCCTATAGCAGGATTGGTCAAGAATGATAAGCATAAAACAAGTGAATTATTGTTTGGTTCGAAATTAGAACCAATTCCTTTAGCTAGGAATTCTCAGGAATTTTTCCTTTTACAACGAATTCAGGATGAAGTCCATCGTTTTGCCATTACGTTTCACCGTCAATTACGAAGTAAAAATAGTTTTGCATCAAAATTAGATCGAATTGAAGGCTTAGGACCTAAGCGTAAAAATTTACTTTTATGCCAATTTAAATCGTTGAAAAATATGATGGCAGCTACAGAGGAAGAATTGCAGCGAGCAGGATTGCCGAAAAATGTAGCGAAAAATGTTTATACTTATTTTCATGAACAAGAAAAAAATAAATAAATGTTATTATGTTAATGTTTGATTGTTCTAATCACTGACGTCTAATTTATTTTTAATTAACGATTATCGATCTAGATAAAATATAAAAAATGCGCTGAAATTTAATCAACATAAATTTCAGCGTATTTTTTATATTTAAGATGTTGAATATTTTTTTAAAAAGTAAAAAATTTCTATTTATAATTCAAAAAAATAATTTAATTATCATACCTAGTTTTGTAAAAATTAAAATGACAAATTAGGATTTTAACATTAGTGAAATAAATAGTAATGATAGTTGTATATTTTGTTATTTCTTTATATTGTTTGTTATGATGAATATATAGTGAGTTGAATAAAAATAGGTAGGTGTGATGTAAAAATGAAAAGAATTTGTTTTGTTATTTTTTCCTTAACAGCAGGATTTCTTCTCTTAGTTGGTTGTGGCAATTCCAATTCAAAAGTTTCAAAAGAAGAGGAAAATAAAGTTACCGTTTGGGCATGGGATGAAACGTTTAATGTTGAAGCAATGAATCAAGCAAAAAAAATGTATAAAAATAAAGATGTCACTATCGATATCGTCACTATGTCACAAGATGATATTGTTCAGAAATTAAATACAACTTTGGCAAGTGGCAATAATGAAGGTTTGCCTAATATTGTGTTAATTGAAGACTATCGAATTCAAGGTTATTTAAATTTCTATCCAGATGCCTTTGCAGATTTAACAGATATAGTGAAGGAAAAAGACTTTGCTGCATACAAGTTTGCTGTAAACAAAGTAGGAAATAAGATTTATGGCGTTCCTTTCGATTCTGGTGTAACAACAAATTTTTATCGAACTGATTTATTAAAAAAAGCTGGGTACAATGAAGAAGATATGAATCATTTGACTTGGGATGATTATTTACAAGTTGCACGTGATATAAAAAAGAAAACAGGAAAAAAGATCACAGAAGTAAATCCTTCCGATCTAGGTAGAATTCGAATCATTATGCAAGAAGCAGGAGAATGGTACACCGCAAAGGATGGAAAAACTGCCACAATAAAAAATAATAAATCTCTTAAGTATGGACTTGAGTTGTTTGCTACCTTATTGAAAGAAGATCTGGTTGAACAAACTTCAGATTGGAATGCCGGTGTCTCAGCCGTACAATCTGGCAAAGTTGCCTCCAGTCCAACAGGTTCAACAATTCAGGGTGCAAAAAAACAATCTGGTAAATGGAAAATCGCACCTATTCCTGCCTTACCAAAAAAAATGCAAAAAGCACAGGCTTCCAATCTAGGAAGTGGTGGCTGGTATGTCATGAAAAATATTCCTGGCGAAAAAAATGCAAAAGATTTTTTGAAAAAGACCTTTGCAACCAATAAAAAATTAATGGAAACGTTGACTAAAAAAATTGGATTGGTTCCTACAATGCTTGGAACAAGCGATCAAGCTATTTATAAAGAACCTTCAAAATTTTATAGTAATCAAAAAGTATTTGAAGATTTTTCCAAATGGACAGCTAAAATTCCAGAAGTGAATTATGGTGAACAAACCTATGCAATTGAATCTGTTGTTGGAGAAGCATTACGCCGAATCGTTGATGGAGAAAATACAGACAAAGTTTTAGCAGATACACAAACACAAATAGAATCACAATTGGCCAATTAGTTAAGAACTATAATTCATTTCAATTTTTACTTGTTTTAGTTAACTTGTTACAAAAAATAAACCATCCATCTACCTATTAATAAACAAAATTAAGAAAAATAGCTAAAAAATTGTGTGTTTTTGAAACAAAAATCACAATAGTTTTAACTAGAGGAGAGGAAAAATGAAGAAACAAAGAGACTTATTCAAAAATGGGACAGCATTTTTAATTCTTCCAGTAATTCTAATTTCAATAATGGTCTTTATTCCAATGATTTTAGCGCTAATTACATCATTCCAAAGCGGGCCGCCCGTTAAGATGACATTTAACGGACTTGGAAACTACCGACGTCTATTGGTCGATACCACCTTTAAAAAAGCTTTTTTTAATACGTTTCTTTATTTAATTGTACAGGTGCCTGTTATGTTATTTTTAGCTTTATTTATTTCAAATTTTTTAAATGATAAAAAATTAAAGTATAAGGGGTTATTTCGAACTGCTATTTTCTTACCATGTATTACTTCTATGGTAAGTTATTCTTTAATTATGAAAAGTTTATTCGCACAATCTGGATTAGTAAATAATTGTTTGCTTGGTATTGGTATTATTGATATGCCGATTAGCTGGTTGACAAATCCTATATGGGCAAAAGTATTAATCATTATTTCTATTACTTGGCGTTGGACGGGATATAATATGATTTTTTTCCTATCGGGCATGCAAAATATTGATGAAGAAATCTATGAAGCAGCAGATATAGATGGCGCAACCAAATGGCAACAGTTTACACGGGTAACGATTCCCAATTTAAAACCAATTATTTTGTTTACCTCGATTACTTCAACCATTGGAACTTTACAGCTGTTCGATGAAGTCCAAAATATTACTGGAGGTGGACCGGCAAATGCAACGAACACTTTATCTCAATATATTTATAATTTAAGTTATAAATTCACACCAAATTTTGGTTACGCAGCGGCTGTATCCTTTGTTATTGTGCTATTTATTGTCATTTTATCAACCATCCAATTAATAGTAGGGAGAGAGACGGAATGAAAAAAAATATGATAAACCAAAGTCGAGATTCAAAAATAACGACCACTCGGTCAACGGCTATTCGGGAAAAATTATCGATGGGTGGTAAGTATCTCTTTCTTAGTTTTATCGCTTTTCTTTCTATTTTCCCTTTTGTATGGATGATTTTAGGAATGACAAACACACCCGTTGACATTACAAGTGGGAAAATTAAGATTGGAAATAATCTAATGATTAATTTTCAGCATCTATTTTCAAATGAATTAAATTTTGTTCAGTCGGTTTGGAATTCAGCGGTGATTGCAATCATTACTACGATTCTTGCTTTACTTATTTCATCAATGGCAGGTTACGGCTTTGAAATTTATCGAAGTAAAAGAAAAGATCGATTGTTTGATCTTCTACTTTTATCGATGATGGTGCCTTTTGCAGCCTTAATGATTCCTTTATATCGAATGTTTTCCAAATTAAATGGAACAATTTTGGGAATAAATAGTCTTTTTGTTGTTATTTTACCCGCAATTAGTACGGCTTTTCTCATTTTCTTTTTCCGACAGAATATTAAATCCTTTCCAAAAGATTTAATCGAAGCTGCCCGTTTAGATGGATTAAAAGAATTAAGTATTTTTTTTCGGGTGTATATGCCAACTGCTAAAAATACGTATGCAGCGGCAGCAATTATCACTTTTATGACAAGTTGGAACAATTATTTATGGCCACTTGTTGCCTTACAGACACCAGATAAACGAACAGTTCCTTTGGTCCTGTCTGCCATGGGAGCCTCTTATACACCTGATTATGGTATGATTATGGTTGGGTTGGTTTTAGCTACGTTACCAACAGCGATTATTTTCTTCGTTTTGCAAAGGCAATTTGTGCAAGGTATGATTGGTTCAGTGAAATAGGTGAATATAATATAAATAATTAACAAAAATAAGAAAATATGGCGATTATGAAATTTTATAAGAAAATTAAAAATAAGGGAAATACTTCCTATGTTTTTTATTTAATTCAGTAGTAATATTAATAATGAAAAACTGATCATATATTTAGTAAAACTATTAGTAAAAAATCTTAATTCATAAAATTGATTCCTTATCTGATAAATTGAATTTAAAAAGTAAGTAGCATTTTTAAATTCAATTTATTTATGAATGGATTGACAATTAGTCAATAATGGAGGAAAAAAACTTGTTACAAGTAAATAATTTGATGAAAACATTTGGAAATTTCATGGCATTAGACGATCTTTCATTTGAGGTTAATGATGGAGAAATTTTAGGTTTAATTGGTCAAAATGGAGCTGGAAAAACGACTACTTTTCGTTTAATTTTAAATTTTTTGGTCCCTAATCAAGGAACAATTCTATGGAATCATCAACCACTTGATGAAAGGGATTATAATTTAATTGGTTATTTGCCGGAAGAAAGGGGCTTATATCCAAAAGTAACAGTAAAAAATCAGTTGCTTTATTTTGCTGCACTACATGGGAAAACCAAGAAAGAAATTGAACTAAAAATTGATGTGTGGATGGAAAAATTCCAAGTAAAAGGCAATAAGACAGATAAAGTTAAATCGCTTTCAAAAGGAAACCAACAAAAAGTTCAATTAATCGCTACTTTGATTCATGAACCTAAATTAGTCATTTTAGATGAACCATTTAGCGGACTAGATCCTATAAATGCAGAAATTTTAATCCAGGGAATTATCGAACTCAAGCAAAAAGGTACTTGTGTTATTTTCTCTAGCCACAATATGGACAATGTTGAAAAGCTTTGTGATCATTTGGTCATGTTAGAAAATGGAAGAACCGTATTAAATGGTAAAATTCATGAAATCCGAGAGAGCTTTGGACGCACTAAAGTTTTTTTGGAATCTCCCCTAACTTTACCGGAAATTTTAGAAATTGATGGTGTCAAAGGAGCCATTCAGCAAGAAAATGGCCGGATAGAAGTCACATTGCATCATCCAAAAGCCGGAGAAGAAATTTTTACCAGGGCGACACAATTTGGTTATATTCCAATGTTTAGTCAACAACCACCAACTTTAGAAGAAATTTTCAAACGTAAAGTAGGTGAAAAAAATGTCTAAATATTGGTTGATTACTTGGGACGTTTATAAGAAAAATACGAAGTCTATTTCTTTTATTATTACGATTTTAATTCCTTTTATTTTAATAGGTATTGTATATGGCATTCAGTCATTTTCTAATCATTTCTCTGAAAAAAATGAGATTGGAATTATTTCAACTCAGTCATCTATTACTCAATATTTACCAAAGATAACTAATAAAAATTATGTTTTTAAAAGAATTTCAAAAGAATCTATTGCTGAAAAAAAATTAAAAGAAAAAGAAATTGATGCCTACCTAACAATAGAAATGCATAAAGAGAAAGTTGTGGGTAAATTATATGCTACTCAATCCTTAGGTAGTATGAAAGAAGCAAAAATCAATCAATATTTGAATCAAATCCAATTTCATTTGAATGCGAATAAACTTGGTTTATCAAATGGGCAGATAGCTAGTTTAAACCAAAAGGCAAATTTCTCTAAGATTAGAGTTAGTTTTGATAAAGATGGAAAAATACAGATGAATCGTGATAATACAGCTGTGCAAACTGGGTTGGTTTATTTAATTAGTATCTTTTTAATTGTTATTATTATTACTTATTCCACTATTATTGCCCAAGAAATTGCTTCTGAAAAAGGGACAAGAATCATGGAAATTATTTTATCTAGTACACGAGCTCAAACACATTTTTATGGAAAATTAACGGGAATTATTTTAATGGTCTTAACACAATTTTTTATTTATATTCTTTGTTTTACTTTAAGTTATCAAAAAATTAAAAATATCATCTTAATCAAAGAATTTATTAGTGGATTATCAATCAATACTTTTATTGGTCCTTTAGTGATTTATACTTTATTTTTTACATTGATTGGGACACTTAGTTATGCTGTTTTAGCTGCTCTTTGTGGCTCATTGGTTTCACGACCTGAAGATACAGCAAAAGCAGTACAACCAGTGGCCTATTTAGGAATGATTGGTTATTTTACTGGAATTATCTTGGGAATGACAAATCCACAAAATATGATTGTCCGAGTAACTTCATATCTCCCATTTTTTTCTTCTTTCACAATGCCTGTTCGTTTGGCAACAGAAACAGCAACAGGCATAGAGGCAGGAGTTTCATGTGCCATTTTGTTTCTATTTACCATATTTTTAACTCTATTTTCTGCCCAACTTTACAAAACCAATGTTTTAGTTTATAACGAAGGAGGGATTTGGAGATCATTAAAACAGTCTATTTTTATTTTAAGTCATGAAAAATAAGAACGATTAAGTTTATAAATTGGAAAGAAAAATTTTTTCAATTTTTCAGTTGCTATCAGTTTTATCTTTAATAGTTCTATAGAGGACAAAATCATAAAAACTGGGGATATTCGATGGATTTCAACGCTAGATAAGAAATAATAAACAAGGTATTTGACGTTGGAAAATAGACAGCTTTACTAGCTCTCATTAAGTAGATAGCATGAAAAATAAATAATAGAGCTGAAAAAATAAGACCTGGAATTATTTTCAGGTCTTATTTTTTAATTATTCTTCCTAGTTAGAAGAATTTAAAATTACAGAACAATGATTGTTTCTTTTTCAATGAAAGAGTAGCAATTAAATTTATACACCAATTCATAAAAATTAGCGGTCATTGATTTGTATGCTTTAAAAATTGTTCATGATATTCTTCTAATAATTCTAAAATTTGACCAGCAATAATATTGTAGTCTTCATTGGGTAAGTTTGCCTGTGAAACACGTAATTCACCCGGGGTGGCTCCAAATCCTACACCGTCTATAAGAACAACACCATTTTTCGCAGCAAGTTTTACTAAAAAATCGACTTGTTCAAAATTTTTCTGAAGATAATCTTTAAAATCTTCTCCATACAAAGTAGCAGCCAATGCATAAAGGTCAATTAATGAATAATATTTTGCATTATCAGAATTTTCATTTGTACTAATTTTTAATTTATGATGCAAATCTTCATAACGCTGATTAACAATTCGTCTAGCGGCTTCAAGATAAGTGTCCTTTTTAGCCTGGACATTTAAATGGGTTAGAGCAAATAAAGCTTCCATAATTTGCTGAGGCGTAGAAAGACCAGAAGTATGATATAAACCAACAGAACGACTATCTGCATCAATTCGATCAATAAATTTCATTTTTGCTGGTTCCAATACATTTGAAGAGTAACGCTTGGTTAATGCTTGTTTATCAGCTGCATTTAATTGACTGATTAAATCATCAAAGACATTTTTTTGATTTAATCCAATCAATCCTAGACGCCAGCCCGTTGCACCAAATAATTTGGAGAAAGAATAAACGAGCAATGTATTATAAGGAACAAAACTATAAACTGATTTAAAATTATTGACAAAAGTACCATAGACATCATCCGTAATAATTAGTAAGTGAGGATTTTTCTTAATCGTTTTTTGAATTTCTGTTAATGCGTTGTCGTCAAAAGCGACAGAACCCGGATTAGATGGATTAACAATCAAAAAAGCTTTCAATTGGGTATCATGTAATTTATCGATTTCTGATGGTAAAACTTCCCAATTATTTTCTTCTGTAGAACGCAAGTCAACTTCAACTAACTCATAATCATTTAATTCTGGAATTTGTAAGTAAGGTGTAAAAATGGGTGTATTAATTGCAATTTTATCTCCCTTTTTTATCAGCTTATTTTCTTTTAATGAATGAAAGATATAAACAATAGCAGCCGTAGCACCTTCAGTTGCAAATAGCTGTGTTTGATCTGCTAGCTTTTCACCACGATAAAGAAAAGATTCTAAATAGGCATTTAAAATTTTTTCTGTGTGCTTTAAAATACGACTAGGCACTGGATAAGTATTTCCGATGACACCATCCACCATTTCTTTGACTAGTTCATCTTTATTAATTCCTAAATTATTCTGTGCATAGTCAAGAATATCTAAGATAAATTGGTCTATTTCATTTCCTTGAGGATCTAGGAAGGTTTCTAAACGCTCACGAATTCCTGATAATTCGGTGTACCCAGCAAGGTCTGTATCATTCATCGTTCGTTTTGATTCGATTACACCAAATTCGATCAGACGTGCAAACGCCAAACGACCTTTAGTGTTGATCCAATTTGGATTGCCACGGCCTGCGTTTAAAAAAATATTACTTTTTTCATTTTTTTGAGCAAGAGATAACATTTGGGTACTAATTTCAAAAGCACCTAACTGTTCTAAGTGCTGTTCGTCTTTCCTATTTAACATAAGCATTCCCTCCTAAATTAATCAATACTTAACTTTCATCTATCAATAACCATTGGATTATTTCCTTCATTATTTCAAAGCTAACATCTTCAATTTTTTCGGTCAAATATAAGGATTTAAATATATATAAATTTTTAAAATAAATGATTTAGTTGAATTAATTTAGATAAAAAACAAGCGAAAAATAATTAACCATGAATATTTCTCATTCTTTTTACATAAATAATTTACTTGAAAAAAAGTATAAAAAAACGTAAAGTATTAATGTATTGGAAAATTATTTCAGGGAGGAAATAACATGTCACCTATTCAATTTGATTATTCTAATTTGGCACCATTTATTGCTGAACATGAATTAGACTATATGCAAGAACAAGTTACAGCAGTAGATAAAGCATTAAGAGAGAAAACTGGCGCAGGTAATGACTTTACTGGTTGGATTGATTTACCTGAAAACTATGATAAAGAAGAATTTGCTCGTATTAAAAAGGCAGCAAAAAAAATTCAATCAGATTCTGAAGTTTTAGTTGTCATTGGAATTGGTGGTTCTTATTTAGGTGCAAGAGCAGCAATTGAATTTTTAAATCATTCATTTAATAATTTATTATCAAAAGAAGAACGAAAAGCACCACAAATCCTCTTTGCAGGAAATAGTATCAGTTCTACTTATTTAGCTGATTTAATTCATGTGATCGGAGATCGTGACTTTTCTGTCAATGTAATTTCAAAATCAGGAACAACCACAGAACCTGCCATTGCTTTCCGGGTATTTAAGGAATTATTAATCAAAAAATATGGAAAGAATGAAGCGAATGAACGTATCTACGCAACGACAGATCGTGCAAAAGGTGCTGTCAAGGTTGAAGCAATTGCTGAAGGTTGGGAAACTTTCATTATCCCAGATGATGTAGGTGGTCGTTTTACTGTATTAACACCAGTTGGCTTATTGCCTATCGCTGTTAGCGGTGCAGATATTGATGCACTAATGAGTGGTGCAAATGATGCACGTAAAGAATATGCTGAAACCAGTGATTTGAAAAAAAATCAAGCATACCAATATGCTGCATTGAGAAATATTCTTTACCGAAAAGGGAAAACAACAGAAATGTTAATTAATTATGAACCTAGTATGCATTATTTCTCTGAATGGTGGAAACAACTTTATGGGGAATCTGAAGGCAAAGATAATAAAGGTATTTTTCCAGCTGCCGCAGATTTCTCAACAGACCTACACTCCATGGGACAATACGTTCAAAATGGCATGCGTATCCTTTTTGAAACGGTGATAAAAGTTGAAAAACCTCGACATGCAATGAATATTCCGGAACAATCCGATGATTTAGATGGTCTTGGCTATTTGCAAGGAAAAGAAATTGATTACGTGAATACAAAAGCTTTTGAAGGAACTTTACTTGCACATACAGATGGTGGCGTGCCAAACATGATTGTTAAAATTCCTACAATGGATGCTTATTCCCTAGGTTATGTAATGTACTTCTTTGAAATTGCTGTTGGTATTTCTGGATATTTGAATGGAATTAACCCATTTGATCAACCTGGTGTTGAAGCCTATAAAAAAAATATGTTTGCACTTCTTGGAAAACCGGGCTATGAAGCTTTGGCTAAAGAATTAAATGAACGTCTATAATTAAGAAATTTTAACTGTATTTTTATGCAAAGAGACAGAACTATTTTATAAAAAAATAACTTTATAAAAACATTCTATTTAAAAAATAGAATGTTTTTTATTTTTCTAAATGAATTCAATGGTAAAAATCTGGAAAAATATTGGAATTTTTATCAGAATCTTTAAGATATAATAAATAAGCAATGAACTTGTAGTCTGATCATTTATTTTCATTGTGAAGTTTACTAAAATTTTAGAGGGAGAGATTCAAATGGCAGAAATTGTTCAACTAAAAGAAAACGGAAAGCTTCAATATGTAAAAACACACGTCAAGGGAATAGATGGAATTGATGGAGAGTTGGTAAGAGCTAAGGGTGATGAAACAATTTCAGGTGTTAAGAATTTTATAGATGGTCTGCAAGAAAAAGGCAAGCCTGTTCTAACAAATTTTAAAGCATTATTTGATGAAGGACAAAGACTAACCGATAAACTACATCTGGCAAGAGTCGTATTTGGACCTATAATAGGCTATTCACAAACGAATCAGGAAAATGATATACCTTTCACGTTTAATGCAGGTAGATATGAAGGAACTATTACTAGAGACTGCAAGTTACATTTTAATTTTAATTGTAAGGTTCAAGGAGGAGACTCAGATAATCAATACACAGACTATGCTTATTTTAACTTAGATACAGGTAAGGAAACAGCAACAACTTCTGGTAGAATGATTGGTGGTTTGGGTGCACCTGCTGATAAAAAAATAATTTTACAAAATTTAATTCCCTTACAAGGTACGGCAAGCTTTAAAAAAGATGATAAATTCTCTATTACTTTAGGTAGTAGGGAAGGTAAAAAGTTATTTTCCTTACAATTAATGCAAGGTTATATCGAAGAAGTTTACTAAAAATCAATAAATAATGTAAATTAAAGTTATAGAAGCATGTATTATCAAGAATAAGAATTGAACAGAAAGAAAAATCAATCTGTTTGATGCTTATTCTTTATAAAATTACTTAATTGCTAGATAGTTTAAAAATATTGTTACTCAAAAAGATACTTTTCAATAATCAATTCATAAATCATAAACCTGAAGTATCAGTTAATTAAATAGTCAAAAAAATTTTACATAAATATTTTTATAGATTTTTTCACCTTATTAAGAGAAAAGATTTGTAATACATACATATACAAAATAATAGAATAATTACAGATTCCTCATTGGCATTTTCAATATAGGTTTTATTATTAAATCGTAAACCAAGAGAACAAACAATAAGGCAGATTATTTACTTTTATGCTTCGATAAACGGGTAATTTCAGTAGATTTAGCGATTGAATTAGATTTTTTCTGTTTTTTTACTGGTTTAGACTTATCAGCAGTTAATGTCAGATATATAATTAAACTAATCATAATAACAGTAAGAATAATTAAAAAGATAAATGTATTAAATGATATAAACATATAAAATTCCCCATTTTTAATTGTTGTTTTTTAGTATACCAAATAGTTAAAGAGGCATCGGCTTTTTTCAATCATATCATGAATTTTTATTTATAGCATGGAGACTTTATTAAAAGATAGCTTAACTCTAGAAATAAATAAAAATTTTTAATTAAAATTAATAGTTTTACTATTAAAATCATTTTATATAAAATGATAAATTTAGAAATGTAAAAAGTAAGAGAATAGAATAAAGATAAAATAATCAAATTAGTTATATAGTATTTGTATTTTTAATCAATTATTGATAAAATGTTTTTTATGTTAACTATTATGTTTTTAATTATCAACAGAAATAGCATAATTAACAAGTTTATTGGAGATAGTATTATCTATTAATAAAATAAACTGTTTGATGTTTTTTAATAATAATTGAGGAAGCTATAAAATTTAATTTTTTCTTACAATGATATATTAGAATATAATAATTTGTCTGTATTGTTTGAAAATTAGGTATAATCATTATTGAAACTAAGAATTTTATGGTAAACTATAAACAGCAAGCATTGGGGGAATGAAATTGAGAATGAAAGAATTTACAAAAACAATTATCTTTTTTATTGGGTTAGTACTTGTTTTATTTTTATTGCGTCAATTTGTATTTACTCCTGTCGTAGTTAGAGGACATTCTATGGATCCGACTTTGGAAGATGGCGAACGGATCATTGCTTTAAAAAATACGACAATTCATCGTTTTGATATTGTTACATTCCCAGCACCTGATGAGAAAGATAGAAGTTATATTAAACGAGTTATTGGATTACCTGGTGAAACAGTTGCCTTTAAAAATGATAATTTGTACATTAATGGAAAAGAAGTTAATGAGCTGTATTTAGATAAATTTAAGGGTGAATTAACTGATGGCCAACCTTTAACTTCTGATTTTACGCTTAATGATATAGGAGCATCTAAAGTGCCTGCAAATAGTTATTTCGTAATGGGAGACAATCGAAGAAATTCAAAAGATAGCCGGATTATTGGATTTATAAAGAAAGATACCATTTCTGGTGATGTAAAATTTGTATTCTGGCCATTTAGTCGTTTTGGTTTAATTCCTAAAGATGGCGTTCGACCTTAATAGAAATATAAAGGAGCAATCAGCTTTTAAAATAGGCTGATTGCTTTTTTTATTTTTTTATATCTCGATTAAGTAGTTTGCTTTTTATTTCTATAGATAATTTATAAATTTGACTTTCAGGTCTTGCTATTTTGCAAGCTAATTTATTTAATTATTTTTGAATCTTTTAAATGAAAAAGAACAGAGAGTTAATAATATGATAAACTAAGACCAAACGATACAGAGAAAAGATGTGAGAAATTTTGAGTTTACAGTTTATTCGTGGGAAAATGACAGCTGATCTAGAAGAACCGCTCATTCAACAAGCGGTAAATTGGTTAGATCAGTCGGCTAATCATGAAGTTTTTTATTTGGTACCTAGACATATTGAATTTGAAAAAGAAATTGATGTGTTAAAAAAAATTCGCCAAATGAACAGAGATACAATGATTGCTAGCACACGTCTACAGATTTTCAACTTTGATCGGCTTGCTTGGTATTATTTACGAGATACCTCTTATTATTCATCAAAACTTTTACCTGAGGCAGGTGCTGCCATGCTATTTAGACAGGTTTTATTAGAAAATGAGCAAGAATTACAAATTTTTCAAGGAGAAATTACTAAGGAAGGATTTATTCAACAATTATTTGTTTTTTATCAAGAAATACAGGATGGAAATATTACGATTGATGAATTAGATACTTTTTTAACCCAATTGGATAAAGGAGCAAAAGAACAAGAATTACAAATAAAACTTAAAGATCTGGCATTAATTTTTACTAAATTTGAGGAGAAAGCAAAAAATTATCAATTTGACACTAAAAAAATCGTTGAAAACTTAACAAAGTATTTAACAAATCAAAATCTAAGCCATGTTTCATTTTTAATTAGTGGATTCCATCAGTTCACAGCAAAAGAACTAGAACTCATTTGTCTACTGATTAAAAAGGCAGGTGAGGTAAAAATTTCTTTGCCTTTGGATCGTTCGTATACAAATTCTTTGCCTGAGCCAATGGATATATTTGCTGAAACTGGTACACTTTATTATCAATTTTATCAATTTGCACGCACAAATCGGGTACCTTTATTCACTGATTATGTGGTCAACGAATCTTCCTTAATTCCAACAACAGGTATTTGTCAATTGGAGAATTATTGGATTGCTGCACAAAAACAGTATTTTCCAAAAATGCAACAACAGATTCTTGATAACTGTGTACAAATCTGGAAGGGTGAGAATGTCAAAGAAGAAATTTTGAGTGTTGCTTGTGAGATTCGTCGACTGGTTGCAGAAGAAGGCTACCGATATAAGGACATTCAATTAATCACAAGAGATATGGCTTGCTATGAGAATTTATTAAAACCATTACTTGCTTTATATGATATTCCCATCTATCTTGATCATGATCAAACAATGGAACAGCATCCCTTGGTGGAATGGATTCAATCTTTCTTTGCTATTTACAATTATAATTATCGCTACCGAGATATCTTGCGCTTTTTACGTACGGAACTTTTTTTTCCAAAGGAAAATCAGAAATGGGAAACTATTGAGCAGTGGCAAGCGGCATGTAGAGAATGGCGTAATAAGGTAGATATAACTGAAAATGTCGTTTTAGCTTACGGGTATGAGGGAACCTATTGGTCTAGAAAACAAGATTGGTCATTTATACAATACGACTTTGAAGAGCATAAATTAGAGAATACAAAACAAATTGAAGAAGATTCAAATGAAATTAGACAGAAGGTACAAAAATATCTACCAGTGTGCTTTAAAAAATTAAAAAAAGCCAAAAATGGATTGGAAGCTGCTAAAATTTTCCATCATTTTTTAATTGAGAGTGGTGTGAAGTATCAGATGAATCAATGGCGAATTCAGGCAATTGAAGCAGGAAATTTAGAAGAAGCAAAAAATCATGAACAAGTATGGACAGCACTTATGACTTTACTTGATGAGTATGTCGAAATTTATAAGAATGAACCGTTTTTCTTTGAAACTTTTCAAGAGATATTTACCAGTGGATTAGCAGGTATTAATTATAGTAGGATCCCAGCGACAATTGATCAAGTACAAGTTCGTTTGATTGATTTAACAAGAGCTGCTGCTGCAAAGGTAATATTTGCTATCGGTCTGACAGAAGAAGCTTTTCCAAAAAAAATTGAAAATAAAACATTACTTTCTGATGAAGAACGTCAATTGATAGATTTATATTTAGCGGATGATCAATTTTTAGCGAATAGTACAGAAAAAAAAATTGCTCAGGAACCCTTCATTGCTTATAAAATGTTGGTATCAGCGACTGAAAAATTGTATCTTACCTATCATTGTACAAAAGATACAAAACAAGAAATAAAATGTTCGCCTTATATTCGAAATATCCAACAAGCTTTTATGCTACCCATTATAGAGAAACGAGAAGGATTACCGACAGATGATGAAGCTATCAGCTTAACGCATATCGGTACCTATCCTGCCTTGATTGGTGAATTAACACGATTAAAGCGACAAAATCAGGAAATAGGGGAACCCGTTTCTGGTTTTTGGTTAGCGATGGAGAAAGCATTAACCAGACAACCAGAAATCTCACAAACAGCTTCTTTTGTTTTTTCTAGCTTGGGCTACACAAATAATCCGGAAAATTTAACAGAAACATTTGCTGAAGCTTTATATGGTAAGCATATTTATACCTCTATTTCTCAAATGGAAGCTTTTCATCATTGCCAATTTCAATACTTTTTACAATTTGGATTAAACTTAAAAGAACGGTTACTTTTCCAACTCACTTCAGCTGCAACTGGAGAATTCTTTCATGAAGCCTTAGATCAATTTTTTAAATTGCTGATTCGTCAAAATAAATACTTACCTGATTTAACAGATGAAGAAGTAGCTAATTTTTCAGATAATGTCTTAACGGCTGTACTAGATGAACCTAAATTTTCAATTTTAACTTCTTCAAATCGTATGAATTATTTACGTTATCAGTTGAGTCAAACAATTAAAAAAGTAAGTTGGGCACTAAAAAAACAGAGTCAGAAGAGTGGATTTTCCACCGTTCAAACAGAAATATTATTTGGTCAATTAGCTATTCAACAAGGTATTCCTGGTTTAGAACTTGCTTTAGAAAAGCAAGGTAAAATTAGCGTGCGAGGTAAAATTGATCGTGTAGATCAATTAATAACAAATGACCATGAAGTATACTTAGGTGTTATTGATTATAAATCAAGTCATCGAAAATTTAATATAACAGAAGTTTATTATGGTTTAGCGATGCAAATGTTGACCTATTTAGATGTGGCTTTAATGGATGCTGTTCAATTGGTTGGAAAGACCGCAAAACCAGCTGGGTCATTTTATCTACATGTCCATAACCCTACACTTTCTTATGATACAACTGGAGCGATTGAGCAAAAATTGTTAAAAAAATATCAGTATGATGGGTTACTTATTAATGATTCAGAGCTATTGAATTACTTAGATAAAGAATTAGAAGAAAAAACCAGCTCTACCATTTTTCCAATTGAAGCATCTGCTAAAGGAATTATTAAACCAGGGAGAAAACAAGAAAATAAATTTGTCACAGAAATGGAATTACAATCATTATTGAAAAATAATCGTGAAAAAATAAAAAAAGCTGGAAATAAAATTATTAATGGTGAAATTCAAATGAATCCAGCTTATCAAGGGAAAGAGCGAATTGCTTGTCGGTTTTGTCAATTCAAAAGTATCTGTACCTTTGATACGATGCTAAAAGAGAATAACTATCATAAAATAGCAACCTTATCCAAGAAAGAAGTTATGGAACGCTTATCAAAAGAAGGGATTGAATGTATAGATGATGGAAAAAAAGATTCCATTACGACCACAAAATGAGTCCTTCACGAATAGTCAGTGGCAAGCTATTTTTGATGGTAACTCAAATATTCTGGTTTCTGCTTCTGCCGGTTCTGGTAAAACCACTGTCTTGGTACGAAGAATCATTGAAAAGATAAGGAATGGTAGCCAAATTGATCGCTTGCTGGTTGTTACTTATACTGAAGCTGCAGCCAAGGAAATGAAAGAGAGAATTCAGATTGCTCTCCAACAAGCGATTAACAGCGAACCAGACCTAGCAAGACGACAGCATCTTCTCAGACAATTATCTTTATTACCAATGGCTTCTATTAGCACATTGCATGCGTTTTGTTTAACTGTCATTCGGCGCTTTTATTATTTAATTGAAATAAATCCTGTTTTTCGTTTATTGACAGACGAGACAGAAACCCTGCTATTAAAAGAGGATGTCTGGGAAGTGGTTAGAGAGAAGTATTATGAAAAAGACCAAGAATTATTTTATCAACTGACGGCTAATTTTTCTAATGATCGTAGTGATGATGGCTTGACCCAATTAATTTTTGCTCTATATGATTTCGCCAAGGTAAATCCTGATCCAATTGATTGGTTAGAGCAATTAACAACAAGTTATCAAATTGAAAATGATTTAGGAGAAACCTTCTTATACAAAAAATATTTGAAACAAGATATCTTAACAAAACTAACACGAGTAAATCAATACTATGAAGAATGTTTCAGATGGCTACCGAAACTACCGGAAGAGGAAAAATTATTAAAATTAAAACAATTAATCTTAAAAGAGCAAGAACAAGCAAAACAATTAATGAATTATTTAAGTAGTAATCAATTAGAAGCCGCCTATCAGTTTTCCTTAACCATGGGTTTTGACCGTTATCCAAGCATTCGAGATGAAGAATTAAAATCAATTGCAAATCAGGTAAAAGAATTAAGAGAGAGAAACAAAAAAATAATTAAAGAACTATTAATCCAATTATTTGCCTTATCACCCCAAGAAATGAAAGAAGTGATGAAACAGACAATACCCATTGTTCAAAAACTGAGTGATGTAGAAAAAGAGTTTATTAAAGCTTACACAGAAGAAAAAGCTAAGAAAAACTTGGTAGATTTTAACGATCTAGAACATTTTACTTTAGCTATTTTGGCTAAAAAGACAAAAAAAGGTTGGGTACCGACAGAGGCCTCTGATTATTATCGTGATAAATTTGAAGAAGTTTTGGTTGATGAATACCAAGATATTAATCGCCTACAAGAAACGATTCTTAGCTGGTTGAAAAAACCAGAAGAGACGACGGGAAATCTTTTTATGGTAGGGGATGTAAAACAATCTATCTATTCTTTTCGTTTAGCCGATCCAACATTATTTATTGAAAAATATCATCAATATGGACAAAATAAAGATGGAAAACGAATTATTTTAGCTGAAAATTTTCGTTCTAGAAAAAATATTTTAGATTTTACAAACCTAATTTTTCAACAATTAATGGATGGGTCTATTGGACAAATTCCTTATGATCAGTCTGCACAGTTGATTGCAGGAGCAAAACAATTTTTGACAGCTGAAGATCATCAAGAGAATCAATATGATACAGAACTTTTAATTTATGAAAAGAAAAAAGAATTAGAAAATGAATTCGAAGAAAAATCAAGCTTAGGGATGTCTTTACAAGCTTCTGAGTGGGTGATTGAAGATAAAACTGAAGGAGAATTGTATGTTGTCGCTTTAAAAATTAAAGAATTAGTGGACACTAACTATATAATTTATGATAAAAAATTACAAACAAATCGTCCAGTTACTTATCAAGATATTGTTTTACTAACACCTACCAAGAAAAACAACCTAACGATTCTCGAAGTTTTCAAAGCAGTCGGTATTCCAATACAGGTAAATGATGTACAAAATTATTTTCAAGCAACAGAAATTCGTATTATGATTGCTTTATTGCAGATTATTGATAATCCCTATCAAGATATTCCTTTTGTTGCTGTATTGCGTTCACCAATTGTTGAATTGACAGAAAATGAGTTGACAATAATTCGTCTAGTAAACAAAAAAGGCAATTATTACGAAGCATTTTTACAGTTTAATCAAATAACAGATTCAACATTTTCTGTATTGCAACAAAAAACAAAAAAATTTGCAGAACAATTAGAAAAATGGCGAGAAATTGCTCATAAAAATCAATTAGCTATTTTATTATGGACCATTTATCAAGATACATCTTATTTATATTATGTTGGTGGTATGCCTGCGGGAAAACAACGGCAAGCAAACTTATATGCCTTGGTCGATCGAGCAGCTGCTTATGAAAAAACCAGTTTTCGTGGATTGTTTCAATTTATTCGTTTTGTTGAAAAGATGCAGGAAAAAAATAAAGACTTGGCGGAACCAACTATTTTAGCTGAGGAAAATGCTGTACATGTTATGACGATTCATGCAAGTAAAGGATTAGAATTTCCAATTGTTTTTGTATTAGATATGACGAAGGAATTTAATTTAGGAGATTTAAATGAACGATTTATTTTTGATGAGCAATTAGGAATTGGTGTCCGTTTGCTTCATGAAAAAAATCGTATTTTATATGATACTTATCCATTTTTGGCAATTCGTCAAAGAAAACTGCATAAGCTTTTATCTGAAGAAATGCGAAAACTGTATGTTGCTTTGACAAGAGCAGAGCAGAAATTATTTTTAGTTGGTTCGTATAATGATCAAGAGGCATTATGGAAAGAATGGTTAAAAGTAGCGGATGTTGACTCAGTTGTTTTACCAATTGAAAATCGTTTACAAAGTAAAGGAAATTTGATGAATTGGGTAGGAATGGCACTGATTCGCCATCGTAAAATGAACGAATATCAAACTGAACAGCCCATTAATAAGGTATCTGAAATCTATGATCATCAAGCAAACTTTACACTTACATTCTTTACAAAAAACAGGATTCAAGAGGCTTTTAAACAACGAGAAATGGAACAAGAGAAGAAAGAGAAAAAAGTTTTAGCCAAGGCAGCTTCAAAAGAAATTGTTCAAAAAGGATTAAAAAATTAAATTATCAGTACCCTTATGAAATTGCTGAACACACTACCAGTTATCAATCTGTTTCAGAAATTAAACGTGTCTTTGATGATCCAAACAATCAAGAAATTGGAAAAATGGAATGGCAAGCAGATAATAGGATGGCGCCTCATACATTAATTGTCAATCGTGCAGTAGAAGCAACCCTTCCTCAACCAAAATTTATCGAAACGATGGAACAACCTTCAACTGCAGAGGTAGGAATAGCTACACATCAATTGTTACAAAAGATGGACTTATCTGAAACACCCTCTGTGGAACAATTAACCGTTTTATTGATGGAATTGGTAGAGACAAAGGTAATAACTTTAGCTGTTGCTGATCGGGTAAATGTCAATCAAATTGTTGAGTTTTATCAAACAGAATTAGGAATCGAAATTTTAACAAATTACCAAAACGTTCATCGGGAAAAACCGTTTTCCATGCTTATTCCGGCCGATGAATTAATTAAGGATTATCCTAAAAATAGTATGGATGATTTATTAATTCACGGAATCATTGATGGGTATTTAGAAAAAGAAGATAGTTGTTTACTTTACGATTATAAAACAGATCATATCTACCTAAACAATGAAAAAGAAGAATTGCAAAAAATAATTAAAAAATATCGTGGACAATTGAATCTATATAAAAAAGCATTACAACAAGCAATGAACAAACCTGTTAAGGGCATTTATTTGATCCTATTATCCATTGGTAAAATTATTGATATGGAAACCGAAGAGATAGTCGAAATGACACAACCTATGAAATCAAATTAACTTAATTGTTATAGAAAATAACCCCATTTGCTGTACCAATTTAGCATTTCTTTTTTTTCAAAAATGATAGCAATGTTTTATAGATAGCGAAATTATAAAGGCTTTGTTTATTATTTTTATCTATTTTGTTCTATAAGATCGATGTATTGATGCCATTTGAGAAAAGATTTATAGTTGACCAATCCCTTATCTTCTTGTACACTGAACGAAAGAGAAATGATAGTAAAAACATTGATGGGAACAAGTAATTTGGCTGAGATACGCTAGGGAAAATTTGCCTTGACTGAAAGCAAATTGTATATTCAAAAAATGAAATTCACTTCCAGAGTTGTTTGTTATCTTTTAAAAGAAACAAATCGGTTAGGACCGTTATTCCAATTAAGTGCGCAACTCAGCTGCCTAGTTTTGGCTGGTCGGAGTTACGAAGTAGGATGGTACCACGAACGCTCGTTCCTTTTTTGGGAATGAGTGTTTTTATTTATCGAATAACGTTAATGATTAGCAGATAAAATAAAGAAAGGAATCAATCACATGCTATTACAAAAGCAGTTAGAAATTTTACATGATGAAACATTAAAATCAATCAAAACTTCACAATCTTTAACAAAATTAAATCAAATTCGAGTAGAAATTTTGGGAAAAAAGGGTCCTATTACAGAAATTCTTAGAGGAATGAAAAACTTATCTGCAAAAGAGCGACCAATGGTGGGAAGCTTTGCCAATAATGTTCGAGATTTACTTGTACAAGCCATTGAGGAAAGAAAAGAAGTGCTAGAACAAGAAGCTTTAGAACAGTCATTAGCAAAGGAGACTTTGGATGTAACTTTGCCTGGAAAACAAATGAAACAGGGAACAAGACATATTATCTCACAAGTTATTGAGGAAATCGAAGATATCTTTATCGGCATGGGCTATCAAGTGATTGATGGTTATGAAGTAGAATCAGATTATTATAACTTTGAGCGAATGAATCTACCAAAAGAACATCCTGCTAGAGATATGCAAGATACATTCTATATTTCAAATGAAATACTAATCCGTACCCATACTTCACCTATTCAGGCACGTACAATGGAAAAACATGATTTTTCAAAAGGTGCTCTGCGTATGATTTCTCCAGGAAAAGTTTTTCGAAGAGATACCGATGATGCAACACATAGTCATCAATTTCATCAAATTGAAGGTTTGGTTATTGATAAAAATGTGACTATGGGAGATTTAAAAGGCACCTTAGAAATTATGATGAAAAAGATGTTTGGTAAAGATCGACGTATTCGTTTGCGACCTAGTTACTTTCCATTTACTGAACCTTCTGTAGAAGTCGATGTTAGTTGCTTTAAATGTGAAGGCGATGGATGTGGCGTTTGTAAGCAAACTGGTTGGATTGAAATACTAGGTGCTGGTATGGTTCATCCAAATGTACTAGCAATGTCAGGAATTGATGCAAAAGAATATAGTGGCTTTGCATTTGGATTAGGTCCCGATCGAATTGCTATGCTTCGTTATGGTGTCAATGATATTCGAAGTTTTTATCAGAATGATCTTCGGTTTTTAGGTCAATTTAAAGTAAAGGAGTAAAAAAATGTTTGTTTCTTATAAATGGTTAGGTGAATATTTAGATCTTTCAAAAGTTCCTGTAAAAGAATTAGCAGATCAGTTATCTTTAACTGGATTAGAAGTAGAGGGGATTCGATTTCCAAGTGAAGGACTTAAAAAAATTATTGTCGGTGAGGTGAAAGAATGTGTCCCTCATAATAATTCCGACCATCTGTTTATTTGCCAAGTAGATATTGGTGAAGAAGAATTAACACAAATTGTTTGCGGTGCGCCAAATATAAAGGCTGGCATTAAAGTCATTGTTGCTTTACCAGGTGCTCGTATTTCAAATAATATAAAAATAAAAAAGGAAAAGTTCGTGGTGAAGTCTCTAATGGCATGATTTGTTCATTGCAAGAAATCGGCTATATGGAAAGCGTAGTACCTAAAGAATTTGCAGATGGGATTTACTATCTTCCATTTGAAGCAGTTAACGGAGAAGCCGTTTTTCCATATTTAGAGATGGATGATGCCATTATTGAATTAGCCATTACTCCTAATCGCGCAGATGCTTTAAGCATACGGGGAGTTGCTTATGAGGTAGGTGCCATTTATCGTCAAACGCCTAGTTTTGAAGAACCTAAATTGCAAGAAGATTCAACAGAGACAGTTGATCAATATTTAACAGTAGAAGTAGCGGATCAACATGATACACCTGCTTATCAAATACGAATCATCAAAGATGTAAAAATTGCTGAAAGCCCATTGTGGTTACAGACCCATTTAATGAATGAGGGAATTCGTCCAATTAATAATGTTGTTGATGTTACAAACTATATTCTTTTACTTTTCGGTCAACCATTACATGCTTTTGATTATCATAAATTACAAAGTAAAAAAATAGTTGTTCAACGTGGCAAAGAAAAAGAAGAATTTGTAACATTAGATGGTGAATTAAGAGAGTTATCATCAGAAAATATTGTTGTTACAAATGGAAATGTACCAGTTGCTTTAGCTGGTATTATGGGGGGAAAAAATTCTGAAGTTACTTCTGAAACAACTACGATTGCACTTGAAGCTGCTTTATTTGATTCTGTGATGATTCGTCAAACTTCTAAAATGTTTAATTTACGTAGCGAATCTTCCAATCGGTTTGAAAAAGGAATTAATCAAGCAACGATTAATCTGGCTTGTGATACTGCAGCAGCATTAATTGCTGAATTAGCTGGTGGAACAGTAATAGCTGGAAGAGAAATTGGTACTGAAGTTAACGCACAGGCAGTAACCATTCCAATCTCCTTAAAACGAATTAATGACTATTTAGGTACAGAATTGACAGAAACAACGGTGAGTGAAATTTTTGATACATTAGGCTTTTCATATATTATAAAAAATAATAATTATCAGGTAACAGTTCCGCCACGTCGTTGGGATATTGCAATTGAGGCAGATTTAATTGAGGAAGTAGCTAGAATTTATGGTTATGATCGGTTACCAACTACCTTACCAAAGGGTGAAACACTTCTTGGTAGCTTAACGCCAAGTCAGGCACTTATTCGTCAATTTAAAGCTATTTTGGAAGGGCAAGGATTAAGTGAAGTAATTAGTTATGCTTTAACGACCGAGGAAAAGTCAAAACAATTTATGATGAAAAGTAGCTTACCAACCAGTTTACAATGGCCAATGAGCCAAGATCGTTCTCATTTACGAATGAACTTGATTTCAGGGCTGTTGGATGATATTGCCTATAATGTGGCTCGAAAAAATAATAGTATCGAGTTTTATGAGGTGGGACGTGTATTTTATCAGAATGAGGATTCATTAAAGAATCTTCCTTATGAAGAAAATCACTTGGCAATGGCTTTAACAGGCAATAGAGAAGAGAAAGATTGGCAAACACAAGCAGTATCTGTTGATTTTTATACCTTAAAAGGCATTATTGAAACATTGTTTGAAGCTGCTGGAATTCATGTTGTTTATCAAGCGACAAAAGATATACCTGAATTACATCCAGGTCGGACTGCATTTATTTATTTAGAAGATCAGATGATTGGCTTTATCGGGCAAGTGCATCCAGCTTTAGAAAAACAATACAATATTCCTACAACATATGTTGCTGAACTCAATCTATTTGCAATGATGCAAATGAGGAATCAGACAAAAATGATGGCTCCTATTTCAAAATTCCCAGCAGTAAACCGAGATATTGCTTTATTGGTTGATAAAACAATAACCAATCAAGAGATTATTAATGTCATTAAACAATACGCTGGTAAATATTTGGCAAATATTGAGATATTTGATGTGTATCAAGGAAGTCGTATTGAAGCAGATAAAAAGTCGATGGCTTATAGCTTAACATTTATAAACGATGAAGCTACATTGACGGATGAGGTAATCAACCATTCAATGGAAAAAATTGAAAAAGGCTTGATAGAAAACTTAGCTGTTGTCATTCGTTAAGATAATTTTAAAATAAAATGTAACAAAAGAAAATCAGTTACTCTATCTGTTCACTATCCAGCTTTCAAAATGATAATGACTATCTCTTTTGTTATTAAAGTTAAATAAGATGAATTATATACAAGTTAGTAAGGCTATTTTTGTTATAATTCATCTTATTTTTTTGCTCAGTGAATGGCAGTATATTTTTATGAATGGTAGATTTATTAATTTTTGCTAGTATTTAATGATTCATTTTAAAGATAAATTGACAAGTAGATAAAAAAAAGAGAAAATAAAAATACTAAAAAATATAAGGGTTTGATAATTGTGAATGACCAATATGCGATCGGCCTAATTGATTCTGGTGTAGGTGGTTTGACAGTTGTAAAAGAATTATGCCGACAACTTCCTAATGAAAATTTTATTTATTTAGGAGACACTGCACATTGTCCATATGGATCAAAGCCGACAGAACAAGTAATTCAATATACTTGGCAGATGACTAATTTTTTACTCAGAAAAAAAATAAAATTGCTAGTTATCGCATGCAATACAGCAACAGCTGCTGTACTAGAAGAAATAAAAAATACATTAGACATACCTGTTATAGGTGTAATCGCTCCTGGAGCTAGAGCGGCTATTGCTGCTACGAAAAGTCAGCGGATTGGTGTTATTGGCACCGAAGGAACTATTAAAAGTCAAGCATATGAAAAGAATATAAAACTATTAGTTGAAAAAAGCTTTGTAAGCTGTTTGGCCTGTCCATCCTTTGTTCCATTAGTGGAGATGGGGAATTATCATACAATAAAAGCGAAAGAAATTGTTACTAAAACGTTAGCTCCGTTGAAATTGAAACAACTGGATACTTTAGTTTTAGGGTGTACGCATTACCCGTTATTAAGATCGTTTATTCAAACAGCAATTGGATCACAAGTCACCTTGATTGATCCGAGTATTGAAACAGTTAAAGAAATTCAGGATTTATTAGCACATTCTAATAAACTGACTTCAAATCAGACAAACAACAATCCAAGTAGGAAATTTTACACGACTGGTTCAATAAAAACATTTGAAAAAATTGCAATAGATTGGTTAGAACAGGAAATAGATGTTGAATATGTACGGTTAGGAGAGACAGCGAATGATTAGAAATGACGGGAGAGGCGAACAACAACTTAGATCAATTACTATCGAAACAAATGTTTTTAAATATCCTGAAGGTTCTGTCGTGATTTCTTTTGGTGATACAAAAGTTATTTGCTCAGCTACGATTGAAGAGAAGGTGCCTTTTTTTTTGAAAGACTCAGAAAAAGGTTGGGTAACTGCCGAGTATAGTATGTTGCCAAGAGCAACACAAAGACGAAATCGACGAGATAGTAATAAAGGTAAACTTAATGGACGAGCAACAGAAATTCAACGTCTAATTAGTCGCTCTTTAAGAGCAGTTGTTGATTTGGAGAAATTAACCGGGAAAAGTATTATCATAGATTGTGACGTTATTCAAGCAGATGGGGGTACCCGTACAGCGAGTATTACAGGAGCATTTGTTGCTTTAAAATTAGCTGTTGAAAAATTACTTCAGCAAGGATTACTTACAGAAAATCCAATTAAGGAGTACTTGGCAGCAGTTAGTGTTGGTATGCTATCTAATGACAATTGTATAACAGATTTGAATTATGAAGAAGATACTGCTGCAAAGGTAGATATGAATCTAGTGATGACTGAAACTGGAAATTTTGTTGAAATTCAAGGAACCGGAGAAGAAGCAACATTTTCAGGTGAAGAATTGAATACCATGCTTTTTTATGGTAAACAAGCGATTGAAGAATTAATTTCAATTCAAAAACAAGCAATAGTAATCAACGAAAGAAAAAGCAAGAAAGTGAATGGGAATACCATTGTGATTGCTACCAGTAATTTAGGAAAAGCGAATGAATTTAAGAAAATTTTTGAACAAAAAGGATATCAGGTAAAAACGTTACTAGATTATCCGGAATTACCTAAAATTGAAGAAACAGGAAAGACATTCGAAGAGAATGCTCGCTTAAAAGCTGAAACAATTGCTAGTATTTTGAATCAACCAGTTTTAGCAGATGATTCTGGTTTAATAGTTAAAGCATTAGATGGTATGCCTGGAATTTACTCAGCCAGATTTGCTGGTGAACCAACCAATGATGCGGCGAATAATGCTCGTTTACTTTATGAGATGACAAACGTTCCCAAAGAAGATAGACAAGCAACCTTTCATTGTACTTTAGTATTAGCAGCTCCTAAAATGGAAAGTCTGGTTGTTTCAGGAGAATGGCAGGGAGAGATAGCAACCATTCCACGTGGGGAGCATGGATTTGGCTATGATCCATTATTTTATGTGCCAGAATTTCATAAAACTTCAGCAGAAATGTCTAATGAGGAAAAAAATCGACACAGTCATCGAGCAAAAGCGATAGAAAATTTAGAACAAAAATGGAAGCAATGGATTGCACGTTGGGAGATGATCGAATGAATTATTTAGTTATCAGCGATAGTCATGGCGATCGTGATATTTTAGTTGAATTGGTCGATCGCTATGAAGAAAAGGTAGATGGTATGTTTCATTGTGGCGATTCTGAACTTTCAAGCGAAGATGATATTTGGCAACATTTTTTAGTTGTTCGTGGTAATTGTGATTATAATGCTGATTTTCCAGATTTCGTTACTGAACAAATTGGAGAGGATAAAATTTTTATGACACACGGACATCTAATGAATGTCCAACAAGATCTCATGAACTTAGCTTTAAAAGCAGAACAGGTAAAAGCAACCATTGCTTTATTTGGTCATACGCATAGGATTGGTTGCGAAATGCATAATCATGTGCTTTACTTAAATCCTGGTAGCATTCTTTTACCAAGAGATCCCATTTCGGTTCAAGCCTATGCACTTATTAATAGTCATAAAACGGGTTATGATATCACCTATTATGATCGTAACCATCAACAAATGGATCATCTACATTTTGTTTTTCATAAATAAGATCATATTTATTAATTTGATAGGTACCAAAAAAGGTAACATGATGATCATCATGTTACCTTTTTTTGAATAAACTAAAATAAATAAGTATACAAACAAATCATGAATCAAAAGAATTTTTCAAATTAATGGATGGATTATAATTTTTTGATTAATACTTAAGTTTCTTAAGAAAAAATTATTTTATGAATAAACTATTAAATTTGTAAAATATTTATGAAAAAATATCAAATTGGAAGACTTTTGGATCTGTTTTCGATAAAATGGAAAAGGGAAGAAATTGAAATGGAGGTATTTCAATGATTGGAACAACGATTGAAAAATTAATGTTAGAAAAAGCAGGTTCGTTTTTAATTCCAGCGGAAAATGTAGCCAATGTAATGAGTTCACATCCCTTAAACCATGCCGTATTGGTTTTATCAAAAGTAAAATATTCAAAGATCCCTGTATTGGATAAAAATGATCAATTTGTAGGACTTATTAGTTTAGCAGATATTATGGGAAAAATGTTTAGCATAACTTCGATTGATCTAAAAAACCTGAATAAATATACTGTATCTGATGTTATGGAAAGAGAGGTTACTGTCATTCATGAAGACTGGGAATTAGAAGATGTCTTGCATTTTTTAGTAGATACTTCTTTTTTACCAGTCGTTGATAAGTATCAGTGCTTTAAAGGAATTATTACTAGAAAAGAAATTCTTAAAGCAGTAAATCATTTAGCACATGAACTTGAAAAATCCTATGTTGTTTTAGCTAAATCTTCAGAAGAAGACAAAAAAGATAAAATAAAAATTAGTTAAGCATTTTTATTTAAGATAAAAACCTATTCATAATTTCATAAAGGCAAAATAATCCCCTTGTATTTTTTAATTTTCTTTTATTTATTAATCCGTTTTATTTGAGATAGGTATTAATACAACTCATTAAAATTATTTAATGAATAGGTGTATTTGGAATAGTAAAACCAGCTACAGATAATTCACTAACATAATAAGATAAGAATTTCTCTTTCATTTCAGATTGTTGACCATTTAACACATAAACAGTAATTCTAATAGCAAAATTACTATTTCCTAAATCGATTAAACCAAAAATTGCTGGATCGGTTTGGATAATTTCATTATATTCTTCTTTTAATCGATCATTGATACGGCGAATAACAGAAACAATCTGTGGATAGCCTTCTTCTGGATTAATTCGAACATCGATTTGAATTTGCATGTTTGCACGAGAAAGATTGCTAATTATGCTAATGTTACGGTTAGGAACAAAATGGATGGTACCGTCATCTGATTTAATCTGTGTTGTTCTTAGACCAATTGCTTTTACTGTACCAATGATTCTTAAAGGAGTTAGATTCACTCGATCACCAACATCCATTTGCTGCTCAGAAATAACTAAAAAACCTGTAATTAAGTCATTGATAAAGCCTTGTGCACCTAAACCAATAGCAACACCGGCAATACCAGCACCAGCAAGTAAAGAGCCGACAGGTACGCCAACAACGGTTAGTATAGAATAGGTAAAAAGAAAAAAGATCAGATAATTAAATGCATTGGTTGTTAAAGTATGGATAGTTCGTAGACGACTTTCATTTGTTCCTTTATTTCTATCATATTGTTGATAGGCACGATGAATGACAAATTGACCAATTTTTTGAATGAAAAAAAATAATAAACATAATAAAAAAACATAGACAATTTTTTCTATTAAAATTGTAACAATTTGATCCCAGTCAATACTATTAAAAAAACGTTCTACAGCATTTACATTACGAATGGTTTCTTTTTTTATATCTGTACTAGATTTAATTGCCTCATTATTGATCTGATTGATTAAAAACATAATTCTCCCAACTTTCTATTCTGACATTTTTATTTTAACAAAAAATTCTAATTCATTATATTAAAAACAATTCTCTAATAATCTTTAAGTAAAAAATCTGTTATTAATAATAAGTAGTCATATTGTTAAAATTTACTAAATGGTTGAAATTAATTTTCTTTTATTTTTAACTATTTATGATTTTTTGTCAATGATTAACTCTAATTAATTGTTAAATTATTGCAAAAATGAAGCGTATTGCTTTTTTAAATAAAAATAGAAATTTCATTTTTAAAAGATAAATAGTATAATAAAAATTAAATAAGAGAAGGGAGATAGGCAGATGGCAATTGAAAAGTTTAAACAATTAGCAAATGGCGTCTCAATGCCTAGATTAGGATTAGGTGTTTGGCGGGTAAATGATGGAAAAGAAGCAACGATGGCAGTAAAGTGGGCATTAACAGATGGCTATCGATTGATTGACACAGCAGCGATTTATGGAAATGAGCAAGGTGTTGGTCAGGGAATTAAGCAATCAGGCATGCAAAGAGAAGAAATTTTTGTAACGACTAAATTATGGAATGAGGATCAAGGATATGAATCTACCTTCAAAGCTTTTGAACAGAGCCTTGAAAAATTAGGATTGGATTATATTGATTTATATTTAATTCATTGGCCCGTAACTGGAAAATATAAAGATTCTTGGCGTGCTATGGAAGAAATCTATCGAAGTGGAAAAGCAAAAGCGATAGGAGTATCTAATTTCCAACAAAAACATTTAGAAAATCTGATGACAGAAGCAACAATTACACCAATGGTTGATCAAATCGAATTACATCCAACACTTACACAAAAGGCATTAACAAATTATCTAGCTGATAACAAAATTGCTGTTGAAGCATGGTCACCACTTGGACAGGGAAGTGCTTTAAAAAATGATCATATCATAAAAATAGGAGAAAAATACCATAAATCAGCAGCCCAAGTAATTATTCGCTGGCATTTACAAAATGATCATATTGTCATTCCAAAATCTGTTCATGAAGAAAGAATTAAAGAAAATTTTGATGTCTTTAATTTTGGGTTGACAGAAGAAGAAATGCAACAAATTAGTCAATTAAATACAAATACACGTTTAGGAACTAATCCTGACACTTATGATATTTATTAATTGACTGATTGTTAAAATCTAAGCGCTTATTTATGAAATACATGTTATTAATGGAACGTATAGTATCAAGAAATGAATTTTTAACTACTGTTCTGACTGATTTTAATTAATATTTTATAAAACAAAAAACAGTTAAAGATTAATCGATTTATTATTGAATTCATTAAATTCAATAATAAATGAATAACACATACAAAAAAGCACTTGAAATAAGAAATTACTTCTTATTTCAAGTGCTTTTTTGTATGTGTCGCTATTTCATTGATTACTTAAAAAATAATTAGCTGCGAATAACTTCGATTTTGTAACCATCTGGATCTGTAATAAAATAATAAGAAGGATTAGTTCCAGGTAATCCCTTAAGATCTGTCACAGTAAAACCGGCTTTTTTATGTGTTTGATGAAGTTCTTCAAGGTTCTCTGTGCCAATTGCAATATGACCATATCCATTACCAAGTTCATAAGCACTATGATTATAATTATAGGTAAGTTCTAATTCATAGTCATCTTCTGGTAAGGTTAAATAAACTAAAGTAAATTGATTTTCTGGAAAATCACGGCGATTCTTTTCTTTAAATTGAAATGCTTGTTGATAAAAGTTTAGTGACATTTCTAGATCTTTCACTCGTATACAAGTATGAAGCATCTTCATAACTATCATTCTCAATTTTCTAATTTTTTATTTTAAAACAAATTTAATTCATTTTATAGCTGTCAATGAGCCTTTTCATTAAATAAGTTTATAAAATCAGTTTTTCAATAACATGAGCAACACCATCTTCATCATTGGTGCCCGTATGGATATTTGCAGTTTTTTTGACATTTTCTGTGGCATTTCCCATGGCTACACCAATTTCTGCATAATCAATCATCGATAAATCATTTTCGTTATCACCAATAGCCATAATTTCTTTTTGAGGAATATTTAAATGGGCAGCTAGTTTTACTAATGCATTCCCTTTGCTGGCTTGTTTGTTTAGTATCTCAAAATAAAAATCTGTACTTTTTACGGTAGTATATTTTTCTCTAAAGCTTAATGGGATTTTCTTAATGGCAGAATCTAGTCGTTTTGGTTGATCAATCATCATCATCTTGATAATAGTCATATCAGGTGTCATTTCTTCAACTGTTCGATACATTAATGGCATATTCACAAGAAAAGCTTCATGTACGGTATATTCACTGATATTGCGGTTCGCAGTATAAATAGCTGTATCATCAATTGTATGTAAATGGACACCAATTTTTCTTGCCATTAATTCAATATCTAAATAGTCCTCATAAGTTAACGTGTATTTCGAAATCACTTCTTTAGATTTTGTTGCTTGTACAAGAGAACCATTATAGGTAATTACATAATCTTTCTCTCCAAATAAATTTAATTCATTTAATTGTTTGGTTACACCAAGTAATGGTCTTCCTGTACATAGAACAATAGCAATTCCCTTATCGTTCGCTGCTTGGAGGGCTTGTTTTACTCTAGGTGTAATTTGGCTTGCTGAATTGAGCAATGTTCCATCAATATCTATAGCGATTAGTTTAATTGGCATTGTTATCTCCCTAGTCTTTTTTCTGGATAGCTCCATTATGAATATAAGTAGTGAATTCATAATGAATTGAATTAAAAAGCGAGTCATGTTTGCTTCCAAGCATTTCTTTTGGAAAATAAAACCGATTATCTCCCTGCGTTTGGCCGGCTAAAGCAGCGACCAAATTACTAATTTTTGATAATTCAATTAGTGTACCATCTTTTTGCATAATTTCAATTTGTGTTCGTTGACTCCCTTTTTCTGGACGATAAAAGTCATAGGGAAGATCATAACTAGAATTTATAGCCGTATAATAGAGTGTATTGTAACCCGTTTTTTCAATTAATTTTTTTAAATAATGAATGGTTTTTCCATCTTTTTTCATCATAAATGTAGCAGATTTTAAAGGTTTTCGCATTAAAAAACGTTTTGCAAGATCACTCAAAATGACGTCTGGTAAATCTAGCCATTGTGTAAAATAAGCACTTAGAATATTATCATCTAACTTTAAATAATCTGCTAATGTATAATCATTTTTAAAAAAAGGAAGCAATAATTGAGCTTGGAATGAATACTCCTCAGGATATTCTATAAATAATTCTTGAGCTCGATGTAATAAGTGATCTAATAGGACTTCCATGCCTCTGGAAGTTGGATGGAAGTAGACCTGCACATACATTTGGTAACGACTAACAATGTAATCTTCAACTGCATGCATGCCATTCATAGAAAAGGCAATCCCACATTTATAGGGGCGAATAACACTGAGAACTCTTGTTAAATCAAATGTGCCATATTCAGCACCTGTAAAGTAAGCATCCCTTAATAAATAATCCATCCGATCTGCATCAATCTGACTTGAAATCATTTGCACAACTTGTGGATTAGGATAGGTTTTTGTAATAACACTGGCAACTTTTTCTGGAAAATCGGATGAAACACGTGATAAAATTTGATGGACTTCTGTTTTTGGCGAAGTAATAATATCAATGGTAAATTGTTCATGATTTGTTTGAAAAATATGTTCAAATGTATGTGAGTAAGGACCATGACCAATATCATGAAGTAATGCAGCACATAAAGTAATTAGGCGTTCATCATCATCCCACCCGTCTTCACCTAATTGTTTTTTAGAATAGTTTCTTTGAAAAATATCACAAATCCGGCGTGAAATCTCGTAAACACCTAATGAATGTGCAAAGCGACTATGTTCAGCGCCATGAAAGGTAAAGGAAGAAGTTCCTAATTGTTTGATTCGTCTTAAACGCTGTACTTCAGCTGAATTAATCAAATCCAAGATAACTTGATGTTGAACATGAATATAACTGTGAACCGGATCTCTAAAAACCTTTTCAATGGGAAGTAATTGCTCACTATAAGCGATTGACATTAGTGGCTCCTTTCTAATTGTTTATTTCGTTGGTGCATTTTATCTAATTGAGTTGGCCATTTATCCTTAAACCAAGCAGTGGTTACCAATTGATCGGCACATTGTTCTTTTAATTTAGAAGTTTGACTACTATTCCATTTATCTATCAAATTCTTTTTCACCTCATCAATTGTTAAAGGCTTTTCGATTAACGCTTCAAGTGTACCCATAACCATTGGATCTACAGTCGGATAATCTGTAGTTTTTTCGCCAAATTGTTTTTTCAAACTCGCTTGATAAAATTGTCGAACTATCTTGCCACGGGCTAATTGATCACCATTTACACTTAAATAGATCATAATAGCTAAGCCATTTTTTATGCGACGTTGAGAAATACCGGCAAATTTTTTTTGATGAATACTTAGATCGAAAGTGCCTGGACAATAAGAGTTACCTATCTCAAAGGCATCAATTTCTTTTTGTGGATAGGTCGTTTTTATCCAGTGCCACATTTTTTGATAACCTTCATCAATAGATAATTTCTTATTTGGTGGATTGGGTAAAATTAATGAAACATTTAAAATGCCAGAATCAGCGATAACACCTAAACCACCAGAATTTCTGACTAGATAATGGTAACCAGATTCTTTGAGTGAAGAAAGACCACTTTCTAAAAATGGCAGTCTAAGATCTTTCATTCCAAGAATCATTGCTTTTTCTAATTGCCAAAAATGTAAGATGGGTTGATTTGTTAGGCCAGAAAACTCAATGAGTAAGTCGGTTAGCGCGAATGGATGAAGTGCCTGTTCATTTGTTAAATAGCCTTCATCTATTAATAGAGTAGTTATTTGTTCATTGTTGTTTTGCCTGTTTGTCATTGTTATCTTCTTTCTAATTGTTATAATGAATGAGAGTGAAATACCTAGCATTGATAAATAACTGACTTATTAAAATAAAGCTGGTTTCTTAAGAAAAGTTTTCCTTAAAATTATTATAAACGATTTATAAGAAAAGTTGGAGGGCAAATGATAATTTTATAAAAACTCATGGTAAAAACCCAAATAGCATAACAGGATTGTATAACTATGCTAGAAAATGATAAATAGGTTGTTTCCTAATTTGTTATTGTTTCTTTAATCATTTTAATTTTTTATTCTCTTGACTGATGGGTCTTCTTTTTTGATAAGTAAATTTTTACAATATTTTAATTATAAAATTGCCAAACGTTTGATAGGATAGTTTTCCTTAGTTGACAAAATTGATGAAACAGTAAACAATAATTAATAAGTAGTAATCTTTATTTAATAGATATTCAATCTTTTATTTTTTAATAGAGATCAATTTATTTTTATTCCATAATATAATTCTAAATCTTTGAATATTATGATATGAGAGAAGAAAAGGAAGGTGTAATATACCATGAATTTGTCACAAGGAGTTCCAATCTCTATCCAATTGAAAACAGAAGTGAAACAAGCGGAAAAACGTGAGAATTTTTATTTCGATCTGCAAGGACAAATTATTCGCATGGGAAATACTTTATATATTCGTTATAAAGAAGAACAAGAAGATGGAGAAACAGCATCAGTGACTATAAAAATCGAGCCAGATGGAAAGATTCAACTGATACGTTCGGGTGAATTACATATCCGATTAAAATTTGGGTATCTTGAACATTTAGATACAATTTATCGTACGCCGTATGGGTTACTTCAAATTACAACATTTACACGAAATTTACGATTTAGCCTAAAAGATCGTCCAGTTTCCGGTTCTATTATGGTTGATTACGATCTACACACACAAGGTGAAAAATTAGGAGAGTATCACCTAGAATTAGAATTTACCGCATAATTCTGTAAGAACACATTGATTTTTCCTCTTTATTTTTGTATGATAGAAGATATGTGAAAGGACGTGTACCGTTTGGAAATAAAAGCATTTGACGGATTAAATAAAAAAGAATTATCTATGATTGAAGTAGCACATGCCATTCTAGAACAACGTGGAGATGTAATGGATTTTTCTGATTTGGTAAATGACATTCAAAATTATTTAGAAACATCTGACAGTGAAATTCGTGATTCTTTAGCACAATTTTATACAGATCTTAACATTGATGGTAGTTTTATTTCTTTAGGGGATAATCGTTGGGGTCTTCGTTCTTGGTATCCAATTGATTCAATCAATGAAGAGGTCACTCATGGACTTGATGATGACGATGAAGAAGAAACAATTCGTAGAAGAAAGCGCAAAAAGGTGAATGCCTTTATTATGGATACAGATGATGATGATGCTATCGATTATAATGATGATGATCCAGAAGATTCAGAATTAGATGAGAATGATAATGCATTATTTGATGATGACGAAGAAGATGGAGAAATTAAAGCCTATAATTCTGATTTGCAGGAAATTGGTGCTGATGCTGATGAAGAAGATGAGTTACCAGAAATTGAAGAAAATCTCTCTATTATTGATGATGAAGAGATCGATCCTGAATTTGATGAAAATGGTGAATATCCAGATGAACCTAATGATGAAGGGCCAGATGCATCAGATATATAAAATACGAGAAGAAAAACTAATGGGAAGCTATCCAGACTTTTCATTAGTTTTTTTATGTTCATTAATAAAACATTTTTATTTTTAACATAAATTAAAAACTAAAAAATTTTTGACTATAGCTCTTATCTTTTTTGCTATACACCACTTTTGTTTATAATAATAGATAGGTGAAAAAGAAATCTATTTTTGTTAGTGAGAAATAGGAGGGGCAATTATGGAAAAAGATAAATACTCTTCAACTGAATATTTGGATAAAATAGATAAATGGTGGCGGGCAGCAAATTATTTATCTATAGGACAACTGTATTTAAAGGATAATCCATTATTAAAGAGGAAAATTCGCTCAGAAGATGTGAAATATCATCCGATTGGACATTGGGGAACAATCGCAGGTCAGAATTTCATTTATGCTCATTTAAATCGTATTATTAATAAATATGATTTAAATATGTTTTATATTGAAGGACCAGGTCATGGTGGGCAAGTTATGGTATCCAATTCTTATCTTGATGGAAGTTATACAGAAATATATCCTGCTGTGACTGAAGATGAGGCTGGAATGCAAAAATTATTCAAACGTTTTTCATTTCCTGGTGGTGTTTCCTCTCATGCTGCACCTGAAACACCTGGTTCGATTCATGAAGGTGGAGAACTTGGATATTCACTATCTCATGGCGTAGGAGCTATTTTAGATAATCCTGAAGTCATTTCTGCTGTTGTTATTGGTGATGGAGAGTCAGAAACAGGTCCACTAGCAACCTCATGGTTTTCAAATACCTTTATTAATCCAGTAACAGATGGGGCAGTTTTGCCCATTCTACATTTAAATGGTGCAAAAATTGCTAATCCAACGATTTTGGGTAGAAAATCAGATAAGGAATTAGAACAATATTTCAGAGGAATGGGATGGATTCCCTATTTTGTTGAAGGCAATGATCCTAATCAGATGCATCCACTGATGGCTAAAACGCTCGATCAAGTTATTGAAAAAATTCATTCCATTCAGGAAACAGCAAGAAAACAAACTGCTGAAACAGCAAGCATTCAAAAATGGCCGCTCATTGTTTTACGCACACCGAAAGGTTGGACTGGGCCAAAAGAATGGGACGGAAAACCAATCGAGGTAACGTTTAGAGCTCATCAGGTGCCTATACCAATTGATCAAGATCACATGGAACATGTCGATCAATTAGTGAACTGGTTAAAATCTTATAAACCTGAAGAATTATTTGATGAAACAGGTAGATTAAACTCTGAAATTCGGGCAATTGCTCCAATGAATGATAAACGGATGGCAATGAATCCTATTACAAATGGTGGCATTAATCCTAAACCACTACAAATGCCAGATTGGCGAGAGTTCGATCTTCATATTTCGAAACCAGGAGAACTTGTTGCTCAAGATATGTTGGAATTTGGTAAAATGGTTGCAGCAATTATAAAGAAAAACCCACAAAATTTTCTAATCTTTGGGCCAGATGAAACAAAATCTAATCTCTTAAATGATGCATTTAGTGTAACAAGTCGTCAGTGGTTAGAACCCATCTATGAACCACAAGATGAGTGGTTAGCACCAAGCGGTCGAATCATTGATAGCCAGTTATCTGAACATCAAGATGAAGGGATTCTAGAAGGCTATGTGTTAACAGGTAGACATGGTTTCTTTGCTAGTTATGAAGCATTCATTAGAATTGTTGATTCAATGATTGCTCAACATATTAAATGGATGAGAAAAGCCATGGATTTACCTTGGCGAAATGGATATTCATCATTAAATCTAATTGCATCGTCAACTGCTTTTCAGCAAGATCACAATGGTTACACCCATCAAGATCCTGGTATATTATCTCATTTAGCTGAAAAAGAAGCAGACTTTATTCATGAATATGTTCCAGCAGATACAAATAGTCTATTAGCAGTTATGGATAAGGTATTAAAAAGTCAGGGAAAAGTCAATCTGGTTATTTCAAGTAAACATCCACGACCCCAATTTTATTCTCCTGAAGAAGCACAAGAATTAGTAAATAGGGGGTTAATGGAGATTGATTGGGCAAGTACAGTGGCAGAGAATGGCACACCAGAAATTGTCATTGTTGCTGCTGGAACCGAGCCAAATATGGAAGCTCTAGCTGCCATAAATCTAATTAATCAGTCATTTCCAAAATTGCAATTCCGATTTATTAATGTTGTCGATTTATTAAAATTAAGACATCCAGCAGTTGATTCAAGAGGAATTTCTGAAGTAGAATATAATCATTTATTTACGGTAGATAGTCCAATTATATTTGTTTGCCAGGGGTATAGTAGCCTGATTCGTTCACTGTTTTATGATCGAAAGAATCGTCCAGTCTCTATTCATAGTTATCAAGAAAATGGTGCGATTACTACTCCTTTTGATATGCGGGTTCTTAACAAAATTGATCGCTATCATTTAGCAAAGGACATTGCTTTAACGGCCTATGGTTCTAGAGGAGAAGATTTTGCTAGAGCAATGGATACTATTTTAGAGAAACATAACCAATACATTCGCGAAACAGGAAAAGATTTACCGGAAGTTTTAAACTGGAAATGGGCACCACTTCATATTTATAACGAAAATATTGAACAAGATTAATTAAAGATAAAAGCCTTGTACTAGATACAAGGCTTTTATCTTTATTGGTATATTTTTACTAATATAGTTTCTAATTTTTACTGTGTATTTAAATTTTGATATCGTTTACATAAATGATATTGGTTCCTTTTTCATTCCAACAATACATGTATATAAATATTTAATCGTATAGAACTATCTTTATAATCTAGTCTATATATTTTTAGTTGAGACTTTTTTATCCAATATAGTAGGGCAATATTTCTAAGATGATGGGAATCAATTATTTATAGATAGGTGATTACTTTAAATATGGGCTTTAAATTTAGCTGGGTTTTCAAATGAGACTAATGGGCTAAAGTGAATTTCAATATCTCCTGTTTGATTAAGACCAAAATGGGTGATACATTCCATTTCTTTGCCTGAAGCAACTGAATCCATAGTGTGCTCATTTGCATAAGAATCCGATTTTTTATTGTCTGATCCATACACATTGACATCAGCACCTACAGGAATATCTTTATCACTATTATTTTTAACTGTATAATAAATCTTTACAAATTATGCAGGTTTTTTATCATCAAACTCATTTCTTTCATCTGTTAATTCTACATGTTTAAGCGTATATTCCACATCACCAACCTGAACAGTATCACCTATCTTGTAGAATTTATCAGATTCTTTTTCTTTTGTTTTTGCACTGGATTTTTGTTCTACTTTTTCTCCACCATTATCTGATCTACTAGTAGCAACGCCACCAATAGCGATAACTAGAACGACCAATACAATCCAGAACCAAATACGTTTATAAATTGGTTTTTTTACTTTTGCCATGTTAATTTCCTCCTAATATATGTTGGTTATTCTTTTCGATAGAAAGGTCAAAAGAACGCTCGCTTTATTTTTTCTAAGAGTAATTGAATAATGAGCAACTTTTCAATAAAATACGAATAAACAAAAATTATTTCATTGTCTAAATCCATTCAGTATGGCTTAATTTTTTCGACCAATCGTTGTTTCTTCAATATTGATAGAAAGATTGTCATTACTTTTTTGCATTAAAGTATAAATGGCTGCAAGTATTAATAAAATAAATGCTGGAAGTGCAAGTAACATCGTACAAATAAATAATGCACAACCAATTGTACCTAATATATGTCCAACGATAGTAATACCTGCTTTTTTTGATTTAAAAATAGCAATGAGATATAAGATAAGACCTATTCCCACCATGATATAAAAGAATGTTGCAATCCCTTGTGTTGATCCAGATTTACCATTAAAAGCTTCATCAAAAGCAGATCCTAAAACAACAAACCATGATATAGCTATAAGTATTGTGTTGATAATATCAAATATACCTGCCCAAATATTAATTTTTAATGTTTTTTTTTCATTTTTAATCCTCCAATTTTATTCTATATAATATATAAAGTCAATAAGGCTAATTTTTATTAGTCTAATTCATTCATCATCTACAAAAAAACTAGGGAAATATAAAAAATTATGTTTAGAAATTTTTTATATATAATTATTTTTGATTTTATTACAATAATATGAAAAAAGTAAAAACAATGAAAACGAAGAATGTTTTTTATCATATTGTTAATAGAAATATTTTAAGATTTTGTCTATTTAAGCGTTATACCAGTTAAAAGAAAAACCAAGAGATTAATTTTTTAATCATTTAGATGTTGAATTGCAAAGGCAGCTTCTTCTGAAGTGAATTTTTCACCTGCATCAGATATTAGTTGAGTACGAATAGTTTCTGGTGACATATTCATTTGATTTTGATAGATCTTAGCCTTTTTTAAAGCGTTATTATTCCAATCCGCCTTAATATTATCAACAGCATATTGGGCAGCTTGTTCTGAAAATTTTTCACCAACGTTCGAAGTTAATTGATTGTATAGTTTAGCTTTTGACATATTCATTATTTCTACATAAGTTTTTGATTTTTGTAATGCTGATTTATATTCTGTTGGTAGATTATCTTTCTCGCTTGTTATTGATTTTATTTGGTTTATATCTTTATTCGGTTCAGTTTTTTCGACCTTATTTTCCTCAACCTGACTTTTTTCAACTTCTTCATTCTCGCTTGCCAGTTGATTGTCATCCTTATTTTCCACTATTCCACCAATCCCACTAACTAGTATAATTAATGCAAACCAAAACCATACCTGCTTATAAATCGGCTTTTTCACTTTTTCTACCATATATTCCTCCTAGTAAATGTTATAACGTGTGTATATGCTACAATATATTTAAAAATCAGGAAAACTCATAGGTTATACTACCAAACTTTTCATAGTTTTATTTGGATCTTTAGTTCTTTCAATTTTCAAATATTAAAATAGTATTGAATGCGTTTTAATTATTTTTCATCGTGAATTTTCTAAAAATTTGATGTGTATTTAGAATTCATGCTAATTATTAGTCAATAATTTATTACTAATAAAGTTAGTATAGCAGATTTTTTTTCATTTTTGTTAAAAAAATAAAAATAATATCAAATTATCATTGCTTATTGTAATTTATATCAGATAAAGAGGTATATACATGGATTTTTATTACAAAGTTTATAATAAATAATTTTTAAATGAATGCTTATAATGAATAATATTTAATAGTTATTGTGTTGTCACTTTATAATTGAGTTTGTTACAAATAGGACTTGACCTATTTGTAATTTGATTGTATTATACTACTTGGGCACCATTGAAAAGGTTTAAGAATAATTAGGCTCCCTATTCATTTGTTGAATAGGGAGCTTTTGCTTTTTTAATGGTCAGAAAGAAATATTGGTTTTGATTCTCCTAATTTAGAATAAGAAAGGGTTTTTTGTTATATGACAAAATATATTTTTGTTACAGGTGGCGTAGTTTCTTCTATCGGTAAAGGAATTGTGGCAGCTTCACTTGGTCGTTTATTAAAAAATCGTGGACTAAAAGTAACGATTCAAAAATTTGATCCTTATATTAATGTGGATCCTGGAACCATGAGTCCATATCAACATGGTGAAGTATTTGTTACAGATGATGGCGCAGAAACAGATTTGGATCTGGGACATTATGAACGTTTTATTGATATTAATCTAAATAAATATTCAAATGTTACAACTGGAAAAATTTATTCAGAAGTTCTACATAAAGAGCGCAAAGGTGAATATCTAGGTGCAACAGTTCAGGTAATTCCTCATATTACTAATGAAATCAAAGAAAAAATTATGCGTGCTGCTAAAATGACAGATGCAGATATCATTATTACCGAGGTAGGTGGAACGGTTGGAGATATTGAATCATTACCATTTTTAGAAGCTTTACGTCAAATGAAAGCAGACGTAGGTAGTGATAATGTTATGTATATCCACACGACATTAATTCCCTATCTAAAAGCAGCGGGAGAAATGAAAACAAAACCTACACAACATAGCGTAAAAGAATTGAGAAGTTTAGGCATTCAACCAAATATTTTGGTTGTCCGCACAGAATCGCCAATTTCACAAAGCATTAAAGACAAATTAGCACAATTTTGCGATGTAGCAACTGAGGCAGTAATTGAATCTAGAGATGTAGAAACGCTTTATTCGATTCCTTTGGCATTACAAGCACAAAATATGGATAAAATTGTTTGCGATCATTTGAAATTAGATGTGCCACCAGCAGACATGACGGAATGGCAAGCTTTAGAAAAACGTGTATTAAGTTTAAAGAAAAAGACAAAAATTGCTTTAGTTGGTAAGTATATTGAATTGCCAGATGCCTATATTTCAGTTGTTGAGGCGTTGAAACATGCTGGCTTTGTTTTCGACTCAGATATTGAGATGAAATGGGTAGACGCACAATATTTGACAGCTGAAAATGTTGATGAACTGCTAGGAGATGCTGATGGGATTCTTGCTCCAGGCGGGTTTGGAGATCGTGGCATTGAAGGAAAGATTGAAGCTATTCACTATGCTCGTGAGAATGATCGTCCATTTTTGGGTATTTGTTTAGGTATGCAAATGGCTTGTGTAGAATTTGCACGTAATGTGGTTGGATTAAACGATGCAGGTTCAGCAGAATCTAATCCAAATATTGAACATAACATTATAGATCTAATGGCAGATCAGTCAGCTATTGAAAATTTAGGTGGAACATTGCGGTTAGGTTTGTACCCATGTAAATTAAAGTCGGGAACAAAAACAGCTGAAATTTACGATAACCAAGAAGTAGTCCAAGAACGTCATCGTCATCGCTATGAATTCAATAATGATTATCGTCAATTATTTGAAGACAATGGGCTAGTCTTTTCTGGTGTATCTCCAGATAATCGATTAGTTGAAATTGTTGAATTACCAGAGAAGAAATTCTTTGTTGGTTGTCAATTTCATCCAGAGTTGATCTCACGACCAAATCGTCCACAACATTTAATTAAGGGATTTGTAAAAGCGGCCGTTGAAATTCGAGATGATAAAAAAGCATAAAATGTCGGATTTATGCTTTGCTTAAGATTTACTGTGAAAATTATTGAACTAGCTTAAACCAAGACTTTAATTAAATAGTCAAAAAAACCTTGAAAGTAATTTTAACTTTCAAGGTTTTTTTGCTAGATTTAATTTTGAAATATCAATATTTGTTTACATTTTAAAATGATGTAGAAATTGGTGAATTTGAATCACTTGGTTTTGACTCCTTACTGGATTTACTAGATTCAGCACTTGGTTCACTAGGCTCATCGCTAGATTTAGTAGGCTCACTAGATTTACTAGATTCACTAGGGTCATTATCCAATATTTGGCTCTCTGTACTGCTAGATGTAGTGGAAGATGTTTCTTTACTTTCTTGTGAAGTTTCCTCTATTGGTAAACTAGAAGAACTGTTGGAAGGCAAAGTCGATACTGTTGGTAATGGCGTTGATTTACCTTTTACATAAAGTTCTTTTCCTACACGAATAACAGTATTTGGTTGTTTCCAATCAATATTTGATACATTTTTAGAAAGATATTGAATCATCTCACGATAAACAGAAGAGGCAATACCATAATCATTGTAAAGAACAGGCATCATTCGGTCTTTATATCCTGTCCAAACAGACACGACATAATTAGGCGTATAGCCTACAAATGTACTATCTGGTGCTACACCCAAACTACTAGTCACCTTTAAATGTGCCATATCGCTGTCTGTATAATTAGAGGTTCCCGTTTTTCCTGCCTGAATTAATCCTGGAATTTTGGCATTGAAAGCCGTTCCTCCAGAAATAACGTCTTTGAGCATATCTGTCATCATATAGGCAGTGGCTTCACTCATTGCTTGGTTGCTCTCAGGTGCAAATTCATCAACAGAACCATCTTTATAAACGACCTTATTCACATAATAAGGTTTATTGTATACACCTTGATTTGCAAAAGCGGCATAAGCTGCAGCGAGCTTTAAGGAAGAGAGGCCATATTTATTTGTTTTTAGATCTAATTTTGATGTATTGCTAGAAATTGCATTAGACTCATTCAAATCTGCGAATTGAATACCAAGATTTTTAAGGAATTCTGCCGCTTTTTCTTTTCCGACTGCCTTAAATGTTTGAACGGCTGTAGTATTTCGTGAACGCATAATGGCTTTTCTCATAGTAATTGGACCGTAATATTGGAAATCAGAATTAAAAACAGGTGTACCACTGGAATAGGTCGTTGGCTGATCTTTTAAAGGAATTCCTGTAGAATAATTTAAGTATTCAATAGCTGGGCCATAGTCAATCATTGGTTTCATTGTTGAACCGACATCACGAGACGTATTGACTGCCAGGTTATTGTTTAATTGAGAATTCTCAGGGAATTTTCTACCACCAATTTGTGCGCGTACTTGTCCCGTTTCGACATCAATAGCTGTAGATGCTACCTGGAAATCATTATCCGGATATTGAACATAGTTATCCGTATTAACAATATCATATAGACGTTTTTGAGCTTTCATATCAAGATTGGTATAAATATTTAAGCCATCTGTATAGACATTTTTTCCAGTTTTCTTTTGAACTTCATCAATAACTTCTTTTACATAATTATCAACAATTTGTCGATCATTTGAAGAAGTTTTCAATGGCTTAAGGCCATCATCAATAGGAGTCTCTTTGGCCTGATCATATTCCTGCTGACTGATCTTTTTGTTGTCTAACATAGTATAAAGAACGGTATCGCGTCTTTCCTTGGCCTGGTCTTTATGGGTATAAGGATTATACTCATTTGGTGCTTGAGGCATACCAGCTAATAATGCAGTTTGAGGTAAACTCAATTCATTTAGGGACTTTCCATAATAATTTTCTGCAGCAGTCTCCATTCCATACAGACCGTTAGCCATATAAACCTTATTTATATAATAAGTTAAAATCTCTTCTTTTGATTTTTTCTTTTCTAATTGAAGAGCTAGCCAAGCTTCCTGGGCTTTTCGTTTAAAGTTTTTATCAGCATCTTTTGTTGAGAAATAAGTTAATTTGATTAACTGCTGGGTTAATGTACTCCCGCCTTGTAGACCAGAACTGCGGTGTTTTAAGTTTGAAAAAGCTGAACCGGCAATTCGAATAGGATCGACACCAGCATGTTTATAAAATCGACGATCCTCAACAGAAGTAATTGAATTTTTTAATAATTGAGGAATATCATTTGGTTGAATCAATTCCCGTTTTTCTGCACCTAGGTCTTCAAAAACTTCATTATTCATATCATATAATTTTGAAGAAGTAGTGGCATTCAACCTTGTATCAGACAATCCTGGCGCATTGTGTGCATAATAGACAAATAAGCCAGTCCCTGCCAAAAGGCCAATAAATAGGATAAAAATTAGACTTAAGAAAATTTTTATAATCCCATGTTTCTTTTTTCCATTTCTCATAGGAGGCTCATTTTTATGTGAATATCTAGATGAGCGTGTGTCTGATTTTTCAGTTGCCATATTTGTAACTCCTTTAAATAATTACTTCCAGTTTTTTACTTCTTTTGATTTTTTTATATTTAAAATATGTAGATCAACAGCTTTTAAATAGGGAATGGGGGGAGTGAGTTCACAGGGAATTTCAATGCCTTCCTTTTCTATTAAAGCCAGAGGCAGTGACTTTTTTCCCGTATTACTTTGTTGATTCCAATGAAAGATGAGCTTTGAGCCTTCGAAAAAAAAACAACGTCGTAAAGATGAAAACCAAAGCAGAACAAAACATATGCCTTGTTGTTTTAAACATTGGTTAATATGTTTAATTTGATGAGAATGAAAATTACTAAAAGGAAAAGAAGTTTTATTTTTTGTCTCTTTTGCTTCGAAATCAATATAATAGCCTTGATAAACACCATTATAATCCGTGGTAGATGCCTGACGAAAATAAGCTTCCTTAATGACTGCAGCACTGCGGCGTGGATAATCTACCTTTACCACCTGAATAGGTGTAGGCTTCTTATGAATGACAGCCAGTCCATGATTTAAATAATACAGATTACTTTGGTTAATCGACTCTTCAAATTCCATTCCACGTTTGCCAAATTGAATGTTCTGTTTGGTTTTTTCTTGTATTTTTTTTTGTTCTCCGTCATGATTGTTTTTAAAGGAAGTACCATTAGGATAATGGAATACCATTTTATCACACTCCTAGACATATTATAGCAAAAAATCAAAGGGAAAGAAAAGGCTAGTTCAATGAATATTATAAAAAGATTATATATTACTGGATATAAAAGTGCAGAATTAGGTATTTTTCAAGCAAATGATCCAAAAATTTCTATTATTAAACAATGCTTGGAAAAACAATTGATATCTTATCTAGAAAATGGGCTAAATTGGGTAATTATTTCTGTAAACTTAGGTATTGAAATCTGGGCAGCAGAGGTGGTAGAAGAGCTGAAGAAAAACTATCCAGAGCTAAAACTTAGCATTATTTATCCCTTCAAAGATTTTGGTAGTAATTGGAACGAACAAAATAAAGAACAACAAAAAAAGATAGAAAATCTTGCTGATTATTGTAATTCAGTCAGCCACCAACCTTATTATCCACCTATCCAATATCAAAATCATACAAAATTTTTATTAGAGCATACGGATGGTTGTCTAGTTATTTATGACCCTGAGTATCCTGGAAAAACTGCCTATTTTTTAGAAAAGGCCCAACAATTTTCTAAAAAAAGAAATTATACTATTCAGCAGATTACTATGGATGACTTACAAAACTGTCAAAATTATGAAGAATATAATTGATTTTCTATACATATTTGGGTACAATGATAATGCTGTGAAATTTAATCGGTAAATAATTAACGAGGTGTAAATATGGCAAACTTGGTATACAGTCCTAAAGATATATTACAAAAAGAATTTAAGCAAAGAATGCGCGGGTATGATCCAATTGAAGTCGATGAATTTTTAGACAATGTAATCAAAGATTATGAAGCTTACAATAAAGAAATCCTAACCTTGCAAGAAGAAAATAATCGATTAAAAGCAAAATTGGAACAAATGTCAAAAGTCCAACAAGCTGCTCCAAGAGCATCACAAGAAGCACCAAAAAGTGCAGCAGTGACAAATTTTGACATTTTAAAACGCTTATCTAATCTAGAACGCGAAGTGTTCGGTAAAAAATTAGATGATTCTTCAACAACGGTTGCTTCTCGCATGCAACAACATACAACAACTTACGACAACGATATTGACAACTCAGAAACACGTCAATTTTAATATTAAGTTTGCTTATTATTTTATTCTCGCATTAAATATTCAGACAAAGAATTAGTATTAATAAAATTAACTTTGTAATTTTCGGGTGATCGCGGTCTATATTATATAGGCTGAGGAAAGTCCATGCTCGCACAGGCTGAGATGTCTGTAGTGTTCGTGCTTAGCAAAACCATAAGCTAAGGTATCTCTAAAGAGATAACGGCAGAGAAAATGGCTAAGGGAAACTATGCCAAAGTACTCTATAAAGTGTCACAGTGACGAAGCGACTTGGAAACAAGATCGGTGGAACGCGATAAACCCCTCGAGCGAGCAACCCAAACAATGGTAGGGGCACTCTTCTAAAGGAAATGAACGAGTAGAAGAGACAGAAATTTTTCTGTAGATAGATGATGACCCTCTAAATTCTTTTCCTGAGAGAATCTAGAGACAGAACATGGCTTATAGAAAATTACAATGAATCAGGAACAAAATAGTAACCAATGCAATTGATAACCATATATAAAATGATGAATAACTGCTAAATTTAATTTTATTTTTATCAACATTTTGCTGAATAATTTACCTAGGAAAAGAAATACAAAAGAAATATTATGAGTACTTTTAATAACCTGACGATCAAAATGTCTAATTATTTGAAGTTAGAAAAAAGGGTGTGGGATTTCATTTCTTCTCACATCCTTTTTTTAGAATGAAAAATTATTTTAAAATGCTAGCTTAGACAAATATATAGAAATAAACATATAAAAAAGAGGAAAAAATATGACAAATGAGAAAATTTTTAATTTGATGGCAACTTCTGCAAGTGGCATTGAAGCATTAGTCGGTAAGGAACTCCGTGCTTTAGATATTCCTTGTCAGGTAGAAAATGGCAAGGCATTATTTCAAGGAACCCAGACAACAATTGCGACCACCAATTTATGGTTACGGACAGCTGATCGTATTAAAATAGTTATTGGTGAATTTTCGGCTTTAAGTTTTGATGAATTGTTTGAAAAGGTTAAGGCATTACCATGGGAGGATTATTTACCTCTGGGTGCAAAATTTCCTGTAGCAGGAAAATCAATTAAATCTAAATTATACAGTGTGCCAGATTGTCAGGCAATCACTAAAAAAGCAATTGTCGAACGGTTAAAAAGTGTTTATCATCGACCAAGTACAACCCCTTTGCCTGAAACGGGTGCTCTTTTTCAAATTGAAGTTGCCTTATTAAAAGATCAAGTGACACTGACAATAGATACAACAGGACCTAGTTTATTTAAACGAGGATATCGTTTAGAAAAAGGAGGCGCGCCTTTAAAAGAAACTATGGCGGCTGCCTTGGTAATGTTAACAAATTGGCGAAAGGATCGGCCATTTTATGATCCAGTTTGCGGTTCAGGTACTATTTGTATTGAAGCTGCTTTAATTGGCCGTAATATTGCTCCAGGCTTTAATCGTAGTTTTACTTGTGAAACTTGGGATTGGTTTGATGAACCTATTTTTAAAGCAGTTCGTGAAAAAGCTAAATATCAAGCTGATTATGAAATTGAACTAGATATTACTGGATCAGATATTAATGGTAAAATGATTGATATTGCACATCGAAATGCACAAGAAGCAAACTTGGAGTCTTCCATCACATTTAAACAATTGGCAGTGAAAGATTTTAAAACAACAAAAGATTATGGTGTCATGGTTGCTAACCCACCCTATGGTGAACGTCTGGGTGAGGAAGAGACGGTTCATCAACTTTATAAAGAACTAGGAAAAGTTTTTCAGCCATTAGACACTTGGAGTAAATATATATTAACAAGCGATCTTGGTTTTGAAACGGACTATGGAGAAAAAGCAACAAAAAAACGTAAATTATACAATGGTGCACTACGGATAGATTTGTTTCAATATTGGGGAAAACGTCTACCTAGAAAGAATTCATGATAAAACGTCTTGCAACTTTAAGTTTACTAAATTTTTATTTTTAATAAAATGACTAGATTATTGGTAATCGTTATTGTAAGAAGTTTTTTCTGCTTGATGATTTAATTATTAATAAAAAATTCATCTTTTATCTCATTTATAATTAAACGACATGATGAGAAGAGCCTTCCTTTTATTGAATAAAACAGAGTAAAACATTAAATTTAAAATTTAAACAATCAAAAAATTTGAATCATGAATTTTTTGATTGTTTAATTAGAGATAAGGTTGTATGCTTTTAAAAGATACAAACAGCTAGTCAGGAGTTGAATATCGGTGATGTTATCTATTGATGAATATTTAAAAGCTGGAGAAACGACAATTTCTAATTTAGTTATTGAGAATTATCAAAGATTGGGATTAACAGATGAAGAGTTTTTATTTTGGCTTCAATTATTTCGTTCACAAAATACAGGTGATTTATTTCCTAATTTGACAGCTATTAGTCAGATAATGGGTAAATCTCCAGGTAAGATTTACCAATTATTGAACCAATTGGTAAACAAGGGGTTCATTATTATACGTACCAAACAAAATACCCAAGGTAGAATGATGGATACTTATGATTTATTCCCTATTTTTCAAAAAATTTATGGATTAAAGCAACAAGCCAAACAAGAATCAGCCACATCTGTAGATAAAGTTCGCCAATTGTATCAAACGTTTGAAAAAGAATTCGCACGGCAGTTATCTCCCATTGAACTTGAAACCATTGGTCAATGGCTAGAAGTAGACCATTATCAACCTGAAATCATTTGTTTAGCATTAAAAGAAGCCGTCTTAAATCAGGTCTATAGCTTGAAGTATATTGATCGTATTCTTCTAACCTGGGAAAGAAAAAATCTGACAACAAAAGAACAAATTGCTGAAGATCGGAAAAGAAGAAAACAATCGTTATTACAAAAAGAAATTACTGAAAATCAAAAAGAACAGACAAATGCAGCAACAAAAATAACTTTACATAATTGGTTAAATCCAGAGGAAGATAGTTAGGAGGCTCTTAAATGCTTTCTAAAGAGAAAACAATGGAAGCAATCAATATTATGTATGAAATGTTTCCAAATGCTAAAGGGGAGCTAAATCGCAAGAATCCATTTGAATATCTTATTGCCGTTAGTCTAAGTGCTCAAACTACAGATGTTTCTGTAAATAAAGTAACACCAGCCTTATTTGCCGCTTATCCAACGCCAGAAGCTCTAGCAAATGCACCGATTGAAGCAATTATAGAAAAAATAAAAACAATTGGATTATACAGAAATAAAGCAAAAAATATTAAGGCATGTGCTGAACAATTAGTTGAACGATTTGATAGTCAGGTACCTCAAACGCATAAGGAACTAATGAGTTTGCCAGGAGTAGGTCAAAAAACAGCAAATGTTGTTATGGCAGATATGTTTAATGAACCCTCATTAGCTGTAGATACACACGTAGAAAGAGTTTCTAAACGGTTACGTTTTTGTTCGTTAAAAGCGAACGTTTCACAGGTAGAAGAGACGCTTAAAAAAAAGGTACCTAAGCATTTATGGATAAAAACACATCATACATTGATTTTTTTTGGCCGCTATCATTGCTTTGCTAGAAATCCTAAGTGTCCAGTTTGTCCTTTGCTTTATATGTGTCCGGAAGGTAAAAAGCGTTTGAAAGTAAAAAATGATTAATTCCTTTGAAAGTAAGATCGAGTACTTTTAAATCTTTTAAGAACAAATGAATCCATTCAGCAATAGTTTTTTGAATAAAAAATATAAATTTCATGTAATATTGATGAAAGTTTCTATCAAGTAAATTAATTCGATAAGTAGGATTATATGTTAGATTCCATTAATTTTTTATAGAATTTTTTAATACTTTGTTGGTTATCATTCTATTGTCTTTATTTATAAATCATAATAAAAACTTAGCATGAGCGTATATTGTAACGTTTGTATGCTAAGTTTTTAATTGATTAATTAATTAATACCTATTACAAAATTAAATAATTTGTCAGAGTAGGTTGGATGTTTTAAATCAGTCTGCATGGTCTTCTTTAAAATCGTTAGCTCATCAGTCATAATGCCATCAACCCCATAAAACATTAACCGTTTCATCCCAGCTTTATCATTTACCGTCCATGCAAAAACTTTTTTTTCCATCTTCATGGGCGGCATTAATAAAGTTTCGGTTGAGCGTGCTGTATTCCATTGAAAAGAAATCAACTGGCCCAATTGGTGGTCCCACAACATTAAAGGGAACAATATAGCCAACATAAAATCGAGGCTCTTTTTGTTTCAATTGAATGGCTGTTTCATAAGTTAATGTATGAATAAAATGATGTTCCTTCAAAATAATCGTTCGATATTTTTTAATAAATAGATCGATTACATCCGATGTGTCTTGTTTGGTTGTTTTAATTTCAATGATTAATTTTTGATTCAAATTTTTAGCAGTTTTTAAATAGTCATCAAATGAACAAATAGAAGCTGTTTTTCCATTTTCCTTAACGGTGAGTGCCTGTAGTTCTTTAAGTGTTAACTGGTTTACTCGTTTTTTTATCCCAGCTAACTGGTCTAAGTCAAAGTCATGCATGACAACGAATTGCTTGTCTTTTGTTTCATAAATATCCATTTCTACATAGTTGGGTTTTGCTTTACTGGTACTTATGAGAGCAGGTAAGGTGTTTTGCACACCATTAGTCCCATTTACACCACGATGAGAAATTGCTAATGGATAAATTTTTGAGGCAGAACGTAGATAATTGGCATTATAGATGACTACACCAATACTAAAAAGAAACGTCATAATCAATAGCAAACTTTTTCCTTTTCGTGTATAAGAAAACTTTTTCTTTTTTTTCACTGAGAACCATTCTGGTAAATCTGGAAGTAATTGATTCACCGACATATTTTCAATAATAATATAGAGAATACTTAAAGAGGATAAGACTATATTTAATAAAAACAGGCATTGCAATAAGGTCATTGCAATAACAGCACTGATAAATGAATAGGAACTAAAAAATTGTTCAACAAACCACTGCCCTAAAAAAATTAGCAAGGAAGCAATTAGCAAGAGAAGAATAATAAAAAGCCAAATAGCTAACATTTGAATTACAAGGCGCCAGGTTTGATGACGTGTTTTTTTCCAACTTATTTTGAGTGATTGACAAAATGAAATCGATCGAACTAAGATTAATTGTGGCAATGCAAAAATGAGTCGAATACCAAGATAAGTTATAACTAGATAATAAAGTATATAGATAGAGATAAGAATTACCCGATTAGCAAAAATAAAATCTAGGATAAAAGCAGGTATTTTTATTTTAGCTAAAACATCCGAATGAAAATTTATATAACTAATTGGTAAGATTAAAAAGAAATAAAATAAAAAAAATAAAAAAGTAAGTGGCCGAATTTTCTTAATTTGTAGCAATGTTCCATGAATGAGCTGCAAAACCGTAATAGGCTGCTTTTTTTTTATAAAAAAAACGGTTAGTAATAAAAAAGTAAACTCAAAAAAAGCAGCTAGAACAACGACAATTAATAAAAGAGTGAGAAAAAACAAAGCAAATGGATGATCAGTAATAATAGATGGCAGTAAATCATAAGACAAATAGGGAATTTTGCTATGTTTTAAAATAATGCGAGTGCAGCTTGATAACAATGGAAAAAAAACAAATAAAATAAAACCATGCATTAAAAGGACATTTTTAAAAGATAGTCGAGCTTCATTTAAAAACCGACAAATATGGGAAATACTTAATTGTGAATAACGCATTTTTCAACACCTAACATCAAGAATAAATAGTCAATTCAGATGAAATGATCTATTGGTTAAAAATGAAATAATTGTATTAAAAATACAATTTGGTAAATTATTTATACAAGCCATGAATCTATTAGAAGTAAATTCTTTCTCAATTATCTATCGGTTTGCTATACTTGGGTTAAGTGAAAGATTTATCTACTAAGTGAAATACCCAATTACTAGTCAATTTGATCAATATATTCATTTTAATTCTATATTTATTATAAAAGAAATAAAAAGAAAGCGATACTAATAATGATTAAGAAAAATGAATCGATTTCCTATAGATTAGTTAAATGAAAAAAACAATTGAGGGATTGGAATGACCAAAGAAAAAAAAGATAAAGGAAAATTATTCCATTATGCGAATGGACCAAGTTTAGAAGAAATTAACAATACAGTTGCCGTACCTAAAAATGCTGGCTTTTTTAAAATGTTACTTGCTTACAGTGGACCGGGAGCATTGGTTGCCGTTGGCTATATGGATCCTGGAAATTGGATTACTTCAATTGCTGGAGGAGCAGAACATAAATATATCTTGTTAAGTGTTATTCTTTTTTCAAGTTTGATAGCAATGTTATTACAAAGCATGGCGGCAAAGTTGGGCATTGTTACGGGTCATGATTTAGCACAGGCAACTAGAGCACATACAAGTAAAAAATTAGGCTTTGTTTTGTGGATAATTACAGAATTAGCCATTATGGCAACAGATATTGCTGAAATTATTGGTGGGGCGGTTGCATTAGAGCTACTATTCGGGTTTCCTTTGTTATTGGGTGTATTAATTACAGCATTTGATGTCTTACTTTTGCTGTTTTTAACCAAATTAGGATTTCGAAAAATTGAAGTGATTGTTGTTAGTTTGATTACCATTGTTTTTTTTGTATTTGCCTATGAAGTGATTTTAGCAAATCCCAATATAAAAGAATTATTCATGGGTTTTATTCCGAATACTAAAATTGCTACAAACCAATCTACCTTATTTTTGGCTTTAGGTATTGTTGGTGCCACGGTTATGCCACATAATCTGTATCTACATTCTTCTATTTCACAGGCTAGGATGTTTGATAGAAAAAATGAGCAAGAAATCGCTAAGGCGATTCGTTTTACAATTTGGGATTCTAATCTACAATTATTTCTTGCTTTTATCGTTAATTGTTTATTATTAATTTTGGGAGCAGCCTTATTTTATGGAAAAAATAGTGAATTAGGAAAATTTGTAGATTTGTATGATGCATTAAAAAATCCATCTATTGTCGGAAAGATTGCCAGTCCTTTCCTAAGTATGTTATTCGCAATTGCTTTGTTAGCCTCTGGTCAAAATTCAACAATTACAGGAACGTTATCAGGACAAATTGTCATGGAAGGATTTATTCATTTAAAAATGCCACTTTGGATGCGTCGTGTTATGACTCGGTTGCTTGCGATTATTCCTGTAATTATTTGTGTAATAATTTATGGAAATAAAGAATCTGCAGTAGAAGACTTGTTATTATACACACAAGTTTTCTTAAGTATTGCTTTACCTATTTCAATTATTCCATTAACAATCTATACCAGTGATAAAAAATTAATGGGCAGGTTTGTCAATCCGTTATGGGTAAGCATTTTAGCCTGGATTATTACCATTATTTTAACCATCTTAAACTTATTTTTGGTTTATCAAACCCTGTTTTAAATAAACGATGAAGCTAATGAACAATTATCCGTTTTGATTCCTAAGTATTTTAGATGAATTCCTTATTAAAAAGATAAATAAGTTATACAATCATAAGTTAAGAAATCCCATTCGTTTATAGAGTAACAACCTGTTTTAAAATAAATTTATTTTGAGTGTATGGGTGTTAATGATAGTTTATCAAAACAAAAGTTACTATATTAAGAGAAAAATATAAAGTTTCAATTCATGAAGGTCATCTCCCTAAGTTGAGAAAAAGATTTAAGATAAGTTAAAAATAAAACCAGTATAAAAAACCATTGTTTAAAAACAATGGTTTTTTATACTGATTGATTTAAAAATATAAAAAATTATTGTTTTTAATCGGTATAATAAAAAGTGTGTAACTCATTGGTAATTGGCAGCATACTAATGTAGTACAGGAATCTCAACATCTTAAATTATATTCTTTGAATGAAGAAGATACGAAAATTTGCCCTTCAATAAATAATAAGAGAGCTAAATAAATAAACCATTACTTGAAAATATCTTCATCTGTATTTATTTATAATCAGATAATCAACAAGAAAATAACCAATTGAGCTAGTGAATGAATAAAATCTATTTTAAAATAGTGTCATAACTTGCCTATTAATAGAAAGAGATGAATAGAGAATGAAAATTACAATAAATAGAATTTTAGAAAAATTAGATAGTAAAGAATCAGCCATATTTAATATTTTCCAAGTAACACCCTCTATAGAAAAAGCAATTAGTCTTTTAAAAGAAAGTAATTATACAATTGTTGCACAGAATATTGATTCCAAAGAATATGTTCAGTTAAAAATTTTAGATATTCTATATTTGGAATATTTAGAGCGAAAAATATTTTTTTATACAAATGAGAACATTCTTTTTATTAAAGATTCACTTTCAAATTTTATTAAACTATTACCAGAAGAATTTATACAGATTTCAAAAAATACGGTCGTAAATTCTTTATCTATTGAAAAATTTTACGCAAAAAAGAATGGGAACTTTATTTTAAAAATAACAAGTCATGAAAATTTAATGATTAGTAGACGTTATGTTCCAAATTTAAAAAAGACCTTAAAAGCTCTGAGTAATTAAACCACTTATGTATTAAAAATAACCACTTGTGTATTTTTATATGTAATTTTTACGAAAAGTGAAGTAGTATACAACTAGTTAAGTCTATGATAGTTAACTAGTTGTTTGCTGCCTAAAAGTTTTAAAAAAGATAATGGGAGGATTCAAAAATGAAATGGCGCACAAAAATAGCATCAAGTTTAGGCATGGGCTCATTTATTTATTTAGCTCTTATTTATTTCAATGGTTCAACAGTTGTAACTCATAAAACGATTACCATGGTTTTTTTGATTTCTATATTTACAGGAGTTACAACTAGTATCTTTGAAGTTGAAAGAATCAGTTTTTTAACCTCCTTAATCATTCACTATAGTGTAATCACACTTTTTGTCTGTATTTTATATCGAATTAATTATCCTATTCAAAATTTCACCCATTTAATTTTGAGTATTGCAGTTGTCTATTTTGTTGCATATAGTGTTGTAATATTTCAAAATAAATTAATTGTTAGAGAGTTAAACCACGATTTGAAGAAAAATCAGAGAGATAAATCATAATCTACTAGATAGATTAGAAGGGGAAAGATGATGTTAAAAATTCAGAATCTTCAAGTTAAGTATAAAGATGTTATAGCATTGGATCTACAGGGTGAAATGAATATTCAAGAAGATGATATTGTTGGCATTCTAGGGCCTAATAGAGCAGGAAAATCAACCTTGATAAAAGCGATTACGAATCAGGTAACCTATACTGGATATATAAAAAAACCGAAAAATATTGCTGTTCATTTACAGGAAAATCCTTATCCCAATGTTTTGACTTGTCAAACGATTATGGAAGGATTGTTGAAAACTAAACTAAAAAAAGACGACAAGCTAATGGCATTGATCGAATATTTTGAATTTCAAAGTCTGTTAAAGAAGAAAGTAACACAATTGTCTGGTGGCCAAAAACAAAAATTAACGTTGATCATGGTTTTATATCAAGATGCTTCTCTAACTTGCTTTGATGAAATGACAGCAGGTTTAGATTTTGAGGCACGTAATAGATTAATGGAGAAAATTCAAGAATGGTATTTAGGAAAAAATGCCACACTTTTGTTAGTCACACATTATTTTGATGAAATTGAAAAATTAGCGAATAAATTACTAATTATTAATAAAGGTAGTTTAATCGATTTTGGTAGAGTTAAAGAGTTGTTTAAAAAATACATTGGCTATTCAACAATTATCGTTGAAGGAGACAGGAAAAAACTCACCCTTCCAACAGGCAGACAAATTATCAGTAAGAAAGGAAAACAAGCTTTTTCTTTTTCCAGCAAAACAGCAGAAGAGGAAGTAATTAAAGTATTAGCCAGTTCAGGAAGAAAATTTTCCATTTCAAATAACAACGTTGAACTTATTTATTTGAATGCTATTAGTCAAAGTAAAAAATGTTAGGAGAAGTGAGATGAAACATTACATCGAATTTGAATTGAAAAATACCTTTGGATATAGTATTGGGATAATTGTTGGTGGATTATTACCATTAATGCTAGCTATAGGTGATTGTCACGCCTCCAATGATATAGAACAAAATAGGGAGCTGGCAGAAATGACTTTTACAATGTGTCTGCCAATGATACCATTGGGATTAGTTATGCTGCCTTTTACGATCGCTTTTGCTAAAGATATTGAGGAAGAAATATCTATACGGTTTTCTTTATTCGGTTATACAAAACTGAAACAACTGTTTGCAAAGTTTATTTCAATCCTTTTTATGGTTAATGGTATTTGTCTTCTCTATTTTCTGGTACTACAAGTTGTTCTTCCTTTACCTGTTCCTAGTTTAGCCGCCTTATTATTAATGATCTTTGGAATTTTAATAGTTACTATTTCTTTTTATTTTTTAGCATTTACTATTGCTTGGTTTTTTAAGGGATTTAATACTGTACAAGGAATTGCCATGGTTGCCTATTTTTGAATTGCTATCCTCACTGGTACAATTGGTAGTTTTGAATTTACAGGAATAATGAAAAAAATATCAGATTTTATTCCTTTCAACTCTTTCAGGATAGAGCTGGCAAAGCATTGGACGACAACAAGCTTTGATATGTCTAATGTATTCATACATTTAATTGTTTTTATGGTTTTTACGATTTTATTATTTTGTATTGCAAATATTTATTCAATTAAAAAATGAGGAGAGAAAGGTTTAGAATAAAAAAATAATATACATGTAATTTGTAGCATTTTCTATCTCATATTGTTGTTATAACCTATTCTGTTAATATGCAAATGGCTACATTAGTTTTTTGTATATTGTGTTCAAATGCATTGAGATTTCATTTTAGAAAATAAGAATAGAATAATTAGTTAGAAAGATATCGAAATATCAAGATAAAAAATACAGAAAATTCGGACTATTTAAGATTTTTATCAAAATTTAGAGAGGAAGAAAGATGACCCTACAAATTGAGAATTATTTAAAAGCTAATTGTTTATTTTAAATATATTTTTTCAGTATAATCTGATAGGTTGTTTTATAGTGCATAACATTAAAAATAGCAATTAATAAATCTTTGAATACTAAACCTACTAAAAAGAGAAGTGAAGAAAACTTCTGATTCAATGAATAATGGAATCTTTTCAAGCAGTTTATTTTATAAAGGAGCTTTTTTGTTCATTTTAATCACATATTTATCAATAATTTGAGGAATGTTTAAAAAAATTAATCTTTACAAGATTCCCTGCAAGGCATTATTGTATTTGGATTGATAATTTCCGATAGAAAAAAGAAGAAATTGATCTAGTATAGAAATTATTTAAAATACTTTTATCAATACGGGCGTTTAAACAAAAGAAAAGAATCCTTGTTCAACAAGGATTCTTTTCTGCTTTCAACTACTAAAATAGTTGTATTATCGCTTAGCGGCGAATTTCTTTGATACGTGCAGCTTTTCCGTGAAGTGCGCGTAGGTAATAAAGTTTTGCACGACGAACTTTACCATAACGAACAACTTCAATTTGGGCAACACGTGGTGTGTGTAATGGGAAAGTACGTTCAACACCAATACCATTAGATATTTTACGAACGGTATAAGTTTCGCTGATACCAGCGCCACGGCGTTTAATAACTACACCTTCAAATATTTGGATACGTTCACGAGTACCCTCAACAACTTTGGCATGGACACGTACAGTATCACCAGGACGAAAAGCTGGAATATCAGTACGTAATTGTTCTTGTGTCAATTCTTGAATTAATGGATTCATATTAATTTTCTCCTTATTTCCAAATGTTCTTATGAATTCTCTTTCACAGCGGAACATTGTAATCGTTGGGGATAATACCCACCAAATTAGTCTACCATAAATAATAATCACTTGTAAAGAAATTTTTATGAACTATTCTTTGTCCTCTTCAGCGATAATTTCATCCAATAATTGTCGATCTTCTTCCGTTAATTTGAAATTTGTTAATAAATCGGGACGTCTTAGGTAGGTACGTCGTAAAGATTCTTTTTTTTGCCAGTTAGCGATGAGACGATGATTGCCATTTGTTAATACTTCTGGTACTGACATATCATTAAAGTTAGCAGGTCGTGTATATTGAGGGTGTTCAAGCAAACCTGTACTATAAGAGTCTGTTTGAGCAGATAGATCATTTCCTAATACACTGGGCAATAAACGGACAGTTGCATCAATCATTACCATGGCACCTAATTCACCACCTGTTAAAACGTAATCACCCAAAGAAACTTCATCAGTGACTAAGGAACGGATACGTTCATCGTAGCCTTCGTAGTGACCACAAATAAAAATTAATTGTTCCTCTTTTGCGAACTCCTCAGCCATGGTTTGATCAAAGGGTGTACCTGCAGGATCCAATAAAATGATTCGTTTTTTTATATGTGGTGTTTCTTGTTTAATCTCTTGTAAGTTATCATAAACTGGCTGCACTTTTAGTAACATGCCGGCACCACCACCATAAGGATAGTCATCTACTGTTTGATGCTTATTGTCTGAAAATTCTCTGAAATTAGAGATATGAATATTTAATAATTCTTTATCTACAGCCTTACCAATAATGGATTCACCAAGTGGGCCTTCAAACATTCTTGGGAATAAGGTTAATATATCAATTCTCATCATCAATGAGTCCTTCTGGAATTATGACCTGCACACTCTTATTTGTTAGGTCAACGGATTGGATAACCGAATCAATATAAGGTAATAAAAGCTCCGTTCCATCATTTTGCTTTACTACCCAAACATCGTTAGCGCCGGGTGAAAGGATTTCTTTAATATGACCAATTTTCTGTCCTTGATCATCAATGACAGTTAATCCAATAATTTCATGATAATAAAATTCATTTTCAGGTAGATCACTTAATTGACTTTTTTTGACTTTAAGAATACCATCACGATAATTCTCTACGTCATTGATTGATGGATGATTTTCAAAACTTAAAATATCAAAGTTTTTATGCTTTCGATGTGATTTTATAACTAATTCAATTGGTTCTTTATCTTTATTAAATAAAGTTAATTTTGCGCCTCTTTTATAGCGTTCTTCTGGGAAATCAGTTTGTGAGATGACCCGTACCTCGCCTTTAATTCCTTGTGTATTAACGATTTTTCCAACATTTAAGTATTCTGTCACCATGAATCCCCATTTCTTTCATTATCTGTTTTATTTTAGCATTTTTATGCCTGAATTACTATCTTTACCTAACTAGTTATACTATTAATTAAAAATAATGAAAAGAAGTGTCTATTTGATTAAGAAAAGTAAAAAGTTTGGTAAATTAAAAAAGTTATAGGGGTTAATTCTTGATAGAGAAATTTATTTGAATTCGCACAAGCATAAGAAATCATGGTATAATAAAAGGTAGTGACAAAAATAATATCCTATACATTTCCTGTAATTTTGCTATAGGACAATTCATTACTAGTAGACGTATATTATGAAAAGTTTTGTTTCAGTAAAAACCAAAAAATGAATAGACATTTTTTCAATCTTTGTTACTCGTATTTCTAAGTAAAGAAATGGCAATTTGCATACTATTTATCTATAATGATTGTTTTTAAAAACCAGCTGCATCAAGAAAAATTTTTGAAAATCGATTTGAAGTGTTGACTATTTTTAGCAAAATCGATAACCTAGAAAGTGTTGAAGATTGGGGTATTTAGTATGGAAATTGAAAAGACAAATCGTATGAATGCATTATTTGAATTTTATGCGACATTATTAACAGAAAAACAGATGAATTATATTGAGCTATACTATGCAGATGATTTTTCATTGGGTGAAATTGCAGAAGAATACCAAGTCAGTCGTCAAGCCGTTTATGATAATATTAAACGAACAGAAAAAATTTTAGAAGAATATGAACGGAAACTACATCTATATTCTAATTATATAGTAAGAAGAGATATTCTAGATCAATTAACTATTTACATAAAAGAGACCTATCCAAAAGATCAGGCATTAATCAATTACATTTTACAAATTCAAGAAGTAGAGGAATGAAATAATGGCTTTTGAAAATCTAACAGAACGCTTACAACAAGCAATGGGAAAACTACGTCGTAAGGGCAAGGTAACAGAGGCAGACGTAAAAGAAATGATGAGAGAAATCCGCTTAGCTTTACTTGAAGCAGATGTAAATCTACAAGTTATAAAAGATTTTGTTAAACGTGTACGTGAGCGGGCAGTAGGAACGGAAGTACTAGAGAGCTTAACACCTGCACAGCAAATTGTAAAAATAGTCGATGAAGAATTAACTAAAACATTAGGCTCTGAAGCTGTTGGGTTAAATAAAGCACCTAAAATCCCAACAATTATTATGATGGCTGGTTTACAAGGTGCAGGGAAAACAACTTTTACTGGAAAACTAGCTAACTATTTGATTAAACAGGAAAATGCTCGTCCATTAATGATTGCTGCTGATGTTTATCGGCCAGCAGCCATTGAACAATTAAAGGTATTAGGCCAACAATTAGATGTTCCGGTTTTTGATAAAGGAACAGAAATCAATCCAGTTGAAATTGTTCGTCAGGGAATAGCTCTAGCAAAAGAAAAAAAAATGACTATGTCTTGATTGATACAGCTGGACGTTTGCATATTGATGAAGCATTAATGGATGAATTAAAGCAAATTAAAGAATTAGCACAACCTAATGAGATTTTGCTCGTTGTCGATGCCATGACAGGACAAGATGCAGTAAATGTTGCTGAAAGTTTTAATCAACAATTAGGCATTACAGGAGTGGTAATCACTAAATTAGATAGTGATACAAGAGGTGGAGCTGCACTATCCATACGGGCAGTTACTGGAGCGCCTATTAAATATGTTGGTTCAGGCGAGAAGCTAACAGACTTAGAAGTCTTTCATCCTGATCGTATGTCAAGCCGTATTTTAGGTATGGGTGACATGCTGACTTTAATTGAAAAAGCACAGCAAGATTATGATGAAAAAAAGGCAGAAGAACTTGCTAAGAAAATGAATGAAAATCGTTTTAATTTCAATGATTTTATCGAACAACTTGATCAAGTAATGGGAATGGGTCCCCTTGAAGATTTGGTTAAAATGATTCCTGGCATGAATAATATGCCCGGAATGGATAATATTAAGGTAGATCCTAAAGATATTGAACGCAAACGAGCAATCGTGTTTTCAATGACGCCTGCTGAAAGGGAAAATCCTGACTTATTGAATCCAAGTAGACGCAGACGAATTGCAGCTGGATCTGGAAATAGCGTAATAGAAGTAAATCGTATGATTAAACAATTTAAGGAATCACAAAAAATGATGCAACAGATGTCTAAAGGAAATATGAACATTCCTGGTATGGATCAAATGCTTGGTGGCGGTATTAAGGGAAAACTTGGAAAAATGGCTGTCAATCGTATGATGAAGAAAAAGAAAAAGAAGAAGAAAAAGAAATAAAATGAATTTAATTCATGACATTCACTTTTTACATTCATTTTTTCCAACTAATAATAAAATAGCATCCTTGCTAGAAAATAATAGTAGGGTGCTATTTTATTATTAGTTGTTTTTCATTTAGTTAATTTTTCAAAAAAGTCGATATAAGCATTTATAATAGTTTTTAAAAAATCTAGGGTGTTTTTGGCAACAGTGCCGTCTTCACCTAACAGGTTTGTTACATTACAGATATAAGCTTCAGGTTGTTGTAGTGTTGGAACTTTTACAAAGACCAGTGATTGTCTTAAATGATGATTGGCACCAAAGCCTCCGATTGCTCCTGGAGCTACACTGATAACTAATGCAGGCTTGTTATCCCAAGCGTTTTTTCCAAATGGACGTGAACCAACGTCTAAAGCATTTTTCAAAAGAGGAGGAACAGAGCGATTATACTCTGGTGTCACAAAAATAATACCGTCTAATTGCCTGATTTCTTTTCTGAATGTTTTCCAAGCCTCTGTAGGCATGGAGTCATCGTCTAAATCTTGATTATATATTTCTAAATGACTCAGATCAACAAATACTGGGGTATAATCTTGAGGTAAAAGTTTAGCAACTGCCTGCGCAATTTGTTTACTATAAGATCCTTTTCTTAAGCTTCCTACAAGAAAACCAATTTTTTCTGCATAAATTCCTGCCTCCATTCATTTTATTTCTATTATTTATTATAATACTCCTCCTATTATTTAGATAGAAATAGGCAATCTAGAAAACAGAAAGCGTCACTCCCTGTCTTTTAAATAAAATAGGTTGATATTTAAATAAAAACATTCTTAATTTCAATATATCATTCTCGGTAGCCAATAAATAAAATAAAAATTTATTTTAAGGTGTCAAGAAAAAAGTCTTTACAGTATTTGCTAAATCTGATAAACTAATAAATGTGAAAAAGTTAATGGAGGTGTAAAACAATGGCAGTAAAAATTCGCTTAAAACGTATGGGAGCTAAAAAAAATCCATTTTATCGTATTGTAGTTGCAGATTCTCGTTCTCCACGTGATGGACGTTTTATAGAAACTGTTGGTACATATAATCCTTTAAAGGATCCAGCAGAAGTAGTATTAAAAGAAGAATCAGTTTTAGATTGGTTATCTAAAGGTGCACAACCTTCTGATACAGTACGTAATATTTTGTCTAAAGAAGGCATTATGAAAAAACACCATGAAGCAAAATATACAAAGAAATAAGGGGATTAAGATGACAGTAGATGTAAAGGAATTAATCTTAACTATTGTTCGTCCATTAGTAAATCACCCAAATTTGATTGAGTTGACTGTAGAGGAAACTCAATCTTTCCTTGAATATAATTTAAAAATGACACCCGAGGATATGGGACATATTATTGGGAAACAAGGGCGAATTATAAAAGCTATCCGAACAATCATTTATAGTGTGCCAATTAATGGTACAAAAAAAATTCGTCTAAATATTATAAGTACCGATAATTAACAGGAAAAGGGTATAGACGATGAAAACTGTTTGTACTCTTTTTATTATCTTGAAAAGATAATGTTTAACTCGATTACATAAATTAATTCATCTATTTATTGATCTAGAGAATAAAAATAATAAACATGACTGTTGGTGAAACTTATCCTAAAATAGCACTTGACAAATAAATTAAAAAGATGAAAAATAAAGTAGAATGACATGGAAGGTTGGCAGAGTGGTAATGCACCGGACTCGAAATCCGGCGAACCGATAATATCGGCGCGCAGGTTCAAATCCTGTACCTTCCTTACACCTTATTACCTTGGTCCTTAGAAATTAACGTTTCTAAGGACCTTTTTATTTTGACCAAAACATTAATCCAGAAATAATATAATCAGTCATTTGGTTGATCTTTTTAAGCTTTCTCTTTTCTGGAATATACAGGTAATGAGCGCTGAACTTTTTGATTACTAGGAAATAATCGCAATATTCTATTTTATGGCAAATTCAGTTTCGCCAAATACAGTTCCCATACTTGCTGCTGTTAATGTCACTGGTGTTTTTGCATCTGTTAATTCATACGCTATTATATTAGAAACAATATTGCCTGGTTTAACATCAACATTCTCAGAAGCTTGATATTTATTATCTGATAATATAGCAGCTTTTAATGGTTCTGTTGCATTTTGATGGTATAGGTATTTCCTTTTAGGACCTTACCATCAAAGCTGGCTTCATCTGCTGATTTTACAAAGTCTGAACTGGTGACAGTCTTAGGAATCTTTTTCTTAGCAGCCTTTTTTTCATTTTTTATTGGATGACTAGAATTCGTTGATTCTTGAGATTTGGCAGCATCTTTGCTTGATCCACATGCAGAAAGTAACATTCCAAACGTTAATACCATACTTAAACTAATAATTTTTTTCATAAATACTCCTTATCTTTTATAATAATTAGGTATAGGAATTTAGGTTGTATTCATAAATATGCGGTGAAGATAGGAAAATTTAAAAGGTAAATCGTTTTATGAATACAAAATAGAACTAGTTATTTTAAAGAAAACGCTTCCTGATTACGATAAATATTATAATCAATTTATTTTTTCTAACTGGATAACTATAAATATATATAAAATTTGTCTTTTTGTAAATACAAAATCTCTAAAAATTAAAAATAAAATAAGTAATTGAACAGTTAATAATCGAGTTGTTTAGTTGATCCATTAAGTTGTTAAACAATGTGACTATAAAGCAAGCATAATGATTTTGATAGAATGATGGGATCTTAAAAGTACCGAAAAATTGTTTCTTAAAAAATTGAAATCTAATTATAAATAATGAATAAATTTATTGAGACTGAATTTAGATGTATTCATTGTATTAAAATTTCTATAATTTTAACAAATATACCATCATAGCAAAAATTATAGAATGGATTGATGAAATAATCTTAATCAGTTAAAAAAGAATTATTTAAAAGTTGAGAAATAGTCGCTTTGTAAAGATAAACAATGAAAAGTTCGTTTGAAAAATCAAATAAATAGTTAAACAGGTGGATAACTATTAAACATGGTAAAAACATTTAGTTATATTTATAGTAAATTACTAATAAAAGATTTTAAATGCTTATTTGATATGTTGGAGATTAAATGCATAGTTAAACAAAAATTTGCAGTTAATAAATCTGCTTAATTGCTAGTCTGATTAAAAAATTATAGTTAGGTACAAAGCTAACAATTCATCAAACGCATAATTTTTGTATCATAAAGAAAATAGCGGTATGCTATGTACAAAGAATGAATGAGGAGGACTTAAAAATGTCAGAAAAGATAAATCAAGTAAATAAACTATCAATGGATGCTAAGAAGGAAGTAGAACGTCTAGAAGATAAACGTCAAGAAGATTTAGGGAATTCGATTAATTATGTTGAAAATGAAATTCAAATTCAACGTTTATATGCACAAATAGATGCCTACACACAGGTACTAGATGTACTTAATCAATAATTAGTTAACACAGATAGATAAATAAATCTCTGAATATGTAAATCGTAGTTTAAATAAAAATGGTGTACAACTATTTTTGTTTGTTTCAATGAATATTAATGAAAAAACAATTAACCATTTGAAAGGTTGCTAGGAAAAAAGTTATAGTAAAAAATAATCAAAGAAAAAAACTGATGTATTCTCATCAGTTTTTTTTAATTAATTTAAAAATTGAGCAAACCGATATTGCCAGATTGCTTCAGTATGATCAATAATTGTTTCTGCATCTAATAAGTAGTTATCAAGTGTAGTACAGGCATTCTTACTAACAAAACATTTATATTCCAACCCGTGAGCCATACGTAATGTTGTATCAACACAATATTCAATTTGTGCTCCTGAGAATTCTAATTCTTGAATCGCCAATTTAGAAAGCAATGTTTGAAAGGGAAGTATGGTAAAAAGCATTAGCGTGATGTTTTTCAATCAACCAATCATCTTTATAATAATTAAGCTCTGGAAAAAAGTTCCAATCGGTTGATCCTCGCAATAAAGATTTATCACTATGTTGAATAAAAATAATTGGTTGATTCATTTTTCGATAGAAAGCAATGCGCTGATTCACTTTTTCTAATACATGTTTAAAATTATATAACTCATAACCAAGGCCAATTTGTAAATCAATCACAATTAACGCACGCTTAGCATTCATAATCAACTATATCCTCACATTTCATTTAAAGTGATTTTTTAATTAACAATTTTAAAAAATAATAACCTTTTTGTGAAATTTATAAGTAGTTATAAGTATCATATTGACAAGTAATAATGATTGATCACTATGATCAAATTTAGTTTTTATTATTTTATTAATAAAATAAAGATAATCTAACTTATATATTAAACATAGTTATCATTATTATTTATTATGTCGTTTTATTCACCTATGTAGCTGGGTAATGAGTTGTTTGAAAACTCCGAATTTCATCGGTTAGTTGTGAAATAAACTGACTTCCATTTTCACCATTTGTAAAGATCGTTAAAATAAAGGGATGTGGTGCTTCAAATATACCGATATCATGAATAAAGTTGTTATAGGAACCAATTTTATGAGCAACTTTATTTTTGGTCAGATCCGTTTCCATTCTTTCATGAAAGACTGTATTTTTCATATTTTCATAGATTTGTTGATATTCTTTATTTTTACTTTTTTGTTCGTAAAGAATGGTCAATATTCTTGCAGCATCTTTTGAATTAAAAGAGATATTTTCCAAATCATCAGGTGCTTTTTTCTTTAAATAACGACTATAAATTTCTTTTTTTGCTGTTTCACTACCACCTAGTGTATCATAGAGCATATTTTTAGCAATATTATCTGAATAGATAATCGCATATTTTTGTAAAGTACCTAGAGAATAGGCAGGTTGTGTATTGTAACAAAGAATACCAGTTCCTTCTTCATAATCTGTTTCTGCGTGATAGGGAATTTTATCTTGCCAGTTTTTTTCCCCACTTGTAACAGTATCAGCAACCAACATAGTCAATGGAACCTTGATTGTGCTTGCCGTATAAAATTCTTTTTGATCATTTACCGAACAATAATTACCAGTTGTTAAATCTATGTAAGAAATTCCTACTTCACCACTAAAAGAAGCAGCAGTGTCCATTAAGATGGTTGAGATATGTTTATAAAAATTTACTGATTCTTTCGTTGGACTCTTTGGTTTTTTTAATAGGTCTAATGGTTCTAAAGTCACTTTTTCTTTTTTGGATTGATGGTTCATTCTTATTATTCCTAATTCCTTCGCATAATTTATAGTATAAGGAGAAAGATAATAAATAAACCAGCAAAAACAAATGAAAAAAATAAAGCCATAAGGTAATAGTCTTTTCTTTTTCAAAATATAATGTCCCTTCTATGTTCCATGAGCTTAAAGAATAGTTAATTTCCTTAATTTCTCCCTATTTAATCATTTTTTTAACGATACTTCAAGTCACTCTATTTCTTAAGAATAACTTGCTGTGTCCAATATAATCATAAAGAAATCGTTTTCTTATAAGAAAGATAAATAAAAAATTATTAAAATTTTTAAATTATTCGCTCAAAAAACAAAAAAAGCGTAAGATTTCTTCCTCTTACGCCTTCGATTTACTAGCTTTTATTTAATAATTCATAGTGAAAAGTTGGAAAATGGATTAATGATGTGCTCTTTTCATAGAAGGTTCCCTTGTAATAAGAGGGAAAAACTTCAAACAATAAAGAGCTGCTAGACCTACCAAAATATAAATAATTCGAGCAAACATGGTTGTAGAACCACCCGTAATCATTGCAACTAGGTCAAATTCAAAGAATCCAACAAGAAGCCAATTTAACCCTCCAACAATAAGCAATGTTAAAGCAATACTGTCAAGTGCTTTCATTGTTTTTTCCTCCTTTTATTTGAATTATTTGTTAATACTAACACGATAAAAATACAAATGCGAAAAATTCGCTCCTATGAATAAATAAAAATAATGTTATAATAAAACGAAAAATATAAGAGAAAAAGAATAAGAAAAAATGCCAATAAATATGTTTTTTTAATTAATAAGAGTTATATTATAAATAAAGACTAATGAATGAGTAAAAAATGAAAAGATTTGCTTTTAGGTAAATAAGTTGTTAGTAGAATTGATTTAGATAAATGATAGTGAAATCCATAAAATTTTTCTTTGAATAACTTATTGGTGAAATGGTAATAGTGTAGCTGGTAGAAAAGGAAGTGTTTCTTGTTTGAAAAAAAAACAATGGATTTTATTTATTAGTATGCTTGTTCTATTGGGATTTTTTTTATTTTTGGGTACTAAGCAAAAATACCTGTCTAGGGTAACCCAAACGGCTAGTTTTGAAAAACAGATTGACACAATTATTGAAGAAGAACATTTTAAAGGAAGCCTTTTACTGATTGAGAATGAAAAACCAATTTTTTCAAAAGCATATGGGTACGCGGATAAAATAGAGAAAAGAGAAAATCAAGTAGAAGAAATCTATCCTATTGCATCATTGCAAAAAATTTTGACTGGTATTATTATTTTGCAGTTAATTCAAGAAAATAAATTAACAGCAAATACACGTTTGAGTCATTTTTATCCGAAAATTCCTCGAAGTCAACAGATTACCATTCGTGATCTATTGAACCATACATCAGGAATTTTTATGGAAGAGGCTGAACCTGCATGTTTGTTGCATGGTGAACAGGCACAAATAGACAACACCATAAATAATTTAACAGTTTCTGTGAATCAGGATTTTAACTATACGAATGGCAATTATACTTTGTTAGCAGGGATTATTTCTAAAGTTACCCATCATTCATATAATGTTGAATTTAAAAAAAGTATTATGATTCCTCTACATTTAACAAATACCTATTTATGGGAAGAACTACCCAAAGATCATTTATTACCAAAATCGTATATGTATGCTAATGAACAAGATTATCAACCAGATGATTTTCCAAACACAGATAAATTATTTTCAAGTTTATTAGGTGCCGGGAATATGTATATGTCAATGAATGATTTGTGGAAAGTTCTTAAAGCCATAACGAATGGAAAGTTATTTAACGCTACTCGGTACAATCAGTTAGCAACGATTGAACATGGCGGCTATCAGGCAGGCTTTTTTTATTATGATGGAATAAAATATGCAAAAGGATCCTTGGGCGGCTATAATACAGTGATTTATGGAGAGAAAGATAATCAAAATTTAGTGATTTTTTTTGGAAACCAACCACCTAAAAATGATACTGAACAATTTGCACAGCAACTTTATGATTTACTTAAATAACCAGTAATGGTTTAAAACAATCTTAGTATAGATATGATCCTGATAAATAATTTTAAATTATGACTAGATCGTTTTTGCCCTTTTATATGTGTACCTTTTTGAACAAGTTTAAACAAGATTAAAATATAAGAGAAAATCTATATTTTATTTCTAATAGATAGCCTTACTTAAATAAAATTCTATGAAAATGAAAAAGGAATCAATCAAATTTTTTCTGGTTAAATTTTTTGCTAGGTATCTTTTATTGTAAAAACAGTCAGAAATCACTGAACAAGTTATTTTAGTAGCATGAAAAAAAGAGATATAGAATGCTACATCTCTTTTTTATTGAAAATAATTGGGATGGTAGGGCTCGAACCTACACTTACCTGATTCAGAGTCAGGCGCCTTACCAATTTGGCCACATCCCAATTTTTTACAAATCATATTATACACCTAAATAGAAAAAATGAAAACAAAAAATTAAAAATAATTGGTTGTTAACAAATTAAAAAAGCCATTCATTAAATTGAGCAACGCAAAATGAATGACTTTTTTGTTTGTTCTATCTAGATTAAAAATATTATAATAAACTGAATAAAATAGGAGAAATGATGTTAAAATTCCTTTTTGTGTTCATTGATTGAAATTCAAAAGAATTCTTTTTATGAAATAATTCTTTTATTTTGCTGTTTGCAAAACAGTAATTTTTTCAACGGTCACTGGGCTTTTTGGTTTGGATTTTTCATTGCCAGAAGTAGAAGCCTCTGTTTCACCACTTGCAATTTTATCAACAACGTCCATTCCCTTAATTACTTGTCCGAATATGGTATAGTCACCATCAAGGTCGGGAGAACCACCTTTTTTGTAAGCTTGAATAATCTTTTCTGGATAGTCCTCTTTTAATAATCCATCAGATTTATCTTCTGTATTTTGAACAATAAAAAATTGGCTGCCATTCGTATTTTGTCCGGCATTTGCCATCGATAAGGCACCTCTTATATGGTATAGTTGATTAGAAATTTCGTTTTTAAAAGGTTTCTTCCAAATGCTTTCCCCGCCAGTTCCATCTCCTTTTGGATCTCCTCCTTGAATCATAAAGTCCTTTATAACACGATGAAATTTTGTATGGTTATAATAATTATTTTTGGCATGTTGAACAAAGTTCTCAACTGCTTTTGGTGCTATTTTTGGAAATAATTTTACTTGGATATTTCCTTCACCTGTTTGTATTTCAAGCAAATCCTCACTTGAAGTTACTGTGGTATTTAATTGAGGAAGCGTTAATGTATTTAGGTTTACTGTTTTTTTCTTTTTTTCTTTGTTTTGTGATGCAGGCGTTGAATGATTACTTGAAGAACTGGCTGTTGAATGGCAACCTGTAACTATTGCAAGGGATGTTGCCATCAAAAATGTTACCAATAGAATATTTTTCCATTTCATCGTCATATAAAAAAATCTTCCTTTCTGTTTAATGAATTTTTTTCTATCATAACAAACACCAATTAAAACTACCAGTTTAATTTAATTTTATAATACTATTTATTTCACAAAAATTGATGTTGGTAAATTAATGTAAATTAAAAAAGTCTTTTCTGATAGGCTTGATCAAACTGTTAGTTGAGAATTGGCGTAGAAAGCATTATACTAGTAAGGAAATTAAAAAAACTGGAGTTTATTCAATGAAATATACGATTAGAATTCTGATTGGCTTTTTCGCATTCTTATTTGTAGGATTGGTTGGTGCTGGTTTTTATTTTTATAATTATGCTATCGTTCCTTCAGAAAAAAGCTTTATAACGCACCAAGACAAACAATCTTTGAAAAAATTAACGACTGAGGAAGAATGGTTTAGAAAGAAACAGAACCGAACAGACTACTCACTTACTTCATACGATGGATTGAAATTAAAAGCCATCTATTTAGCAGCTGAGCATAAAACAACAAAAAATGTTATTATGGCGCATGGTTATACAAAAAGTGCTGAAGATATGGCTTCTTTTGCTAAAATGTACCATGATTTGGGTTATAATGTATTGATTCCTGATGCACGTGGCCATGGAAAAAGCGAAGGAAATTACATTGGTTTTGGTTGGCATGAACGTAAAGATTATTTACAATGGATAAACAAATTAATAACTATCAATGGAGAAGATGCTCAAATTACACTATATGGCATTAGCATGGGTGGAGCTACCGTTATGATGACAAGTGGAGAACCATTACCTAAAAACGTTAAAGCTATTGTTGAAGATTGTGGCTATACTTCAGCTAAGGAAGAGTTAAGTGATCAGTTAAAAAAGATGTTTCATTTACCAAGTTTTCCGTTAATTCCTATAACAAGTCTCATTACGAAGTTAAAAGCCGGTTATTTCTTTGGTGAAGCGAATGCTCTTACACAGTTGAAGAAAAATAAACTCCCTATATTGTTTATTCATGGTAAATCTGATACTTTTGTTCCTTTTAGTATGCTGGAAAAAGTTTATCAAGCAACAAGTGCCCCTAAAGAAAAATATATTGTTTCTGGTGCTGAACATGCTGAATCATATCAGAAAAACCCCAAGCAATATAAAACAAAGGTGGCTGAATTCTTAAAAAAATATATTATCGATTAGAATCAATTAAAGGAAGGTTTTATTTTAAAATGTGCATTAATTTGATTATGCATCATGTCTTCAGTTTTTAATATCAATATTTGTTAACAAGAAGAGAAGAGGAAAAAGTAATGAGGGAACAATTTATAGATTACCTACATTATCTACAAGTTGAGCGTGGTTTATCTATCAATACACGTAAAAGTTATGAACGTGATCTAAATAAATATTTACTTTTCCTGCAAAATCATAAAATTAATCATTGGCAAGACATTGATCGCTATACAGTAATGGAATTTTTGCAATCCTTACATGCAGAGAATTTGTCATCAGCCAGTGTGATTCGTATAATTTCTACCTTAAGAGGATTTCACCAATTTTTAAGACAAGAACAAATTACTGAATTTGATCCAATGCAGCACGTGGATTCACCTAAAAAGAAAAAACATTACCTAATGTTTTATCGTTAGATGAGGTAACAAAGCTGATCGAAACGCCAGATACTTCAACGCCATTAGGCATAAGAAATCGCACAATTTTAGAAGTTATGTATGCAACAGGCTTACGAGTGAGTGAGCTGGTAGAATTAAAATTAGGCGATTTGCATTTATCTATTGGGTTATTACAAACTTTAGGAAAAGGAGAGAAAGAACGGATTATTCCTTTAGGAGATTATGCAATTCAATGGATTCAAACCTATTTAGAGGAAGCAAGACCACAATTGGTAAAAAAGCAAGCGAATGAATTGCACTTATTTGTTAACCATCATGGTCAAAAGTTATCTAGACAGGGAATTTGGAAAAACCTTAAACAAATTGTTCGTGATGCGGGTATTAATAAAAACATTACGCCACATACATTAAGACATAGTTTTGCTACCCATTTATTAGAAAATGGCGCTGATTTGCGAATTGTTCAGGAATTACTTGGACATGCAGATATTTCAACAACTCAAATCTATACACATATTACAAAACAACGAATGACTGATGTGTATAAGAAACATTTTCCACGTGCCTAGAATTTAACAATACTGTTTGATTTACTAATCCAGCACATGTTTATTTTCTCTGTAGTCAATAATAAATAAAAGCAAATTTGATAGCATAAATGCAAGGTATTATTTTATTTATGTTTATTCTATCTTGGTTAAAAAAGCATTAGAAGATAAACAAGTAATTTTTAATCATAGCTTATTATAAAAAAGGGATAATCTAAAAAAGCAGGTGACTGATTTGCAAGAGATCAATGTAAAATTAGATGTTTTTGAAGGGCCGTTGGACCTGCTCTTACATTTAATTCAAAAAATGGAAATTGATATCTATGATATCCCAATCACAGAAGTAACGGCTCAATATATAAATTTTATTCATGCCATGCAAACCTTAGAACTTGAAGTAGCAGGAGAGTATCTGGTTATGGCAGCAACACTGATGGCGATTAAAAGTAAGACGTTACTGCCAAAGCAGGAGATAGAACCAATAAATATTGAAGAAGAAATGACAGAAGAAGATCCCAGAGATCAGTTGGTTTTACAATTATTGGAATATAGGAAATTTAAGTATGCTGCTACGGTCCTTCAAAAAAAAGAAACAGAGAGAAATCTACATTATACAAAAGAACCAATGGACATAGAAGAATATCAAGAAAACAATCTACCACTCTTATCCCCTAACCAGTTAAATACGATCGACTTATTTTTAGCTTTTCATCTGCTGTTAGAAAAAAGAAAAAAAAGAAAAACGGTAGCAACAACAATTGTTGAAGAAACTATTTCTATCGAAGAAAAAATTCGTTTTATCAATGAGCAATTGGCAATCCATGGAAAAACAAGAGGAATGGCATTTGAATGTTTTTGTCAAACGGAAACAAAATCGGAAATGATTATTACTTTTATGGCTTTATTAGAATTAATAAAAAAAGGAACGATTTATGCACAACAAGAAAACAATTATGATGAAATAATTATATATAGTAAGCAGGAGGAATGAGTGACAATGCTCGGTCAATTAGAAGCTATTCTTTTCATTGTTGGAAATGCAGGAATTAGTCTGGAAGAGATTTCAATTCTATTAGATATTTCAACAGCAAAAGCTTATGAAAATTTGCTTCTTTTAAAACAAAACTACCAAGAAAATACAAATTATGCCCTGATGATTTTAGAGACAGGAAATCATTTCATGTTATCAACAAAAACAAAGTATGCTCCATTGATAAAAAAATATGCTAAATCACCAATTTCAAATTCTTTATCTCAAGCGGCATTAGAAACTGTCGCCATTATTGCTTATAAACAACCCATTTCAAGAATTGAAATTGATGAAATACGAGGTGTACAGTCCGCTGGTCCAATTCAAAAATTGGTTATTTGCCAGCTGATTGAAGAAAAAGGACGACTTGATGGTCCCGGTAGAGCAATTTTATATGGCACGACTGATTATTTTATGGATTATTTTGGTCTTAAAAATTTAGAAGAATTACCAGATATTCAACAAATTGAAGAAAAATTTAATGAAGAGATACCAATGGATCTTTTCTTTGATCAACAAAGGGAGTCAACCAGTTTAGAAAAAGAGCATTAATTTGGAAAGAAGGAGAACAATGGATCGATTGCAAAAAGTACTAGCACATGCTGGAATAGCTTCAAGGCGAAAAGCTGAACAGATTATTTTAGAAGGACGAGTTAAGGTTAATGGAGAAATAATTAATGAATTAGGCCGGCAGGTAAGTAAACAAGATAAAATTGAAGTAGACAATGTTCCTATTTATCAAGAGGCACCTGTTTATTATTTATTTTATAAACCTAGAGGTATAATTACTTCTGTTTCTGACGATAAAAAAAGAAAAACAGTAGCTGATTATTTTTTACATAGTAATGAACGTGTTTATCCAGTGGGCCGGCTTGATTATGACACAACAGGCCTGCTTATTGTCACAAATGATGGCAGCCTAACACAACAACTAACACATCCTAGCCATGAAATTGATAAAGTTTATGTAGCTAAGGTGAAAGGAATTGCTTTAAGAAAGACTTTATTACCCTTAACAAAAGGAATTAAAATTAAAGGTAGAAAAACAGCTCCTGCTAATTTTCAAATTCTTTCAGTAGACACCAAAAAACAGACTAGTTTGGTTCAATTAACAATTCATGAAGGCAGAAATCATCAAGTGAAGGATATGCTAGATACTGTTGGATATCCTGTTCAAAAATTAAAAAGAGAGCGCATTGGTGATCTAACATTAGAAGGATTACATCCTGGTGAATATCGACGCTTAACAAAAAAAGAGATACATGCCTTACTGAATCATTAATAAACAAAGATTGAATTTTTTTAACAAGCATGATAAACTGAAAAAAAATAAATGGTTTGTCTTCAGGGCAGGGTGTAATTCCCGACCGGTGGTAATAGTCCACGACCCATTTCATTGAAATGGCTGATTTGGTGAAATTCCAATACCGACAGTATAGTCTGGATAAAGAAGATAGGGCTTATTTGAGTAGGTTCAAATGAGAAGATTAACTCTATTTTTCTTAACAGAAAGATAGAGTTTTTTATTTACAAAGGACTGAAAGAAAGTTCACAATTGAAGATAATCCCAATTGGAGGATTTAAAATGAAACAAAGTAACATTCAACGAATTGCTATTATTGCTATGTTATCTGCTATTGCAACAATCGTACAGTTCATTTCGGTACCTATTATTCCTTTATTTAGTTTTTTAATGATTGATCTAAGCGATATTCTTATCTTAATTAGTCTATTTTTATTGGGTCCAATTGCTGGTATTTCTACGGCTTTTATTCGTACTTGTTTACATCTTTTTTTCACAGGATTTGCATTGCAAAATCTAGTAGGAGATGGTGCTAGTTTTCTAGCGTCCCTATTTTTCACTTTACCTATTTACTATTTTTTTCAAGTTCGTTCATTCTCTTTTCATAAAACAATTGGTTTGATCGCTGGTACACTTTCTCTGACTTTATTCATGAGTATAGGGAATTATTTTATCATTACACCTATTTATTTGAAATTATTTGGGCTGACAGCAAAGCAGTTTTTAGGAACCAATCTAGCTACCTACATTACTTTTGGTATTATTCCATTTAATTTGATTAAGGGAGTATTAGTTAGTATTGTGTTCATGATTTTTTATATTAAAATTCACCCTTTCCTCACCAGACAAAGAAGAATAACCAAAGAGAAACATTCTTAATAATAGTAGAAAATTAGGAAAATAGGCAGCTCAATTATAAATAATTATCAAAAATATAGTTAGTCTTATAGTCATTTATCTATAAGAATTGCACGTACTGGACACTGATGGCAAGCATTGATCGCTTGTTGTTGATATGTAACTGGAATTGTTTCTTGATGCTGATTTGATAACTTATCTTTAAACATGACAACACCATCATCTGTATAATCAAAAATAGTGGGTGCGTAAATTTGACAAAGTCCACAAGCAATACATTTTTCACGTATGATTTCACACTGCATGATTGGTTTCACCTTCTTTTTATTTGGATTCATTGAAAGACTGTTTAATTTTTTTATCTATTTTATTTCAACCCATTAATTTACAATTTTATTATTTTTTGAAATATAAATCTTCCTCTTATTATAATAACCATTAATTAAATAAAAGAAAGAGATTTATTTAACCCATTAAAAGTTATTAGGATTCTTATTTATTGGAACATCAAGAAAGTTTTTAATCTTAAGACAGATAAAGTTTTTGAATACCAAAATAGAAAATAATAAATATAAATTTTATTAATCTGTTTAAAAAGTTAAATAAATGTTAAAAAATACAAAAAATTTTCTTGATTAATTGGCTTCTATTTTACTAACAATAAGATATCCAGTAAAATAAATACTTGTCAATACGAAATATTTAATAAAATTCTAATAGACAAGATTTTTTATTTTTCAAAAATGAAGCAATCTTATTATTTAGCATTAACCTAGATAAGATAATTTGATAAAATAAAAAATGAAAATTAAATTTTATTTTTTTAAGAGGCAACAAATGACAAGCTATGCTATAATAACAAATGATAGAATTTTAGGAGGAGACATGTGTGAGTAAAAGAGGCAAAAATAATCGAAAAAAAGTACAAGAACCCTGGGAACAATCTATTTATGAACCTGATCAAAATGGACGTGCATCCCGTCTTGAAAAAAGACAACAAAAAAAGGGTAACACCTTTTTTCTAACAATTTTAGTGATATTGTTGTTATTAATTATTACATTACCGATTGGCACTTATTTCTGGGCAACACGTGATAATAAGCCCGATACTTCTAAAAATGTAACGCAGTCTTCTTCAGTTGTTTCTTCTTCATCTGCTGAAGCTAAGTCTACTTCTGAAACTGAAACAAGTGCTCCAGAAGTATCTGAAACTGAAACAGAACAAGCAACAAATCAGAGGACAGAGGAATCGCAAACTTCTGTCTCATCAAGTGAGAGAGTACAGGACAGTCAAGAAGATGGAACTGGAACAAGCACTACTGTACAAAATGGCGAGGGACCACAACAGGTAGCTGAACGTAATGGTTTAACTGTTGAACAATTATTGCAATTAAATCCAACAATGAATTCAAATACCATGTTATATCCTGGTGATAAATTACGTATAAAATAAATTATATTGATTTTAGATAGTTGTCATAGAAAAGTCGGAAATTTATTCCGACTTTTCTATTGGCTTGTCATTTATTCTTTATTCAATAGAATAGGTTGGTGTAAGAGGAGGAGCTATGAAAAAAATTAGTATTGCTATAGACGGGCCTGCTTCCTCAGGTAAGAGTACTATTTCAAAAATTTTAGCTGAAAAATTACAATATATTTATTGTGATACTGGTGCAATGTATCGTGCATTGACCTATCTAGCAATTCAGTATCATGTCGATAAAGAAAATGAGGAAGATCTGGTAAACTTACTTGATACACATACGATTTCTTTTCAGTTTGTTGAAAAAAGGCAAAAAGTATTTTTAGATAAGCAGGAAGTGACTCAAAAACTTAGACAGCCAGATGTTACAAATCTGGTTTCTTATGTGGCAAAACACAAAAAAGTAAGAGACAAAATGGTTAATTTACAACGAGAAATTGCTGCTACCAGTGGCGTAATTATGGATGGAAGAGATATCGGAACAGCTGTTTTGCCTAATGCTGAGGTAAAAATTTTTTTGGTGGCAAGTGTTCAAAAACGGGCAGAAAGACGTTATCGAGAAAATAAGAAAAAGGGTATCTTTACAAATTTCAAACAATTAAAAAAGGAAATCGAACAAAGAGATTTCATGGATTCACATAGAGAATTTTCTCCTCTAGTTCAAGCAAAAGATGCCATTTGTATTGATACTACAGGTAAAAATATTAAAGAGGTTGTTACAATTATTGAAAAAATTATTTATAAAAAAATACAATCGAATGATTAAAATCAGAAAAAATAATGGGAATCGCTTTACTTTTAAAAAAAATCTCTTACTATTAATAAAGTAGATTACTAATTTATTAGAATTTTTTGTTGGCATAGGAGGAAAGAAAAATTATGGGCGATTATAAAGACAAACAGGAAAAAAGTGAAAATGCAACAATGGAAGAAGCAATCAATAGCGTTCAAGAAGTAACGATTGGCGATATCGTCAAAGGAGAAGTTTTGGCTATTGAAGATAAACAAATTATTGTAGGAATTGAAGGAACGGGTATTGAAGGTATCGTTCCAGCAAAAGAATTGTCAACGTCATACGTAGAAAACATTAATGACTTTGTTAAAATTGGCGATAAACTTGATTTAGTTGTAATTTCATCCATTGGTAAAGACAAGGAAAATGGCAATTATTTACTTTCTAAACGTCGTTTAGATGCAAAAAAGGTTTGGGAAGAGATTGAAGCTGATTTTAAGGAAGAAAGAATTATTGAAGCACCTGTTACGGATATTGTCAAAGGTGGTTTAGTCGTTGATGTTGGCGTACGAGGTTTTGTCCCTGCTTCAATGGTTGAGGATCATTTTGTATCTGATTTTTCTGAATATAAAGGAAAAACCCTTGCTGTTAAAATTATTGAGATTGAACCCTCTGAAAACCGATTAATTCTCTCACATAAAGCAGTTGTTGAAAATGACAAAGCTGCAAAAAAAGTTGAAATAATGGATCATTTGCATGCTGGTGATATTGTTGAAGGCAAGATTGCCAGATTAACAGACTTTGGTGCATTTATTGATTTAGGTGGTATAGATGGCTTGGTCCATGTTTCAGAAATTGCGCATAATCATGTGGACAAACCAAGTGACACATTGACAATCGGTGAAGATGTCAATGTAAAAATTCTCTCTATTAATCCAGATGAGGGAAGAATTTCATTGTCTATTAAAGAAACATTACCAGGAGCATGGACAAATATTGAAGAAAAAGCTCCCGTAGGCTCAATCTTAGAAGGTACTGTCAAACGTTTGACTAGTTTTGGAGCTTTTGTAGAAGTTTTCCCTGGTGTAGAAGGCCTTGTCCACATTTCACAAATTTCACATAAGCATATTGCAACACCTCATGAGGTACTTCATGAAGGTGATGATATCCAAGTAAAAGTATTGGAAGTTCATCCAGAAGATCACAGACTTGCTTTAAGCATAAAAGCATTAGAGACAAAACCAGACTCACAAAGGGAATCTAAAAATGTTGAATCCTATGAGCTGCCCGAAGAAAATACTGGTTTTACAATGGGTGATATTATTGGAGATTCATTAAAAGAACAAGAAGACCATTCGGACAATGAAAAATAATCCATTATCTTGTTGTTTAATTTAAAAGCTGGTTAGAATTAAGATGTGAGATTTTTCTCTCACATCTTAATTCTATTTTTCAGGGTACATTACATACTATAGAAAAATGAGAAAACTAAAATGTAGATGGTTAGCATTATTCTTTACTTGCATTACCAGAAACATTTAGGGTAAACTAAGAAGGTTAAAAATGGTTGTTAAGGAGGAAATAATGACAAATCCAACAATAGCGATTGTTGGCAGACCTAATGTAGGAAAGTCAACAATTTTCAATCGAATTGCCGGAGAGCGAATTTCTATTGTAGAAGATGTTCCAGGAGTTACAAGAGATCGAATTTATGCAACTGGTGAATGGTTAGGCCAGGCATTTAGTATAATTGATACAGGTGGAATTGATTTAGGAAATGAACCTTTTATTGAACAGATTAAGCAACAAGCAGAAATTGCCATTGAAGAGGCGGATGTGATTCTTTTTATTACAAGTATTCGAGAAGGAATAACAGATGCAGACGAATTAGTTGCAAAAATATTATATAGAAGTAATAAACCGATTATTTTAGCTGTGAATAAAGCAGATAATCCAGAACTTAGAAGTGAAGTTTATGAATTTTATTCGCTTGGATTAGGAGATCCTATTCCAATCTCTGGTAGCCATGGATTAGGGATCGGTGATATGCTTGATGAGGCAATCAACTATTTTTCACAGGAAGAAATAGAGGAAGACGAAGATATCATCAAATTTAGCTTAATTGGTCGTCCAAATGTTGGAAAATCCTCTTTAATTAATGCTATTTTAGGTGAGGAACGTGTTATTGTTTCAGAAATTGAAGGAACAACAAGAGATGCCATTGATACGTATTTTACATCACCAAATGGACAAAAATTTTTAATGATTGATACAGCTGGAATGCGAAAACGTGGTAAGGTTTATGAAAACACTGAAAAATATAGTGTAATGCGAGCAATGCGGGCAATCGAACGCTCAGATATTGTCTTAATGGTATTAAATGCACAAGAAGGCATTCGTGAGCAAGATAAACGCGTTGCTGGGTATGCTCATGAAGCTGGACGTGGAATAATTATTTTGGTGAATAAATGGGATGCTGTAGAAAAAGAAACCAATACTTTACATGAGTTTGAAGAAGAAATTAGAAATGAATTTCAGTATTTAGATTATGCGCCTATTTTATTTGTTTCTGCAAAAACAAAACAACGATTAAATAAATTACCCGCATTAATTGAAGAAGTGAGTATGGGACAAAATTTACGTATACCGTCTTCCTTATTAAATGATGTCATTATGGATGCTGTTGCAATGAATCCCACACCAACTGATAAAGGAAAACGATTGAAAATTTTTTATGCAACACAGGTAGCTGTAAAGCCACCAACCTTTGTTGTTTTTGTAAATGAAGAAGAATTAATGCATTTTTCTTATACAAGATTTTTAGAAAATCAAATTCGTAAGGCCTTTATGTTTGAAGGGACACCGATTAAAATTATTCCTAGACGAAGAAAATAGAGCATTTTATCACATTTTTTTTAAAACTTCAAACAAATTAGAAAAGTTTGTAAAAAAATGATCTTTTTAGCAAAAAAGCGGTCAACCTCATTTAAAAATCTTGCTATTACAGCTTTCCTATGATATCGTGATAACAGATATTGAGCTAAATCAATATTACTATTGCTAATTTAAAAATTCAACATGCAATAGGATGTCGATGTTATTTCTAACATTATCTCTTATATAGGGAGGTGAAAATATCCATGGCAAATAAAGCAGAATTGATTGATAATGTAGCTTCCACAACTGGGTTGTCAAAAAAAGACGCAACCTCAGCAGTAGACGCTGTTTTTGCAACGATCCAAGAATCTCTTGCTAAAGGTGAAAAAGTCCAATTAATCGGTTTTGGTAATTTTGAAGTACGTGAACGTGCAGCTCGTAAGGGACGCAACCCACAAACTGGTGATGAAATCCAAATCGAAGCAAGTAAAGTACCTGCATTTAAACCAGGCAAAGCATTAAAAGATGCTGTAAAATAATCAAACAGTTATAATTTATTAAATTATTAAGAGAGAATGAAACAATTGACCATTTAGCAATTGTTTCATTCTCTCTATTTTTAGTATAGATTAACTATTTAATTGTTATTTCCCATACATAAGGGATCAATTTGTGTTTTGATTAAAATTTTTTTGTTTTAATAAAGTAGAAAATGTATAATGAAAATACAATAAAATTACTTAAGTTTATTTTGTAATGAAAAAAGAGGGAATGACTATGACCTATAGTGAAAAAATATTAGAAGCTTTAGAAAATGAAGAATGGATAGAAGCACAACAACTTCTAGCAAAAGCTTTGTATACAGACGATGCAGAAACACTAATAGAATTGGGAGAAGCACTTCAATCACTTGGTTTTTTAGATGAAGCCAAACAAGTTTTTGAACACCTTGTGACCCTCTTTCCTGAGCTGAAAGGATTAAATATTCCATTAGCTGAAATTGCTATTGAAAATAATAAAATCGATGAGGCTTTCGAACTATTGGAGGAAATAGACAATAAAGATGACAGTTATATTGAACGTTTGTTAGTAACAGCTGACTTGTATCAAGTTTTAAACATGCCAGAAGTCAGTGAAGCTAAATTAAAAGAAGCTCAAAAATTGGCTCCTGATAATTCTTTATTGCTCTTTGCTTTGGGTGAATTATATTTTGTTACTAGTCAATTTACACAGGCAATAGATGCCTATCACTCATTATTAGATGAAAATATACAAACAATAGCAAATGTTTCCATCAATGAACGTCTAGGAAATAGTTATAGTCATCTAGGTGCATTCGAAGTGGCCGTTCCCTATCTAGAAAAAGCATTGGTTGAGGGAGAAACAGATGATCGGCTCTTTCAATTGGCGTTTACCTATTTACAATTACATGAAAACCAAAAAGCAATTCCGCTTTTACAAAAGCTTCGTGAAGTCAATGCTCATTATCAATCTTTGTATCTATATTTAGCTGAGGCGTTGCAAGAGGAAGAACAAATTGCAGAAGCACAAGAAGTCATCGAGGCTGGGATAAAGGAAGACACTTATCAGGTAGCATTTTATCATTTTGCCTCTGAAAATGCTTATCGCTTACACGATGTAGCAAAGGCAGAAGGGTATTTGAAACAGGCTTTAACCATAGATGAACAACAAGATGACACCTTATTAACACTAAGTAATTTGTACCTATCTGAAGAACGTTATGAAGAAGTAATTGCAACACTTGAAAAATTGGAAGATAAAGATCATCCATATCGTGCATGGAATTTAGCTCATGCGTACAATGAATTAGAAGAGTATCAAGCCGCTAATCTTAATTATCAACAAGCTTACCAAGAACTAGCACATGAACCAGATTTTCTAAAGGAATACGCACTGTTTTTAAGAGAAGATGGCCAAACAGCAAAAGCGAAAGAAGTACTTCAGCAATATTTACACTATGCTCCAGATGATTTAGAAATGACCAATTTAGCAGATAATGATTAATTGTCTATCAAAAAGATGTTAAATTAAAAATAGAGATTGACAAGAACTCATTTTCTTTCTTTTTTATTTGGAAATATCCATTGAAAGATTAAGTAAAGCGTGGAGAAACCAAAGGTTGCTTGGTTTCTCTCTTAATTATGGTGTTAGAACGACATAATAGACAAATCTTTTCGATATTTAATTTATTTTCGTTGTTTTTTACTTAAATAATTTCTTGTTGGTCTTGCATAAGTAAACCCTTCACCAATAGCTTCATGAACATTTAAGACAGAAATGAATGCTTTCTCATCTAAATTATGAATAATTAATTTAATTTCAGTAATTTCACTAGGACTTACAACGACATAAAGAATTTTTCTATCAATTTGGGAATAGCCACCTTCACCTTGCAAATAAGTTACTCCCCGCTTTAATGAAAACATAATCACTTCACCAATATCCTCTGCATGATCTGAAACAATTAACATTCCTTTAGCAGAATAGGATCCATCAATCACAAAATCAACAATTTGAGTGAAGACAAATGAAACAATTAAGGTATACATCATGCGTTTAACGTCAATATAGGTCAAAGAGAGCGAAAGAACAATGACGTCAAAAATAAGTAGTGAACGTCCCATACTAATTCCCAAATTTTTCTCTAAAATTCTGGCAATAATATCCGTACCCCCTGTTGTTCCCAAAAAACGATAAACAACGCCACTACCTAAACCACCTATCAATCCCGCTAGCAAGGAAGCGATCAACAAATCATGATCTAAATTAATGACAATTGGAAATTTTTGCCAAAACCATAGAAAAAACGATAAAGCAACCGTTCCAAGAATTGTATAATAAAAGGAACGTTTCCCAAGAATTTTACCGCCAATCAAAATAAGTGGTATGTTAATGATTAATGTTGAGTAGGCAGGATTAATATAAAACAGCGCCCGCAAAATTAGTGTTATTCCTGTTACACCACCTTCAGCTAGGTGATTAGCAATATTAAAAGTAACAATGCCAAACGCATAAAGACAAGTGCCAAATAAAATAAAAATAATATCTTGTATGCGAAAACTTTTTTCTTTTATCGGTTCCATAAAATCACGACCTTTCTAATTACTTACTTTATCACGTCGTTAAAAAAACAACAAGCTGGCTTATTATCATAAAAACAATGAGAAGAATCTTTCCACCTAGCAAAGATTTTGTTAAGATAGATAGAAGGAGAAGGGAAGGGGCATGATTATGAAAGAAAAGGAAGAAAAACTTTCACTTTATGCAATGCAAAAAGAAGTCGATACTTATATTCAACAATTTAAAATTGGCTATTTTTCACCTTTAGCACAAACCGCTCGTTTAACAGAAGAGATCGGTGAATTAGCTAGAGAAGTTAATCACTTGTATGGTGAAAAAACCAAAAAAGCAAGCGAACAACCTAAAACGGTCGAAGAAGAACTAGGGGATGTTTTATTTGTTTTAATCAGTATGGCAAATTCATTAAATATTGACTTAACAGATGCCTTTCAAGATAGTATGAAAAAATTTAATCAACGTGATAGTGAGCGATTTGAACGAAAGAAGGATCAATAATATGTATAGAATAGGTGCAAGTAAGATGGTCAGATTGGATGAAATAAAATGAAATTGACCAAACTTCCAATCGAATTTACTGAAGCAACGCCGATTATTAAAAAAATACAAAAAGGTGGATATGAAGCTTATTTTGTTGGAGGAAGCGTTCGTGATGTATTGTTAAATAAACCTATTCATGATGTAGATATTGCTAGTAGTGCTTATCCTGAGGAAATTAAGCAACTATTCAGACGAACAATCGATGTTGGGATTGAACATGGGACTGTTTTAGTTTTACATGGCAGTAAACAGTATGAGATTACCACCTTTCGAACAGAATCTACTTATCAAGATTTTAGACGACCAGATACAGTAACCTTTGTTCGTTCATTAAGTGAAGATTTAAAGCGAAGAGATTTTACAATCAATGCCTTGGCATTAGATAGATCTGGACAAGTGATTGATCAATTTGATGGTATTTCGGATATAGAAAATAAGGTAATTCGAGCAGTTGGTGATCCAAAAGCTCGTTTTCATGAAGATGCTCTTCGAATGATGCGTGCGCTACGTTTTGCTAGTCAATTGGATTTTCAAATCGAAGAGAAGACGTTAGCAGGCATTTCAGCTTTTCATTTTTTACTGGAAAAAGTTTCTGTTGAACGAATTACAATTGAATTTGTCAAAATGCTTTTAGGGAAGAATAGAAAAGCTGGTTTGTATCCATTTATTCAAACAGAATGTTATCAATATTGTCCATGTCTGAAACAGGCTGGAGAAGCTTTATTAAATTTTTCGGAACTACCTAATCAACAAATTGCTGAAGAGAGTGAAGCATGGACATTGTTACTTCACAGTCTAAATTTAACTAAAGAAGCAGCACTCGTTTTTTTGAAAAGTTGGAAACTTTCTAATCATTTAATTCAAGAAGTCTGTCAGTTATCGAAAGGACTAAATTTCCGATTAAAAAAAGCATTTTCGATAGAAATGTTATACGAATTAGGACTGGAAAAAGCATTAATTGTTGAAAAACTACTTATTTATTATCATAAAGAAAGCCAGCCAGAATTAGTAAAACAACAATTTGCTCAATTACCGATTCATAATCGAAAGCAGTTGGCAATTACTGGCAAAGATTTATTAAACATTACAAATGGAAAGTCTGGCAAGTGGGTAGGAGAGTTATTAAGTTTAATTGAGTCACAGGTTTTACATGGTGATTTAATTAATACAACAGAAGAGTTAATCAGTTATGCAAAAAGCAAATTAGAAATGGAGGATAAGAAGGGTGATTTTTTCTAAAGAATATCTAGTGAATGAAAAAGATACAGCAAAAGAAATGAGATCTGGTGATCTTGAAGTATTAGCTACACCTAAAGTAGTAGCAATGGTAGAAAATACAGCAAAAGATTACTTGAATAATAAATTATCTGAGTATGAAACAAGTGTAGGAATAGCTATTGAATTAAATCATTTGAAACCTTCAATGGTTGGTGCTGTGATTCAAGTGAAACTGCTTGAAATTTCACAAAATAAAAATAAAACTTATTTTCAATTTGAAGTTTATGAGAACCAATGCTTAATAGCTAAAGGAACGCATACACGTGCTACTGTTATTACACAAGATTTTTTAACTAATTTAGAAAAAAAATAGCACTAATTTTTTAATTTTTTATTCTTTTTATTCATTACTTGAATTTACGGTAAAAAATTATGATAAACTGAAACTATAATTAAGAATAATTATAAATAGGAGGGATCTATGATGCAAAGAGAAATGACAGGATTAAAGTTTTATTTTAGAAATGATGAAACTTGGACGATCGATCGCCGTTATATTGGAGATCTTTGGATTAAACAAATTACTACAAGTTTTGGTCGTATAAAAGGAAGTGAATTTGTTGAAATTCATCCTTGTTCTAGCTTCAAAATTGAGATTTTTCAAGAAGGGGATCATGTACAGACACATGATATTAACTTAGGCGGTTTAGAACTTGGTATGTTCGCACGTGCATTAAAATATGAAGATATTGAAAGAATGGAAATTCTTTATAAAACAGGAACGCCAGATCTCATTTATTTCCCATATAAAGATAAAACCAATGAAGGATTGGATAACGTTTATCAATCAACAAAGGTTAGTGAAAAAACTAAAAATCTTTATATTGTGATTGATCCAAATAAAACAGTAGCAGATATTTATGGAGACATTCTTTAATCATATAGAAATAAACATCATCTTGTTTTTTTCATTATTTATTTGTTGCTAGCAAAGTGTTTATAGCTAACTTGTTCAAAAATATTAGTTATTCTCCTAATTATAAACAAATGAAAGAAGCTATAATAAAAAATCTATAATTAGGAGAATTGGCTTCATTATTTTATTTGTCATCATCCATCATTGAAGTATTTTTGAAATGCCTAGTTTATTTTTTTAATAAGTAAGCGAAGGTAATTCAAAATTATGTTGGTATATTGACAGTTAGACTAATCTAAGTTTATACTTAAAAATATCTAGGTTGTTTTAAAAAAATGCTGAAACCAAAAATGTGCCAATTCTGTAATTAATCCGTTGATTTTCATAGTTTGTCATAGTTATCAGTGCGTTCATTAATTTATTTTTAAATTTTTAAAATCATTCATTTTAGCTGCCATAGATTTCTATAGTAGCTTTTCTTTTTGCACTTAGGTAATTAAAAAACAACTTTTTTCTTGTTAATAATATTTTCAGCTTATTTACCAACAAAGGATCATAATCATATAATAGTAAAATCAGCAAAGCAAATAAATAAAGAAAACATTTCTGATCATCTATTTATGCAATCATATGCTAAATTACTAAAATAATTTTTAATCATTTATTAAATAATTGTTATTTTATAAAATAATAAATAAAATATGGAGGCCTTCCTATGGATCAGTTTATTACTGGAAAAACCCAACTGGCTGCTTTATTTGCAGAACCTGCTAGTCATAGTATTTCTCCAAGCATGCACAATCTAGCCTTTCAATTAACAGACATTAATGCGGTTTATCTAGCGTTTGAAGTAGGAGAGAATACATTAAAACAAGCAATTGAAGCTGTACGATCCTTCCATATGCTTGGTGTTAATTTATCCATGCCAAATAAGGTACTTGCATTAAATTATGTAGATGAAATTAGTGAGACAGCAAAATTAAGTGGTTCAATTAACACAATTATTAATAATCAAGGGAAATTGTTAGGAGATAATACAGATGGTCTTGGATTTCTACAAAGCTTAAAAATTCGCAAAATTTCTATTTTACAGAAAAAAATGACTATTTTAGGTATAGGTGGTGCTGCTATGGCGCTAATTGCACAAACGGCTTTGGTAGGAATAAAAGAGATAGCTATTTATAATCGACCGAAAAAAACAGAAGAATTAACTGTCATTCAACAAAAAGTGAAACAAATTGCAAAGCAAACAGGATGTCAGATAACAATAAATAATATAAATAATGTAAAAAAGCTACAACAAGATCTTTCAGAGAGTTTATTACTTATTAATGCAACTAACGTTGGTATGTCTCCTTTAGAAAATCAAACGCTGATTGATAGCACGCTACTTCCTAAGCATTTGATTGTTTATGATTTAATCTATCAACCTAAGGAAACGAGATTATTAAAAGAAGCCAAACTTAATGGGAATGAAGCTATCAATGGATTTGATATGTTATTCTATCAAGGTGCAGCAGCCTTTAAAAAATGGACAAATCAGGATATGCCTGTTGAAAAAATTAGAACACTTTTAGGAAAAAATACATAGAAAAAGATAGAAGAAGGAATTTATAATGTTTATTATTATGCAACCAAATGCAACAAGCGAACAAATTAATCAAATTATTGAACATATTAAAGCAAACGGTTTAGATGTACGTCTGTCAAAAAAAGAAAAGCAAATAAGTATTCAACTCATGGGTAATGAAGAAAAAATGCATACTCTTTGTCTTGATAATTATCCTGGAATTGCCCAAACCTTTTTTACGACATCTTCCTATAAATTGGTTAGTCGTGCTTATCATCTGGAAGATACCATTGTGGAAGTTAATGATCTTAAAATTGGAGATGGGACACTGAGTGTTATGGCAGGCCCCTGTGCAGTTGAAAGCCTCGATCAAGTAAGAGAGTGCGCAAGAATAGCAAAAAAAGGCGGTGCTACTATTTTACGTGGAGGCGCCTTTAAACCGAGAACTTCACCTTATGCTTTTCAGGGGTTAGAAGAAGAAGGATTATCCTATCTTCGTCAAGCAGCCGATGAATACGACTTAAAAGTAATTACAGAAGTAATGGATGAAGCACATATTGAAATGGTGGCACATTATAGCGACATTCTACAAATTGGTGCAAGAAATATGCAAAATTTTAGATTGCTTCAGGCAGTTGGAAAAACCCAACTTCCTATTGGATTGAAACGAGGTATTGCTGCTACTATTGATGAATGGCTCAATGCGGCAGAGTATATTGCTGCTCAGGGAAATCAGAATATTATTTTTATCGAACGGGGGATTCGGACCTTTGAAACAGCCACACGAAATACATTAGATTTGAGCGCCGTTCCCTTACTTAAACAAATCAGTCATTTCCCAGTTATTGTTGATCCAAGTCATGGAGTTGGTAAATGGCAACTTGTATCAGCAATGGCTAGAGCGGGGATCGCCGCCGGTAGTGATGGTCTAATTGTTGAAATTCATCCAGATCCATCGAATGCTTGGTCTGATGGTCCACAATCATTAAATGAAAAAAATTACTTAGCAATGATGAATGAAGTGCATATTATTGAGCATGCTATGCAAGAAATTCAAAAACTTAATGGAGAATAAAGATGAAATTAACAGTTACTTTACCTAATCACTCCTATGAATTATGGATAAAAAAGGGTGCAATCCAACAAGTTGGAAATTGGATAGCTTCTATTTGGGCACCGCAAAAAATAGCCATTATTACAGACGAAAATGTATGTCCTCTTTATGCTGAACAAGTTACCCAACAGTTAGAAAGAAATAACTTTATCCCTTTTTTAATCACTGTCCCGGCTGGTGAAACGAGTAAGAGTTTGCATGTTGCTTCAGAAATCTACCATTCATTTGCCGAATTTGGGTTAACACGTAGCGATGGCATTATTGCCTTGGGTGGGGGCGTTGTTGGTGATCTAGCTGGATTTGTTGCTTCTACCTATATGCGTGGGTGTCATTTTTTACAAATTCCAACAACATTACTTGCACAGGTAGACAGTAGCATTGGTGGCAAAACAGCCATTAATACAGAAAAAGCCAAAAATTTAATTGGAACTTTCTCACAACCTGATGGAGTATTAATTGATCCAGATACTTTAAAAACATTGGATATTAGATATTTACGTGAGGGAATGGCAGAAATCATTAAATCAGCCGCCATTGCAGATGAAAACTTTTGGTTACAATTGGCAAACTTAAAAAATGAATCAGAATTTTTACAACAAGCAGAAAATATGATTACTACGAGCTGTCAAATCAAAAAACAAGCAGTTGAAAACGATGAATTTGATCATGGTACAAGATTACTATTAAACTTTGGCCATACTATTGGGCATGCATTAGAGAATGTACAAGGTTATGGGCAACTCGCCCATGGAGAAGCGGTTGCCATTGGTATGTGTCAAGTGACGCAGATAAGCGAGGAAAAAGGATTAACTGAGACAGGAACCTATGCTAAATTAAAGGCAATGATAGAAAAATTTCATTTACCAAATAACAAGCAAACTTATGCTGAAGAAAAGCTTTTTCAAGCCATAGTTCATGATAAAAAGATACGTGGCGATAACATCCAGTTAGTTATTTTAGAAAAAATAGGGAAAGCAAAAATTTTATCGCTACCTATTAATAATATAAAAGAATATTTAAAAAGAAAGGAGAACTAGTATGCGATTTTTAACCGCCGGAGAATCTCATGGACCGAAGCTGACAGCAATTATTGAAGGGATTCCAGCCGGCTTATCAATATCAGCGATAGAAATTGATTCTGAATTAGCTAAGCGTCAATTAGGTTATGGTCGAGGAAAGCGAATGACCATTGAACAAGACCATGTAGAAATAACTTCCGGTGTTCGAAAAGGTAGAACACTGGGGTCACCAATTACTTTGGTTATTGAAAATAAAGATTGGAAAAATTGGTCTTCCATAATGGAAATAGAAGAAAATAGCCAGACAAATGAGGAAAAATATCGACTCAATAAACCAAGACCTGGACATGCTGATCTTGTAGGTGGCATAAAATATCACCAAAAAGATTTAAGAAACGTCCTAGAACGATCTTCTGCTCGAGAAACTGCCATTCGAGTAGCAGTTGGCGCAATTGCCAAAAAATTATTAAAAGAATTGGGTATTGAACTTGTCGGACACGTGCTTGTCTTAGGTGGCATTCAAGCAAAAAGATCAGAAAAGTTAACTATTGAACAAATATCAGAAAAGTTGACTGATTCTACCGTTCGAACCATTGATCAAACGGCCGAAATAAAAATGAAAAACCGAATTGATCAAGCAAAACAAAATGGCGATACTCTTGGTGGCACGATTGAAGTTGTGGTTGAAGGTGTACCTATCGGGTTAGGTAGTTATGTACATTGGGATCAAAAATTAGATGCTAAAATCGCTCAAGCGTTGATGAGTGTCAATGCCTTTAAGGCAGTTGAATTTGGTATGGGAAGTCAATTGGCTTATCATTCAGGCAGTCAGGTAATGGATGAAATTACTTGGAATGAGGCAGAAGGATATTTGCGTAAGAGCAATCATCTTGGCGGATTTGAAGGTGGTATGACTAATGGAATGCCAATTATCGTTAGAAGCACAATAAAACCCTTACCAACACTTTATCATCCCTTACAAAGTGTTAATATTGATACTAAAGAGAGTTGCTCAGCAAGTGTTGAACGCTCAGATTGTACGGCAGTTCCAGCTGCGAGTGTCATTTGTGAAGCTGTGGTTGCAACCGAAATCGCTAAAGCTCTATTAGATAAATTTTCGAATGACTCATTTGCACAAATGAAAAAATCCGTTCAGAATTATCGTGAATATACGAAAAAATTTTGATCGATGATTTTATCTAATAAACCATCGATTGAATAAATGGAGAATAAAATTAAAATCGATTGATCAAAAGGGTAAAAGACAGGTAAATAGATCATTGATTGGTTTGAAATTTGAAAAGGAGACAGCTATGAAATTACTCAAAAAACCAAAACGGTTAATTGGAAAGGTAACTGTACCAGGAGATAAGTCGATTTCTCACCGAGGTATCATGTTTGGCGCCATTGCTAATGGAGTAACAATGGTTAAAAACTTTCTTTATAGTGCTGATTGCCTAGCTACCTTACAGGCATTTAAAGATTTAGGGATAAAAATTCTAATAGAGGAAGAAATGGTTTCGATTCATGGCAAGGGATTTAATGGGTTAAGAAAACCAAGACATCCAATCAATGTTGGAAATTCTGGTACAACAATCCGTTTACTAATGGGAATCTTAGCTGGTGCGCCATTTTCAATTGAACTTACTGGGGATACTTCCATTCAACATCGTCCAATGAATAGAATTATCTTGCCACTTAAAGAAATGGGTGTTGATTGTAAAGAAGAGAAACAAATAGGATATCCACCACTTTCTTTTACAGGAACTTCACAATTACATGCGATTCATTATACCTTACCAGTAGCAAGTGCTCAGGTAAAATCTGCCTTACTTTTTGCAGCATTGCAAGCAGAGGGCACTTCAAAAATTACGGAAAAAGCAAAAACGAGAGATCACACTGAACGAATGATTCAACAATTTGGTGGAAATTTGAAGATTTCACAAAATACCATTACTTTAATTGGGCCACAACAATTGAGTGGACAAACAATTATTGTACCTGGTGATATTTCTTCAGCAGCTTTTTTCTTGGCCGCTGGACTATTGGTACTAGATAGCGAAATAAGATTAGAAAATGTTGGCATCAATCCTACACGAACAGGAATATTAGATGTTATTCAACAAATGAATGGTTTTTTACATATCTCCACCTATGATTCAATACATTTAACTGGTACATTGACGACGAAAAGCAGTTCCCTTAAAGCAGTAACGATTTCAGGAGAGTTAATTCCTCGTTTGATTGATGAATTGCCAATTATTGCACTTTTAGCAACACAGGCAATCGGTAAAACAGTGATCAAAGATGCGGAAGAATTGAAGGTGAAAGAAACAAATCGAATTGATGCTGTTGCTCAAGAATTAACGAAGTTAGGTGCCAAAATTCAACCAACGAGTGATGGATTAATTGTTTACGGTCCGACTCCCTTACATGGAGGTAAGGTAAGTAGTCGTGGAGATCATCGAATTGCTATGATGCTTCAAATCGCTGCATTACTGACAAAAGAGCAAGTTGAACTAGAAAATGCTGAAGTTATCAATGTTTCTTATCCTAATTTCTTTAATGATTTACAGTCTGTAATCGATAATACATAGTTTTGGAGGAAAATCATGGATACAAAATGCCTTTTAATTGGTTTTATGGGTGTAGGCAAAACAACAATTGCAAAATTATTAGCAAAGGAGTTGGCAACTTCCTATATTGATTTAGATGAAAAGATCGTTGAAACAACCAAGATGTCGATTAATGATTATTTCAATGTATATGGAGAGAAAGCTTTCCGAAATTATGAAACACAAATGCTACAATACTATTTAGGAATAAAACCAATCATTGCTACAGGTGGAGGTATCGTTACCTCTTCAAAAAATCGTCAACTTTTAAAGACAAACTGCCCAATTATTTATTTAAAGGCAGATACAGAAACATTATTGAAAAGAATCACTACCGATTCGTTAACATTACGTCCGCTAATTATCAATAAAACAGAAGAAGAAATCAACGAATTAGTTGAATATAGGCGATCCTTTTATGAAGAATTAGCTGACTTGACTATAAAAACGGATGAGAAAACACCAAATCAGATTACTCAAAAAATTCTAGCAAATCTTAAGAAGTAGTTGTCTATCAAATTTTATTTTTCCTATTAAAAGGAGAGGAAATTACTTCTATTCTTACTTTTTTATTTTCCTCCTTCTATTTAGTGTTAGGTATCATTCACCAAGACGAAGAGTAGACATAGATTGATTTATAGCTATAGATTTTACTGACAAGCAATCAAATTTTTGCTTTCAGTATTTTTTTCTGTCACTATTAAAGTGAGAATGAATCATTCTTCTAATATGTGAATGAAACACCTAAAAATAAGTTTAGGGAGATGCTTATCATGAAAAAAAGTCTTAAAACGTCTGTTGAACCGAAAATAGTTCCACAAATGCCTGTGCAAAGCTATCTAGATTACAAAAAAGCCAATAGGTTAAAAGCTGAATTACTTCGTTTAGAAGCTAAATGGGCACAATGTAAACTTTCTGGAAGAATAGAAGAAGCAAAAAAATTAGAAAAAAAAATGGTAGATAAAAAAAAGAAACTGACGACATGTATTGGTAAGAAAGTTTCAAAAGATAAATAGGGAGCTATTTAAATGGAATTCATCTATTTAATCGTTATTTTTGCTTTTGCTATTACCTTTTCAAATATTGTTAATCGATTGGTTCCTATTCTTCCCTCACCAGTTATTCAAATTATTCTAGGCATTATTATCGGTTTAACAAAAATGGGACAAGATATTACTTTTAACCCCGAAATTTTTCTTATCATGATTATTGCTCCTTTACTATTTCGTGAAGGAGAGCTGGCAAATATCAAAATAATTATGAAAGATTTTGTAGTTATTCTTTTTTTAGCTTTCTTGGGCGTACTCATTACATTGATATGTGTTGGCTGGACGCTACATTTAATCTTACCAGCAATTCCCATTGCCGTTTGTTTTGCATTTGGTTCGGCACTTGGACCAACGGATGCTGTTGCTATAAATTCTTTATCTGGTCGGATCCGTATTCCAAAACGAGCAATGAACGTTCTGGCTGGTGAAAGCCTAATAAATGATGCTTCTGGTGTAACTGCCTTTCAATTTGCACTGGCAGCACTTCTAACTGGGTACTTTTCACCTCAAAGTGCCATTATTTCATTAATTTTTTCAAGTATTGGTGGTGCTTTCATTGGTATTAGTCTAGCTTGGTTAAAGAGACAAATTGTACAAATATTAGAGAAAGCATCAGCAAAAGATGTTAGTGGCTATTTACTACTAGAATTACTTTTACCCTTTTTAGCTTATATGCTTGCTGAAATTATTGGTGGTTCTGGTATTATTGCCGCTGTAGTTGCCGGTGTAATGCAATCGACAGGAAATAAAAAGGTGGCTTTATTTGAAGCAGAACTTTCGAATGTGACTGGCGTTACTTGGAGCATGATTGAATTTACATTAAATGCACTTGTATTTCTTTTTTTAGGTATTGAACTATCTCAAGTTTTTTCACCTGTTTGGAATAACGCCATCTATTCAAATGGTTTCTTATTCCTTGTCATATTGATCATTAGTATTGTTTTATTTGGCATACGCTTTTTAGCTCTTATTGGTATTTATAGTATAAAAGAAGGAATTTCTTATATAAAAGAAAATATAAATGAACTCTTAATTATAACTTTTGGTGGTGTAAAAGGAAATGTTAGTTTAGCAACAATTTTTATTTTACCACTAACCTTGAATGGCCAACCTTTCTCAGAAAGGACTTTGTTATTATTTATTACTGCTTGTGTTATTTTAATAACAATTGTCATCAGTTTGATCGTGTTGCCTTTTTTAACTGAACCAAGTGAACAAGAAATGGACACAAACGATCATAAACAAAGAATTGCTCTATTAAATGGTGTCATACATTTATTAAAAAAACAATATAAATCAGAACCAAAAGATGAAATAAACGTTGTCATTGATCTTTATCAAGAAAGAATCAGGGAGCTATATACAGAACAGCTTTCTCAAGAACGTAGATACCAAGTACAAGAATTACGTGCATTCATTGTTTCTATTGAGAAAGATGGACTTAATGAATGGATTACCCAACATAGAATAAATGCGAGTGAGTATTTTATCTATAGAAATTGGATTTCTCGCTTAGAACGTTCTATCACAAAACAGTTACTCTCATTTGTAGGCTTTTGGTTGTTGTACATCCGAAAATTTTTTTCTTTTATTCTTCATCCAAGTTTTATTGTAAAATATCGAAGAACAAAGAAGAGTGTACATGTGTTGAAAAAATCTGAGATAAAAACAATTAAACAATTGTTCTCGGAAAATACGACGGTCATCTTAAAAAGCTTAGAAAATTTAAAGGGGATCTACGATGATGATATTGTTCAATTTTTTATTAATTCACGCTTAGAAACAGCTAAAAGATTTGAGCAAGATAACTTTGTTAATACGTATAGTATTCAGTCAGAATCAGATTATATTAAAGAAGTATTAATTGGTTACCAATTTGAACGTAGGCTAATTGATGAATTTGAAATTGCTGGTAAGATTTCTTTTATTCAGGCAAATGAATTTCGGAAAAATGTTAACTTGCTGGAATCTTATTCAATTGATCAAGCTTCCAGTACCGTTCCCCTAAATCGATTATTAAAAAGAATCAATAAAGAGACAGAAAATGAAAATTAACTTCTTTTTTTTGAAATTTTTTTGTACAATGGATAGAAGGAAAAGGGAAGTGAGTGAATTTCCATGAAAGAATTACAGGTAACAAATTTAACAAAAAGTTATGGTGAGAAGATTTTATTTGATCACCTCTCCTTTAACATTCATTCGAAAGACCGTATTGGGTTGATTGGAACCAATGGAACCGGAAAAACAAGTCTTTTAAATATTCTGGCAAAAAAAGATAAAGGAGAAGGCAATCTTTCTAGTATTCAGCATCCGAACGATTATACAATTGGCTATTTATCGCAGGAACCACCATTCTCTCCAAATTTAACTGTGATCCAAACCGTGTTTCAAGGTGATTCCCTACTTCTTCAAACAGTTAGAGATTATGAATTGGCTTTATTAGCACTTGAACAGCTGGGGATGAATGAGAAAACACAAAAACAGTATGCACAAGCAGAAGAAAAAATGAATAAATACGATGCTTGGTCGGCAGATACCACTGCTAAAATTATTTTACAAAAATTAGGGATTGATTATTTACAAAAAAAAATGAGTGACTTATCTGGTGGACAACAAAAACGTGTAGGTCTTGCTCAAATATTAATTGAATCACCTGATTTACTTTTATTGGATGAGCCGACCAATCATCTTGATTATGAAACTATTGAATGGCTAGAAAATTTTTTAGCATCTTACAAAGGAGCATTCTTGGTTGTCACCCATGATCGTTATTTTTTAGATCATGTAACTAATCGAATTTTTGAATTATCTTTTGAAAAGCTTTATGAATATAAAGGAAATTATGAAAATTATCTATTGGATCATGCACAAAGAGAGGATACAGCCATTCAGCAAGAGGCAAAAAGGAAACAACTTTATAAAAAAGAATTAGATTGGATACGAGCTGGTGTAAAAGCACGAGGAACGAAACAGCAAGCAAGAATTGATCGCTTTGAAGACTTAAAGAAGAATTTACATCAGGTAAAACAAAAGCAGGCTTTAGAAGTTGGTATTGATACACAACGACTAGGAAAAAAAGTCATTGAAATTAAAAATGGAGATTATCAAAAAGATAAGCATACCATTTTGAATGAATTTAATTTATTGGTTCAAGCAGGTGATCGAATTGGTATCACAGGAAAGAATGGGACAGGAAAAACGACTTTATTGAACATTTTATCCGGACGGCTTCCTTTAGAAGCTGGCAGTTATACTGTAGGTCAAACGGTACATCTGGCTTATTATACACAACAAAGTGAAAATTTGGACCCAACAAAACGGATGATTGCTTACCTACAAGAAACAGCCAATGAAGTCAAAATGCAAAATGGCACCCTTTCCCATGATCGTTACTTTTTAAATAAGACAGCAGATAGGCTACTTATTTTTCAAGGAAACGGAAAAATTGATGAATTCCTTGGTTCTATTGATGAATATTTAGACCAAGAAAAACAAAGTGAGAAAAAAGAAACATTGGTTAAAAAAACAGTAAAGAAAAAAAATCAACCTAAAGAGAAAACAAAATTGACTTATATGGAACAAAAAGAATGGGTTGGCATTGAAGAAGAAATTACACAATTAGAGAAAAAGGTAATCTCACTAACAGAAGAAATGACACAACAAGGCGATAACTTTGTCCGTTTAGAGGAATTACAACAAGAATTAACAACGATTGAGCAACAATTAGATGAAAAAATGGCACGTTGGGAATACCTAAGTGCATTTGTAGATAATTAGGAGGAATTAACGAACATGGAAGAAGCTTATTTAGCATTGGGACGGGAAATTTTAACAAATGGTGAAGCGAAAGAAGACCGAACAGGTACAGGGACACTAAGCATTTTTGGCTATCAAATGCGCTTTAATCTCTCAACTGGATTTCCTTTACTAACGACAAAGCGTGTTCCATTTGGTTTAATTAAAAGTGAGTTATTGTGGTTTTTAAAAGGTGATACCAATATTCGCTTTCTTCTTGAAAATAATAATCACATTTGGGATGAATGGGCATTCGAGCGATACACCAAAAGTCCAGACTATATTGGGCCAGATATGACTAACTTTGGCCAACGTGTATTAACAGATTCAAAATTTTCAGAAATTTATCAAGAACAACATCAACTTTTTTGTAATAAGATTTTAACAGATGATGAGTTTGCACAACAATATGGAGAATTAGGAAATATTTACGGTGCACAGTGGCGTCGCTGGCAAACTAAAAGTGGAAAGTTCATTGATCAATTAACTCAGGTGATTGAAATGATAAAAAAAACACCTGATTCTAGAAGATTAATTGTTTCAGCGTGGAATCCTGAAGAAATTCCATCAATGGCATTGCCACCATGTCATACATTATTCCAATTTTATGTCAGTCATAACAAATTAAGCTGTCAGCTTTACCAACGTAGTGGCGATGTATTTTTGGGTGTTCCATTTAATATAGCTAGCTATGCATTATTGACACACTTAATTGCACATGAAACAGGGCTGGAAGTCGGTGAATTTGTTCACACGTTTGGCGATGTACATTTATATAAAAATCATATTGATCAAATGAATGAACAACTAACAAGGAAACCAAAACAACTTCCAACGCTTGTCTTAAACACAACTAAAACTTCCATTTTTGATTTTGACATGGCTGACATCAAGGTTGAGAATTATCAGCCTTATCCAGCAATTAAAGCACCTATTGCAGTTTAATAAAAATGAAGGGAAGAAATCATATATGCTATCAGCAATTTGGGCACAAGATGAACAAGGAACCATTGGATTAAATGACAAACTTCCTTGGCATTTACCCAATGATTTGAAATTTTTTAAGCAAACCACTGAAAACAATACTTTAATTATGGGAAGAAAAACATTTGAAGGCATGGGAAAACGATCATTACCAAATCGAATCACGATTGTTTTAACCCATGATCAACATTATCAGGTACCTGATGGTGTTTTGGTGATGCATACGATCAATGAAGTATTAGACTATGCAAAGAATTTTTCAGGTATTACGTTTATTACGGGTGGGGCTACTGTTTATAAAGCTTTTTTACCTTATTGTGAAGTACTTTATCGCACAGTTATTCACCATACTTTCAAGGGAGATACACAATTTCCAAAAGTTCATTGGGAAGAATGGACTAAGATTAATACAAGTAAAGGTGAAACGGACGAGAAAAATAATTATTCCTATGAATTTGAAACCTATCAGCGAAAAGTCTATAAAAATGAATAAAACAAGAGTAAAACCATTTAAGGTTATTATTGGATAATTTTATTAAATCTAAAAACCCTTCACCTATTAAATTTAAATAGGTAAAGGGTTTTTAGGTTTATTTGAATAAATTGAATAGTTTAAATATGATTGCGGTATAAACGTATAACTTTACCAAGGATGGTTACGTTTGTTAATATAATTGGTTCAAATTGATCATTTTCGGGTTGAAGACGAATAGAATTATTTTCTTTAAAGAATCGTTTGCACGTTGCTTCATTTTGATTGGTCATAGCAATCACAATATCACCATTGTCAGCTGTGGATTGTTTTCGAACAATGACTTGATCACCATCTAAAATGCCGGCATGAATCATGCTCTCCCCACAAATGGTTAGCATAAATAATTCATTTTCCTCAGTCTGTAGATCAGGAAGTATAGGAAACACACCTACGGGCTCTTCTAACGTTAAAATTGGATTTCCAGCAGTTACCGTTCCAATGATTGGAATATTTTTAGGTTGAAGTTCCAGTTTTTCTAATCCCTTATCTGTTACTTCAATCGCTCTAGGTTTTGTTGGGTCTCTTTGAATAAATCCTTTTTTTTCTAATCTAGCTAAATGTCCATGAACCGTTGAAGTAGATGAAAGAGAAACTGCCTGCCCAATTTCACGAACGGTTGGTGGATATCCTTTGCATTCAACCTGTTCATATATATATTTTAATACTTCTAATTGTTTTGTTTCAGTTCGCTTCGCCAAAATCTCACTCGCTTTCTTTTGATTGCTAACTTTAGTTTATCATAAAATGTAAAGAGAATCAAACAAGCGTTCGTATAGGCTGTCATCTGGTAATGAAAGCATTCTCTAACTGTTTATCTAATTTAGTTGTGTTTTTTATTTAGATCTTATAAGATAGATTGTGTAAGTAGAAGACAGGAGGAAAGAAGAATATGCTATCCAAAGAAAAGTTGCATAGAATTAATGAGTTAGCTAGAAAAGCTAAAAAATCCCCTTTAACAAAAGAAGAAAAGATGGAACAACAACAATTAAGAGAAGAATATTTAACAGCTTTTCGAGGTGGCATGCGTCATCATATTGAAGGCATGAAAGTAATAGATCCTGAAGGAAATGATGTTACTCCTGAAAAACTTAAACGGATTCAAAAAGAAAAGGGACTACATAACAGAGAATAGGATTTTAATCAATAAGTAATTGCTTTCATAAAAAAAATACATTACAATAAAAGTGCAAACTTTAAAAATTGAGGAATTAAGTAGGAGATGATTTTTTGTTTGACAAAGTCGATCAATTAGGCGTGAATACGATTCGTACATTAAGCATTGATGCCGTTCAAAAAGCAAATTCAGGACATCCTGGCCTACCTTTAGGAGCTGCACCGATGGCTTATGCATTATGGACAAAATTCTTAAAAATAAATCCAAAGACTTCAAGGAACTGGCCAGATCGTGATCGCTTTGTGCTTTCAGCCGGACATGGATCTGCTATGTTATATAGCTTACTGCATTTAGCTGGCTATGATGTTTCTATGGAAGATTTAAAAAATTTTCGACAACTTGACAGTAAAACACCTGGACATCCAGAAGTACATTATACAGATGGTGTAGAAGCTACCACTGGGCCATTAGGTCAAGGGCTTGCTATGGCTGTAGGAATGGCAATGGCTGAAAGCCATTTAGCTGCAACTTATAATCAAAAAGAATTTTCACTCATTGATCATTATACTTATGCCTTATGTGGCGATGGTGATTTAATGGAGGGAGTTTCTCAAGAAGCAAGTTCACTAGCTGGTCATCTGAAATTAGGAAAGCTAATTGTTTTATATGATTCAAACAATATCTCATTAGATGGACCTACTTCAAAATCATTTACAGAAAATGTTGGTGCACGTTATGAGGCTTATGGCTGGCAACATCTACTTGTTAAAGATGGTAATAATCTAGAAGAAATTGCTCAAGCCATTACAACAGCTAGAGATGAAAAAGAAAAACCTACCTTAATTGAGGTAAAAACGATCATTGGCTATGGCTCACCTAAGGCTGGGACTTCTTCTGTTCATGGAGCACCTATTGGTGCCGAGGGAATTACAGCTGCTAAGGAATCTTTCCAATGGACATATCCAGATTTTACTATACCTAATGAAGTACAGATGCGTTTTCAGGAAAGTATCAACAAGAAAGGCGAAAAAGCTGAAGCAACCTGGCAGAAAATGTTCGATGATTATTCGACTAAATTTCCCGACCTAGCAAAACAGTTTATACAGGCTTTTTCAGATGAGCTTCCTGAAAATTGGGAAAGTGATTTGCCAACGTATGAAGAAGGAACAAGCGCTGCAAGTCGGATAACGAGTAAAGAAACGATTCAGGCAATTTCAAAAAATGTTCCTGCTTTTTTAGGTGGTTCAGCCGATTTATCCTCTTCAAATAACACAATGGTAACCACTGAAAAGGATTTTGAACCAACGCAATTTGAAGGAAGAAATATTTGGTTTGGTGTTCGTGAATTTGCAATGGCCTGTGCCATGAACGGCATGCAGTTACATGGTGGTTGTCGTGTCTATGGAGGAACATTCTTTGTGTTTACAGATTATTTACGACCTGCTATTCGGTTAGCTGCCATTCAAAAATTACCAGTTACCTATGTTTTAACCCATGATTCAGTGGCTGTTGGTGAAGATGGTCCAACGCATGAGCCGGTTGAACAATTAGCTAGCGTACGTGCAATGCCAAATGTTCAGGTATTACGTCCTGCTGATGGCAATGAAACAGTGGCTGCTTGGAAGATCGCGATGACATCTAAAGAAACGCCAACAATTTTAATCCTAAGTCGACAAAATTTACCGGTAATAAAAGGAACAAAAAAATTAGCCACTTCTTTTGTTTCAAAAGGTGCCTATGTTATATCTCCCCAAAAACAAAAAATACCACAAGGCATCTTAATTGCAACAGGTTCAGAAGTCCATCTGGCAATTGAAGCACAAAAAGGATTGGCAGATAAAGGAATCGACGTATCTGTTGTCTCTATGCCTAGTTTTGATTTATTTGAACAACAATCACAAGCTTATAAGGATACTGTATTTCCTAAAACAGTAACAAAACGTTTAGCGATTGAAGCGGCGGCTTCCTTTGGTTGGGAACGTTATGTTGGCTTTGAAGGTAAAACAATCACAATTGACCATTTTGGTCTGTCAGGCAATGGAAATGCAGTAATGAATAAACTAGGATTTACTGTTGAAAATATCATTAAAACATTTGAACAATTATAATTAAAACAAAAAACAGAGAGAAAAATGCTAGTTATTTCCTCTTAGAATGATTTTTTTATTTCTTACAAAATTAAAACCTATATATTGTGAAAAAAATTTTAGTTTATTCACAAATAAAATACTCGAAATTTTTGATTAGCTTTGATATATTTTTAGTATGCCACACTTTATGTGAATTTGTAGCATATTAAAAATATATTGAAAGAGGGATTTTTAGTATATGAAAGTTATAGTTGTAGGTTGTACGCATGCAGGAACGGCTGCTGTTAAAAATATTTTGTCACAACATCCAGAGGCGGATGTAACAGTTTATGAAAGAAATAACAATATTTCATTTCTATCTTGTGGAATTGCTCTATATGTAGGTGGTGTTGTAAAAGATGCTAGTGGATTATTTTATTCTAATCCAAAAGAATTGGCCTCTTTAGGTGCCACAGTAAAAATGGAACATGATGTAGAGAATATTGATGTTGAAAATAGACAGGTAACTGCAAAAGATCTAAAATCCGGCAAGAAAGAAACAGTTTCTTATGACAAATTGGTTATGACTACCGGATCTTGGCCAATTGTTCCTCCTATCAAAGGAATAGATGCAAAAAATATTTTATTATGTAAAAACTATAACCAAGCAAATGTTATTATTGATCAGGCGAAAGATGCAAAAAAAGTAGTTATCGTAGGTGGTGGCTATATTGGTATCGAACTGGTTGAAGCATTTGTTGAATCAGGAAAAGAAGTTACATTGATTGATGGGCTTGAACGAATTTTAAATAAATATCTTGATAAGCCATTAACAGATATCTTGGAAAATGAACTAGTTGAGAGAGGCGTAAATTTAGCTTTAGGAGAAACAGTTCAAGAATTTGTTGCTAATGCTGATGGAAAAATTCAGAAAGTTGTGACATCAACAAAAGAATTTGAAGCAGATATGGTTATTATGTGTGTTGGATTTAAACCAAATACCAATTTACTAAAGGGTAAAGTGGATATGCTACCAAATGGTGCAATTAAAGTAAACGAATATATGCAAACCAGCCAGCCTGAAATTTTTGCTGCAGGTGACAGCACAGTTGTTCATTATAATCCTAGTAAGACAGATAACTATATTCCGCTTGCAACCAATGCTGTACGTCAAGGAATGCTAGTCGGCTATAATCTAACTGAACATAAATTGGCTGATCGTGGGACACAGGGTACATCAGGGCTATATTTATTTGGTTGGAAAATTGGATCAACAGGTGTTACAGTTGAAAATGCAAAAGCAAATGGTCTAGAGGTACAATCAACAATTTTTGAAGATAATTATCGACCTGAATTCATGCCAACTACCGAAAAAATTACGATGGAATTAATTTACGAAAAAGGAACAAATCGTATCGTTGGTGGACAGTTGTTGTCCAAATATGATATTACACAATCGGCAAATGCTTTATCTTTAGCTGTTCAAAACCGTATGACTGTAGAAGACCTCGCTTTAACTGATTTCTTCTTCCAGCCTCATTTTGATCGTCCCTGGAATTATTTAAATTTGTTGGCACAAGCTGCTTTAGCAGAAATCAACGCTAAATAGTTTTATTATATACTATCCAATTCCAATCATTTATCTGTTTATACATTTAGGTGATTGGGATTTTTATATTTTTATATGATAACAAGCTAGGTAGAGTTGTCAGAAAGATATTAATGAAATTATTTATTTTTTGGTCTTTTTCTCTTTATATGAACCAAATATAGCATTTATTTTTGATTTTTAATGAAAAAATTGAGATGCTATTCTTAACAAGAAAAATAGGAGGACAAAAAATTGAATAATTTACCGAAGTCATTACTTTTACGCTTGTTGTATGCACTAATTGGTGTAGCGATTTTTTCATTTGGATCTGCTACGTTAAGAATAGGCCAAGTTGGCTTAGATCCATTTACCGCCGCTAATATTGGTATTGGAGATAAGGTTGGTCTATCGTTAGGTGTCTACCAAGTAATAATAAATATTATTATTTTAATTTTTGTATTCTTCTTTGATCGTAAATATATTGGTTTAGGTACGATCATTAATATGTTTTTAACAGGTTTTTTTATTGATTACTTTACACCTTTTTATCAAAAATTAATCAATATTCCTATTAATCTAGTTACTCAAAGTATCTTATTAGTTTGCGGTATACTTATTTTTACTTTTGGTGCTTCGTTTTATATGAGTGCTAAATTGGGGAATGCCCCATATGATGCTATTGCTCCCTTAATTGTTGATTATACTCACAAACAGTATCGTATTATCCGTATTATTCAAGATGTTATCTTTCTTGCTATTGCTTTAGTTTTTGGAGGTCCGGTTGGTATTGGAACCATTATTAATGCTTTTTTCACAGGACCTTTGATCGCATTTTGGAACGACAAGGTCAATGGACCATTCATAGAAAAAACAGCAAAATAAATCTAGATATTCAACCTGTTTAAATAGAATAATAAACTATTTTTTAAATTATCATTTATATAAAATAAATGATTGAATTGTTTTTAAACATTGATTAATTAATGTTTAAACTATCACGTAGAATTAATAAAACAAAGCAAAGAAGTGTGTTACTTAGTTTAACAGAGATATTTATTAAATTTTATTTATATAAAATTTAATAAATATCTTATTGACTTCGTTTTCAAAAGTCACTATATTGTGAATAGAATAATAGAACTTGTTAAATAAGATTTTTATATGATCTACTGCATAAAGATAGAATAAAATGAAAAGCATATCATAGAGATATCTTTTAGATTCTATTATTTCTTTTATGCTTATCATACAAAATTAAAAAAAATAATATCATTATTGCTTTTATAGGTAAATACTTCATTGGATTAGATTCAATTATCTCTTGATGAAAATTTCTCATTAAAATTGAATATCTAGGTGGTTAAAATCAATCTTTATTTAAAATTTTTTTTACTTGTTGAAAAAGACTGGATTGATAGAATTAGTTATTTTATAATAGAATTTGAAATGTAAAACAATAAACAATAGTTATTTGAATAGGTAAGGAGATTCTTCATGAAAAAAAGGACAAAAATCACACTCTGTGTGGGACTTTTTCTTTTTTTATGTATAGCAACTGTTGGAAGTTATACTGTCGGTAAATTTATTGCAGGAAAAAAAGCGGCAGATGTACATAAAAAAATAGCAAAAGTTTCCGATGAAAATAAAGATTTTATTGGAGATAAAAGAATTGGAGAGGAAATTACCGTCATGCTTGTGGGAAATGATAAACGAGATGGAGAAAAAGAGGGACGTTCAGACTCCTTAATGGTTGGTTATTACAATATGAAAACAAAACAGCCAAAATTAATTTCCATCATGCGTGATTCTTATGTTCAAATACCTGGCCATGGATTGGATAAAATTAATGCTGCTTATGCTTATGGCGGAGCTTCTCTAACTAAAAAGGTATTGAATAATAGCTTTAAGTTACCAGTGAATTACTATGTTTCGTTGAAATTTGATGACTTTGTTCATATCATTGATGATTGTTATCCAAAAGGTATTAAAATAAATGCCGAAAAAGAACTTGATTTGGATGGCGTGCATATTATGCCTGGAAAACAGATAATGCATGGGAATACCTTATTACAATATGCTCGGTTCCGTAAGGATGAAGAGGGTGACTTTGGTCGTATTCGTCGTCAACAACAAGTAATGACTGCATTAACTAAGCAATCAAAAGATCTTGTTTCTTTAGTTAATTTACCAAAAGTATTAGGAGAAGTACTCGGTATTATCAATACAAACCTTTCTTCAGATGTTTTAGTCGATGTTGCAAAAGACTTTCTGCTTGGAAAAGTTAAAACAACGAAATGCCTATCCGTTCCTGTAAAAGGTAGTTGGAATTTTAACGACAATACGCCTTCTGGAAGTGTCATTGAAATTGATGAAGGAAAGAATGCAACGGCTATTTCAGATTTTTTAAAAAAAAGGATGATACCAAATGAAAAAAACAATAGCTAAACGATTTTTCATTGAGTGGTCCTTATTGCTTCCCTATCTAGCGCTTTGTATTATGGGTATTTTAATGATCTACAGTGCAAGTTCTTATAAGTTAATGGTTTCAGGTTCTGATCCTTTGAGCAAGGCGTTTAACCAATGTATTTCCTTTGCGATTAGTTTACTTTTGGTGTTTATTGTTTATCATGTAAACTTGGATCATATGAATAACAAAAAAATCGCAACAATCTTTTTATCTGTCACTTTATTATTATTGTTTGTTGTAATCATTGCTGGTAGGCATGCTGGGGGAGCACAACGTTGGATTTCAATTGGTTTTTTTAAATTCCAACCTTCGGAATTGGTTCCTCTGATCATTGTTTATTATTTAAGTGTTATTTTTTCAGAGAGAAAGTTTAATGAACCCATTTCTCTTAGAAAAACAAAAAAACCTCTGCTTTTTTGTCTTCTATTAGTCGCTGTTGTTACCTTACAACCAAATGTCGCTGGTGGTATCATGATCTTATTGGTTATCTTAGCCCTACTATTAGCAAATGGGTTTACACCAGGAATTACTGCAGCAATTCTGATAGGAATGATCGGCTTTAGACAATTAAGTATTTGGATAGTAGAGACAACTAACTTAAGTTGGTTACCTAAAAAATTTGGGTATTTGGCTTCTCGATTTCAGGTAATGCAAAATCCCTTTAAAGATCCAACCGGCAAGGGATTTCAGACTTCTAATGCTTATATCGCTATGTATAATGGCGGTTGGTTTGGTCGAGGCATTGGCAATAGTATTCAAAAAAAAGGATATGTACCTGCAGCAGATACAGATTTTATTTTTGCAATATGTATGGAAGAATTGGGTCTAGTGGGTGTTCTTTTGATGCTTGCTCTTGTTTTTTTCATGGTTTTACGTTTATTCCAACTGGGGATTAAGTCTCGCAATCTTTTTCATTCTAACTTATTAATTGGTTGCGGCACGATTCTTTTATTGCAAATCGGTGTAAATGTTGGCAGTATCTTAGGTTATATTCCAATGACTGGTGTTACCTTTCCATTTATCAGTTATGGAGGATCAAGTTTATTGATTCTTTCACTTGTTATTGGGTTAGCATTAAATATTTGTGGAACAGAAAAAAGACAAAGATGGGAAGGGAGGAATACAACGAAATGAAACATAGTTCCTTGAAAGATGATTTTATTCATTATGGATTATTAGTACCTGTTCTTTTACTTATTTTAGTAGGTTTTCTTGCTCAATATGGTGCTTTTCATGCAGATCCATCAATCAAAAACATTTCTCCACTTTTATTGAAACACCTACTTTGGACACTTTTAGGCTTGTTTTGTATGTTTTTATTGATGTTTATTCCGATTAAGTTTCTTTGGAAGGCTGCACCTGTTATTTTTGTAATTACCTTATTATTGATGGGACTATTGATTAAATTTTATGACCCTGCTATGGCAGAAGCAACGAACACAAAACGCTGGCTAAGATTAGGAAGTTTTACTTTGCAACCTTCAGAGTTTATGAAGATAGGCTATGTGTTAATGTTAGCTTATCTAGTTACAAGCCATCATATCTCCAGTCAAGTTAGTAAATTAACAGAAACAAAACAAGACTGGTGGTTATTTACAAAGATGACTCTGATCAGTTTACCTGTTGCCTTATTAATGTTTATTCAAAAAGATTTTGGATCTAGCTTAGTCTTTTTATCGATCTTTTTAGGTATTCTTATTATTTCTGGCTGTTCTTGGAAACTTTTATTACCTGTATTTGGTACACTTGGTATTCTGGGATTGTCAGGCATTCTATTAGTTTTTACCGAACATGGAAGAAGTATTTTAACTTATTTTCATTTTCAACCTTATCAATTTAATCGAATTAAATCTTGGCTAGATCCATTTGCCTATGCAGATTCGATTGCTTTTCAACAAGCACGAGGATTAACAGCTATTGGCTCTGGCCAAATGTTCGGTCGCGGATTAAATCATTTGAAAGTGTATGTTCCAGTTAGAGAATCAGATATGATTTTTACGGTCATTGCCGAAGCTTTCGGTTTTGTTGGAACTAGCATTCTATTATTATTATTCTTTTATTTGATTTACCAAATGTTGATTATTACATTTTCAGCAAAGAAAGAATTTTATGCTTATATTACGACAGGAATTATTATGTACTTTTTGTTCCATATCGTTGAAAATATCGGATCAAATATCGGATTATTGCCATTAACTGGAATTCCTTTACCTTTTTTAAGTCAGGGTGGAACTGCCTATATCACAAACTTTATAGCTGTTGGGTTGGTTTTATCTATGCATAGAGAAAAATTATTTGATAAACAAGAAGATGATGAAAACTATATGATTAATAGGCAAGTACATGCTTGATTGTTATCTGAATTTATAATAAAAAACTATGGATATAGGAGATCTATTATTCATAGTTTTTTATTTATTAAAAAAAGAAAAATACTGAGTAAGTTTTTAAGAGTAAGAAACAAACAAGCAGTATTTTAATTTATCTAATTAAATAAAAGTAATTTTTACCTTTATTTAATTAGATAATATTCATAATATCATGTGCAGATTGTTTGCTAATTAATAACTATTTCGATAAAAGATTCAGATAGTCAATTTACAAAAATAGTTCAATTCAACTATAAAAAGAAAATACGAGTAGTAAATCAAAAGACTGTTCTAATCAATTAATTAGAATGACTCCATATACAAATGATAAAAAAGATAATAAGAGGGAATAGAAGAAAAAATATTTATTCTAGTTTACATAATATACATTATACAAAGTAACTAGTTTTTCTTAATTTAGACTGAAATCATAATAAACGATAATTAGTTATAAAATTTTTATTATTAGTTTAGTTTATAGAAACAAAAAAACAGCAGAACGAATTTCGTTCTGCTGTTTTTTTCTGTTTTAAACAATGATTTTACTGAAAAAGAAACTTTTTAGTACCAACCATTATTCATCCAGAAAGTTTTTGCTTGTTCCCAAGAACCATAACGTTCTGAAACATAGTTTTCAGCAACTTTTTCTTGGTTTGCAGGTGAATAATCACCTTTTAAGTATGAAGCATCTAATTGATATCGACCTATGTATTTCCCATTTGTTGTATTGTATGAGCCACTTGATTCTCTTTGTGCAATCCATTCTTTTGCTGAATTTGAATCGCTCGTTGGCGCACTTGTTTGAGCTGGTGCTTGTTTTTGTACCGTTGATGCTGGTTGAGCAACTGGTGTTGCCTGCATAGTTTTTGGTGTAGCTACAGCTGAATCTACCGTTTTAATTTGTAATTGTTGACCTTCATAAATCATATTTATATTTGAAATTTGATTTTTGTTTGCAACTTCTTGTACATTTGTATGGTTTTTTGCAGCAATACTTGATAATGTATCTCCTGCTTGTACTTTATATAAACTGTCTGCATGAACATTTCCTGCTCCAAGACTTAATCCAATCCCTGCTGCTAGCGTAGTTCCTAATAAAATTGTTTTTAGTGATTTCATGTAAATGTGTAATCCCCTTTTAAGTAATTTATTATTCGCCGCTATCAACGACAAGGAATACTTTATCATTTATTTGTATTACATGGGTATTTTTACCATAACAACTTGTATCTTTTGTTACATTCTAATTTCATTTCTGTAAAAAACTGTTTTTTATTTAATTCTTTTTGTTGATATTAATAGAACACCAAGATGTATATTTAGTATTTTTAATTATATAATTCATTTAAACCTAAATTGTTGTAAAAAATAAGATTTTTTAATTAAAACAATTGATAGTGTATTCATTGAAAAATTGCTCACAGAAATAATAAACCAGCTAGCGTGTATGAGTTGAACGCCTCTCTTTCCATCACTCACTGATGTTCGATAAAAGAAGCTGTCAGGTATTGTGCTAGGTATTATCTTTCCCTCTCCCTCTTTCTCTACAACTATTAATAAACAATCACGTTGATTATCAAATACCTCCCCCAACTAAAAGGAATAACGAATGAATCATCTCTATTTATAACGTAAATTGCATAACTGTAATTGTTGCTCACATATCATGATATAATAGTAAAAAGGAGGAATAACATGAAAAATAAAATAATAACAGTTTTGTTATGTTTTAGTTTTTGGTTCATTTCACCATCTGCTGATGCAAAGGTTAAACAAGCAAATTTTAATTCAACAGCTAAAGATGAATTAGTTAAAGTAGTAAAGGTATCTAGAATTAACAACACTTCAGTGAAAAAATTGCAAGTATCCCATGCTGTTAATGTCGATCTATCTTTTCTTAATGAAGATCATTGGCTTGTTAAGTATAAACTATTAAAGCCTAATGTAACCTATCAGACAGGCGAATATGATTATCGCTATCAAACTGATGCTAAAGGAAGAATCAAGGAATTCAAAACAAATTCTTTGCAAAAAACAAAGCGTTCCGATCGTCTACCTCATGATCCAAATACACTAGACAAATTACCTGGTGATCATGCTGGACATTTGGCTGCTGATCGTTTTGGAGGTTCACCACGCTTGGATAATCTTGTTTCACAGGCATCACATGTAAATTTAAGTAGTTATAAACAGCTTGAGAACACCTGGGTTAAAGCAATTGAATTTGGACAACAAGTGGTTGTCACTGTTCAACTAGATTATGAAACAAATGCAAGACCTACAGCTTTTACAGTCAATTATTCACTCAATGGAGTGACAAATAATGTCTATATCATTAATCAAAATCCAAAATAGGTATAAAATCTAAAGATGGGTTGTTTTTAACTGAATACTAATAGTAGAAAGTAAAAATTGTTTTCTACTCTACTTGCTGATAATAAGTTGAACAGATAGAAATTTTTTATTTCTCTATCTGTTCTAACCTTCTATAATAATTAGTTTTATACTAAAAGTATAGAGATAATAAGAATTATTAAGTTACTAATTCCTATAATCACTAATGGTTTTATCATAAACTTCATCCATGTGGAATAATCTATCTTAGACATTTGTAATCCTCCCATAACGACTCCTGAAGTTGGTGTGATTAGATTAATCAGTCCACAGCCAGCTGTGAAAATCATAATCATAACACTTGCGTTTAACCCAATGTGGTTGGCTAAAGCACCCATTACTGGTATCGATACATAGGCTAATCCAGATGTTGAAGGAATTAAAATAGATAAGAATAGATATAATATATAAGCACCAATGACAAATAAAATAGGTGAAAAACCTTGTAAAATATTTGCAGAACGATCCAAAATAAATAAATCGAGATGGGTTGTTTGCATGATAATGGATGCACCACGTGCTACAACGATAATTAAAACAACTGATAAAATATCTTTAGAACCTACAATAAAGGTCTCTACAATCTCATTTTCTGTTAACCCATAAATAATTGAAATGATTAGACTAATTAAAAAAAACCACATTGCCAAATCACCAAAATACCAATTACCAAAACTTTGGCCTGTTAAAAAGGCTGTCCATCCTTTAAAAATAGTGACATTAAATGATTCCCAGGGAATAAGAGCAACGACCATGATTGCAAACGCAAATGCAAAAATAGTTAAAATAAGTTTTCGCTTATTAGTAAATGCTATCTCTTTTGTTTCAGGTTGTGAAAAAGAAGTATCCATATCTTCTTGTTCTTGTAAAGAAAGAATCGTTGATCCTTTATCTGCTTTTACTTTTCTCGCATACTTCATTACATAAAAAATACAATAACCAGTTGTCACTAACCATAAAACAACGCCAATCATCAAAATAATACTTGTATCTGGTTTAATATGAACACTTTTTAAGGCATCCATTGCAACACCTGTTGCAAAAGGATTGATTGTTGAACCGATAACACCTGCTCCTGCACCTAGCATGACGGTTGCTGCTGATACAATTGTATCAAAACCAGAAGCAACCATTGTTACTGCCAAAAGGGAATAAAAAGGAATAGTTTCTTCTGACATTCCATAAGTTGATCCACCAATTGAAAATAAAAACATTAGAATTGGAATTAAAACTAATTCATTGCCCTTCAATCTTCTGACAACATGCTGAATCCCCGCCTCTAAAGCACCAGTTTTAGTGACAATATTTAAAAATCCGCCAAGAATCAATACAAATACGCAGATATCGATTGCATCTCTAAAGCCATTGAATGGGGACATAACAAGATCTGATAGTCGAGCGCCCACAACATGATTCACCTTTTCAGTACCACCGGCTGGAACGGTTGGTGAAAATTTCTGACCAGAAAAAATCCAAGACACAATCGTTAATAAGATAAGAATTATAAATAAAATACTAAAAGAAGAAAGGGATTTTTTTTCTTTTTGCTGTTTATTAGCCATAATGATTTATATAAAAATAAACAAACGTTTAAATAAATTGATGATTATGTTAAATTTATGCTACGTTTGTTTATCTTTTCCTTTCTATAAAATTCGATTTATTGAGTATCTTAATACTTAAGCTTTTTAAAAACTTTTTAAATTTTTAATTTCATGATCTTACTCTACAAAATAGTTAGAATAGAAACGATTATTCACTATCCACTGACCATTATAAATAATCTGCTGAATAAACAATTTCAGTGCCTACGCTGATATTATTTTCATTGATTTCTTCTAATTTATCCAAGGAAGTAATAATTGCTCTACACATTGGATAGGCTTTGACATAGGCTATTGCAGCTTCAACTTTAGGCAGCATACTACCAGTCGCAAATTGTCCTTCTTTTTTATATTGCTCCATTTCTTCAATGGTTACTTTATCTAACCATTTCACATTCTTTTTACCAAAATTTAGAGCAACCTTTTCAACATCTGTTAAAATAATAAAGACATCCGCTTTGATTAATTCTGCTAATTTTTCAGAAGCAAGATCCTTATCTATTACTGCCTCTATCCCTTTTCCAGTTTGTTTCTCAATTGGAATACCACCACCGCCCGCACAAATGGTTATGATATCATTATTCACCAATGTATCTATACTATGGTATTCTTTGATAGAAATGGGTTGTGGACTTGGAACAACTTTTCGCCAACCTCTACCAGCATCTTCTTTATAGATTGTACCTGTTTCTTTCATCTGTTTTTGAGCTTGTTCATAGGTGAGAAAAGGGCCTATTGGTTTACTAGGATTTTTAAACGCTTGATCGTTTTGATCCACCATTATTTGTGTAATCAAGGTTACAACGTCTTTTTCTAGTTTATTCCGATTGAGTTCTTCTTTTAAGGCATTTTGTAGCCAATACCCAATACTTCCCTGCGTCATAGCAACACAAGTATCAAGTGGCATCGCTGGATTTTCCTTTGAGTTATCTGCTTGTTGTTGCAATAATAAATTTCCAACCTGTGGACCGTTTCCATGTGAGATGATCAGCTGTACACCTTGTTTTATTAATTTTACTAACTGTTTAGATGTCTCTATTAAGGTCGCTTGCTGAGCTTGTGCACTAGCATCTTTCGTTAGAATAGCGTTTCCACCAAGAGCAACAACAACTCTCTTTTTTGGCTGTTTCATAGCATTCATCCTTTCTGTTTCGCTATACTTTTGGAATGAATAAATTTCCTAACGTAGCTGCCATAATCGCCTTAATAGAATGCATTCTATTTTCTGCTTCTTCAAATTGCCTTGCATATTTACTTCGAAATACTTCGTCAGTAATTTCCATTTCACTGATACCATATTTTTCTTTTACTGTTTTTCCATATTGGGTGTTCGTATCATGAAAGGCTGGCAAACAATGCATTACAATTAGATTTCCACTGTCAGCATTTCCTGTTGTTTGTACCATATCCATATTAATTTGATAATCTTTCAATAGTTGAATCCGTTCTTGAAATTTATCTTCTTCACCCATAGACACCCATACATCAGTATATAAAATATTCGCTCCCTTTACGCCTTCTTCTACATTATCAGTAATGAGTAACTTACTACCTGATTTTGCTGCAAAATTATTTGCATAATCAACAATTGCCTTTTCCGGTTGTAATTGTTTTGGTGAACAAATATGAATATTTACACCTAAAATAGCACCTGTTACTAATAAACTATTTGCTACATTATTGCGACCATCACCAACATAAACCAGCGTAATATTTTCTAATGTATGAAAGTTCTCTTTCACAGTCATAAAATCAGCAATCATTTGTGTCGGATGCCATTCATCTGTTAAGCCATTCCAAACTGGAACGCCTGAATATTCTGCTAATGCTTCAGCTGTTCTTTGACTAAAACCTCTAAATTCAATGCCATCAAACATACTTCCTAATACCTTGGCTGTATCTTCAACAGATTCTTTTTTTCCAAGTTGGATATCGTTCGCGCCTAGAAATTCTGGATGTGCACCCAAATCAATAGAAGCAACTGTAAATGCAGCACGTGTCCGTGTAGAAGTCTTTTCAAATAATAAGGCAATATTCTTCCCTTCTAGATAACGGTGTGGAATGTTTCTTTGTTTTAAATTTTTTAAATGAAGTGAAAAATCAATCAAATAATTAATTTCTGCTTTTGTAAAATCTTTTTCTGCTAATAAGCTACGTCCTTGAAAAATTGAAGTCATCAGTTTACTCCTCCTTAATATTTAAATATCTTCTCGAACAACCGGCATGCTCATACAACGCGGTCCACCTCGTCCACGTACCAATTCACTACACGGAATATAGTTTAGTTTCACCCCAGCTTCTTCTAGTTTTTTATTTGTAATCACATTTCGATCATAAACAACTACTTCTCCTGGTGCGATAGTCAGTATATTTGAGCCATCATTCCATTGTTCTCTTGCTGCTGCTGTTAGATCATTGCCACCACAAGGAATTAATTGGACGGTCGGTAATCCTAGATAACGGCTAAGAATATTTTCAAGTTTATCTTTTTCTTCTACGATTTTTAATTTTCCTTTTTCCTTTGTAATTGAATAAACCGTTAACTCGCCTCTAATCTCTGGGTGAATCGTAAATTTATCGTAACCAACCATTGTAAAGACGGTATCCAAATGCATAAATTTCCTTTCTTCTCCAATGTTAAAAGCTAAAATATGTTCAAAATTCGGCTCATATTCAAAAACATTATGTGCAAGCGTGTCAATTGAAGCCACGTCGGTTCGTTGTGAAATGCCAACAGCTAATACTTTATCTGATAAAACTAGTTCATCTCCACCCTCTATTCGGGTAGGATAATCACGCCTATATAAATGATTGATTCGACTATTCTTAAACATTGGATGATGATCAAAAATATATTTTCCATAAAGCGTCTCTCTACGACGAGTTTCAGAATACATCCTGTTTAAAGAAACACCACCACCAATCATCGCAAAAGGATCTCTAGTAAAATAAAGATTTGGCATAGGATCAATAAAAAATGGGTAAACATCATCAACAATATCGGTTAGATCATTGGTATTTTTCAAAGTGAACTGATTCTTTCTAAGTCCTGCCATGGTATGATCAATAAATTCACGGGTATTTTCAATAGATAAGAAATAATCTCTAAGTTCTTTTTTTACTTCTTCTCCTTTAATATTTGCTTCGCTTAAATACTCATCAATAAATTGTTGTTTTATTTCATTTGAAGTTAAAGACTCAGCTGCTAAATCCTCTAAATATAAGACCTCTACTCCTTTTGAACGAAGTAGATCAGCAAATACATCATGTTCCTTTCTTGCTTGTTCTAGAAATGGTATATCATCAAAAAGTAAACGTTCAAGATAATCTGGCATTAAATTTTCTAATTCTTCACCCGGTTTGTGAAGTATTATTTTCTTTAATTTTCCAATTTCTGAAAATACATGAATGGGTTTGTCCATAAATAATCGCTCCTATCTATTATTCATTAATTTTTACTAAACTGTTTCAAAGTTAAATAAATGCAAAAGATTGATAATGATTAATAATAAATTCATCACTTTCTTTCTCATTGGAGAATAAAATCATCAAAAAATTTTTTTAGTTAGAATTGAACAATTTTGTTTTTCATTTAGCGCATTTTCTTTTTATTAAAATCATTGATAATAAAATAATTCCCATTACTAAATTTCAAATAGATGTAGTTTATTTATATTTTTTACATTTTTATAATTTTTTCGCTCCTTTCATTCATTATATTTTTATTTTAAAAGGAAAATATAATATTTACCAATTTAACCACTTCATTCATTTATTGTCAGAGTATTCAGAATTTAAATGCGGAATCAGTGGATTGTAATTAAGAAATGACTTATGAAACACTTTAAACGTTGATGGATAAACAATATTAATGCTTAGAAAACTATAAAGTTTTATGAGTATTTTTAAAATATGATTTTTACAACTAAAAAAGCTAGATAGATAAGGATTCTTTCTCCCTGTCTATCTAGCTTTTAATTTAATCATTGATCAAACAAACTGATTGTTATTACATCGATCTTCGTAATTAGCAAATAGCCTATTTAACTGTCAATTCTCCAACAAGTTCATTGGCTTTAACGTTTTGATTGTTCATTTTTAAATCATATTGCTCAACAATATCTTGATTTGTAAAAACAACAATAATATCTGAACTTTTCCCAGCTTTTTTCAGTTCAGCCAAATCGATGGTAGCCACTTTATCTCCTGCTTTAACAACCTGACCTTCCTTGACATGTAGGGTAAATGGTGCACCCTTCAACTCAACTGTATCAATGCCCATATGAAGTAATACTTCAACATTTGATGCTGTTTGTATACCTAAAGCATGCTTTGTTGGAAAAATATTTATAATCTTACCAGCAACTGGTGTATAAATATTGCCATCTTCTGGAAGAACCGCATACCCATCTCCCATCATTTTAGTTGAAAATACTTCATCATTTACCTCAGTAATTGGCACAGCCTTACCCGTTGCAGTGGCATATAAAGATGTTGTTTTTTCAGTCGAAGAAGTTTTCTGCTTAGAATTAGTAGATGTTTCTATTTTTTCTTTTTTTGATTCTGTTGTCTGACTTTCAACATTACCGTTTCGATAACTACCTGGATGATCTTGTAGTTTAATCATTTCATCAGCAACAAATTGAACTTCAGTACCTACAATGACCTGAATGTTTCTATCATTAATTACTTTTACACCTGGTACACCAGTCGCTTTTATTTTAGCTTGATCAACCTTACCAGTATCTTTTACAACCAAACGTAAACGAGTCGTACAATTATCAATAGAAACAACATTGTCATCAGCACCAAGAGCCGTATAAATTTTACGTGCAAGAACAGTAAATTTATTGTCACCAGGAACTATTGTATGATCAATATCTTCTGTTTCTTCACCAGTTCCCTTTTCACGACCAGGTGTCATTAAATTAAGTTTAGTAATAACAAAACGGAAACCAAAATAATAAATGACTGCAAAAACTAATCCTTGTAAAATAAGCATCATTGGATGATTTGCAACCGGATTTTTTAAACTTAAGAAGAAATCAACAAAGCCAGCACTAAATGCAAAGCCTGCCGTCCAATGCATAAATGCAGCAAATGCAAGAGATAGACCAGTAAATACAGCGTGAACGACGTAAAGTGGCCAAGCAATAAACATGAAAGAAAATTCTAAAGGTTCAGTAACGCCTGTAAAGAAGGAAGCAAAGCCGGCTGCTAACATTAAAGAAGCAACTTCTTTTTTCTTCTCAGGACGTGCACATTGATAAATAGCAAATGCTCCAGCTGGTAATCCAAACATCATAATTGGGAAAAATCCAGCTTGATACATCCCTGTTTTACCAATAATTGCTGCACCAGAATCAAGCGCTTTTTGTCCAGCCAAGAAATTACCAATATCATTAATACCTGCCACGTCAAACCAGAAAACAGAGTTTAATGCATGGTGTAGTCCAGTTGGAATTAATAAACGATTAAATAATCCATAAAGGCCAGCACCAACAAAGCCTAAACTTGAAATCCCTCTTCCGAAAGAAACCAATACATTATAAACCATTGGCCACACGAAAAATAAAACAGCGGAGATAATTAACATAGAGATAGCGGACATAATTGGAACAAGTCGTTTACCACTAAAAAATGACAAAGCCATTGGTAATTTTACATTGTGAAATTTATTGTACATCGCTGCGGCAACCAAGCCAGCAATAATACCGACAAACACGTTATTTCCCATTGTACCAAATGCGGGATTAACTTCACTAACATTTTTAAGTCCCTTAATGGCTTGAACAGATTCAGAAGATAATACCATTTTAGGAATTAAATAAGCAACCAAGCCGGCCAAAGCAGCTGCTCCATCTTTATTTTTAGACATTCCTAGAGCTAAACCAACAGCAAATAGTAATGCTAAATTATCTAAAATTGCTGTCCCGCCACTTGCTAAAAATGTAGTAGCTGGGCTTGCACCAATTGTACCAATCAACCAGTTAGCAATCCCTACAAGTAATGATGCTGCAGGCAAAACAGCAACTGGTAACATTAAAGAACGTCCCATTCTTTGCATGTAATCTTTCATTTGTAACACCCCAATATAATTTATTTTTATTTACTTTGAACTGACCATTTTTAGTCGTTCAATGTGAATAGCTAAATAACCTAGTTCCTCATCCGGTACATGATAATGAAAATTTTTACTCAAAAATAGCTGAATTTTTTGTGCAATTTGATAACTATCGCTGTATTTCTTTTTGACAATTTCCAAGATTTCATCATCTAAAACAACATATTGATTTTGTTGAAATCTTTGAATAAATAGTCGTAGGTGGTTAACAAGACGTGAATAATTAAGACTCATCTTTTCATCATGCATATTAATCTTTAATTCTTTTTCAATCAAATGAATGACTTCTGAAACAATGGTAATATCACGAATACTTTTACTATTATCTTTTTGGCCATTTCGTGCACTGTGAATATGAATGGCAATATACCCATCTTCATCATAGCTGAATGGAATATCAAGTGTCTTAGTTAAAAATTCTACTGCCCATTGAGCAATGGCAAATTCTTCACTGTAAAGCGTTTCAATTTCATGAAGCAATTTATTACGTACAATGATGTTATTTTGCGTATTTTCAGCTGCAAAAGCAATATGATCGCATAACCCAATATTAATATGTTCATTTAGCTTTTCGCCTAAAACCCTTTCAGCATAAGTAATAATTTCTTCCGTTGCTAGGAAGTATTGCTCGTCAATTTGTGATAATAAGATTTGTAGTTTTTGAATTCCCTCAGGTTCCATGATAAACATTCGCTCAACCATCGAAGCAGAAAGCAAATCATTTTTCTTCTTATTAAATCCAACTCCTTTTCCTACAGCTACTTTTTCCTGTCCATTATCAAGAACAAGTACAGCATTTTGATTCAATAGTTTTTTAATTTTCATAATGCCCCTCTTCTTTAGAAGTAGATTAATAACATGTCCAGCTAACATACAAATAAAAAAAGTATAGAACAATATCAGTAATGACATAAGCACGCAAAGTAGTCTATGCCATTGAAATTCTTCCATGCCTAGTATTATCTAGTCACATGAAAACGCTATTCACATTTATTAAATAACAGAACATATTCTACAAATATATAGACCATTTGTCAAGACTTTTTGAGCAAACTTAATGGAAAGGATTTTGATTCATGACGAATTATCAAATGAACCATCAATGATATCTATCTTTTAAAAAGATAGATTAGCTAAATAAAACATTAGTATTAAACAACTGTTAGAAATTTGCTATAGTATGAAACGGAGTAAAATTTTAAAGAAATATTTATTTCTATCATTTACAGCCATACGTTTTATCATTCCTATTGTTAATTCTCTAGTAATAAGAACATCTAAATCCTTCCTACTCCATCTGTTAAAGTCATAGTCTAAAAAAATAGTATTTTCTATCTATTGTAAGAATTGAAGCAAAGACTTTAATTTTTAGATAATGTTCTAAAGATTAGATTAAGCTTTTAAATAGCCATAAAATAACTATAGCAGCTAAGAAAATAACTAAAATAAAATTTAAAAATGAATACCAAATTATTATTTGTAAGACGTATGACTTGATTGAATTGACAAAAAATAATTTTGTCCTTTTATATCATTTAAATATTGCTACCTTACTAAAAAATTGATTTAAATACAAAGATACAAATGATTCTGAATAAGAGTTTTAATTTACAAAAATTATCAAAAAAGGTATAATTGACTGAGCGTTTTAAATAAAGGAGTCGATGAACTATGAGTGAAAAACCACAAGAATGGTCTGCTGAGGAAATTGAAGTTATTAAGGAACATATAATAACTGCTTTGGAAACAGTTATCGATCCAGAATTAGGCGTTGACATTGTTAATTTAGGTTTGATTTATGGTGTTGATTTTCAACCAACGGGTGAAACAGTTATTAAAATGACCTTAACCACAATGGGATGTCCGATAGTTGACCTTTTAACCGAGCAAATCCATGAGGCACTCAATGAAGTACCTGAAATTAAAACCGTTGAAGTAAAACTCGTCTGGTATCCAGCTTGGACAACCGATAAAATGTCTCGCTATGCTAGAATTGCTTTGGGAATCAGATAAATCATTAAAATTAATTTTTTAATATGTTATAAATAATAAAAAACTTTCTCATTTAATCGATTTAAAGGGAGAAAGTTTTTTTATTAAGGTTGTTTATTTTTTATTAAATTGTAAAGCGAGCTTTATCCTTTAGCTATTAAGCCTGCTTGTTGATTTAGAAACACTATCAATCCGATTGACAGACTATTTCACCGTGTTCCTTATCATTAAACCATAAAATTTAAATCAATTAAAAACAATCTTTCTATATAAAAAAGATGAAATTGATTTTAGAAATTCCTTAATCTTTAAAAACTTCTAAAAGATTAACACTATTCACCTTTTCTACAATAAATTCATATTCTGCAATATAATGACTGGTAGCATCATGGTTGCCATCTGCATCTGAAAGAATTAAAAAATGACCATATTCTTCATTATTCGCATGTGGAGTAATATTATCTGTATGTATTAGTTTGCTAATTGCATTTGTAACTTCTTTGGCATTCAATTCCTTAAAATCCATGGATTTTCTTATTTTCTTAGTTACTTCAGAACCGTCTATTGTTTGTCCATTTTCATCAAGTTCTGTTATTTCAACTGTCGTTAAGGTGACTCTATAATTTGTATATTGCTTTTCCATTCCTATTCCTTCTTTCTTTTTATTTATACTTCTATTCTACTAATCTATAAATGAAAAAATTCCACGATTTTTCTATTATTTTGATGGTCTATCTCATTAACTAATAGATGTACTAGGAATTACAAGAGCAAATAAATTCGCCATATTTGCCATTAGATATAAACAATTACTAGTCACTTCATTAAAGCGATTCAAGTCTTCTTTCGACAGTTCCAAAGGTTTATTTTCATCATAATATTTATTTGTGAAATTAATGTTGGCTCCTTAAAGTAATTAAAAAAGAAAAAATTTTAATCGATTACACTATTTTTTAATACAATCATCTAATGAATGCATATAGGAGAGCTAACATTAAAATGGAATGCTATAAATTTAAAGAAAATTCAATTGAGATATCAAAAATTCTTTTTCATGAAAAAATACAGTTAGTTTAACGTTGTCAATACTATCAAAAACACTTCAATCAAACTGATTAATTGGTATTGCTATTGAAATAATGGCAATATTGAATTAGTTTGATTGAAACAAGGCAGTGTAATAAATCATTTCATGTGTATTCGAATGAAAATTTTATATTTGCTGAGCTTAAAAGAATTGAATCAAGAAATTGTTGTATAAGTTTCTAAATTCTTAAGATCATGAATTTGATCAATAAAAAACACCTTAAAATGTGATAAAACAACATTTTAAGGTGTTTATCTGTATGGAGACGGCGGGAGTCGAACCCGCGTCCAAACATATCGCCACTTAAACATCTACATTCATAGTCATACTATTGAAGTTTCATAAAAGTTTATGCCGCATGACAGGCCTGAACTTTTACTAGTCTGATTATTTCTGATAAATTCTACAGACGGAAAAATTTATCATAGCCCACTTCATTTAAGACCCTTACTTGAGCACATGGGCGATGCCAAGAGGATCTACGCTAACTGTTTTTAGGCAGCTACAGCGTAAGAATAGTTTTGTTTTTTAGCAGTTATATTTAACTGTAACGTTTTTACGTAGACGTAACCTACGGAATGCCATTCAAGCTCAAACTATGCCTGTCGAATCCGTAACGCCCCCAAATTTTCAAATAGCAATACTTTAATAGTATAACATAATTTCAATCGCTATTCAAAGTGAAACATAAAATAATAGACATTAAACTAATTTTTTTATTCTTCAGATTATACAATGATAATGTTATTTCCAAACAAAAAATCAATCATCTAGAATCAATCTTTCCACCACTCTATTCCCTACACCAATCTTTATAATCCTATTTTTGATCTATTGCAAATAAGCTTTCTCATAGAAAGGTTCATTGCCCTATTATTTTGATGAACAGGAGATAAATTTAGTAAAAGCAATCATTATAAAAAGAAGATAACAGTTTTTCTTTCAAAAATTTTGTCATTATTAATCCTAGTTGAAAATTCTGATTATAAATGAAACTTTTATTGATATACCTGAGTACATGTATTGAAAATAAAGATTAGCGATTGCTTGTTTTTAATATCCAATAGATAGTAATCATATAATCATATAAAAAAAGACCTAAATTTCTAGATTTATTAAACAATTTTTAGCAATGAAAAAAGCGATACAAAAGTCGATTGATTGTCCTATTACAATGATCAGCATTATAACTAATTCTTATAACTTGGTGAGACAATTAGATAAACTGAATCTATTGTAAGTGATAGCTATATTGTAATGATCTAACTAAAAAATGTTGGAATGTTTTTTAGTTAGATATACTTGTTCTGTAATAATCCTAATTATTTCAGTAATAATCCTAACTATCAATAAACAGAGATAAATTCAATCCACCTAATTTTTTTATAGATTGATTATTCTGGAACATGAATTAGCTACTATTGTATCATGGTTAACGATAATGACTGTTTTGCCCTGTTGATTTAATAATTTTAATTCTTTTAAGATGGTATCTCTATTTTTATCATCTAGGGAACCCGTAGGTTCGTCTGCCAAAATCACACTGCTTGGTTTGATTAAGCATCTTGCAATAGATATTCTTTGCTGTTGTCCACCTGAAAGCTCAAAGACTTTATACTGTTCATAGCCGGATAATCCTACAACCTCTAAAACTTCCTGTATCTGTTTCTGTTTTTCTTGTTTATTTTTCTTGACGTATTTTTGTGCTAATGCTAAATTTTGATAAACCGTTTGATCGTCAATTAAAGCATAGTTTTGAAAAATATATCCAATGTTTTCACGGATAACTTTATTTGCTAGTTTGCTGTTAGGTTTAATATTTTTCTGATCGCCTATTTGATAGGTACCACTATTTAATCCTTCAAGTAAGCCTAATATATTTAAAACGGTGGATTTGCCAGAACCACTTTCTCCAACAATGGCAATCATCTCGCCATCATGAATCGTCAGATTGATATGATCTAATACCATTCTATTGCCGTATTTTTTAACAACGTTTTCAAGTACAATCATTTTTATTCTCCTTTAAGAATTCCTATGAGATTTTTACTTTCTTGATAATAAAATATTGACAGACTGATTAAGATGTCGATCAAGGCCAATAAAACGCCTGCACCCAACCCAACAATTGAATGGCTGAAAACTGTTGCTACGATTATTTGAATCAAATACACAAATAGCCAAGCAGCAGTGACTTTTCTATACCTATCAACCAATTTAATTCCTAATGCTCGTTGGATAGAGAGTGTCATTTTATTTGTTGTAAAGTACAATACACATACAAAAGCCGAAACGATTAAAGAGACTAAAAAGATAATCAGTAATAATGTTGCTGCCATTTGAAGACCTAATCGAATGGTATCTACTTGGGTACTTAGAATGGATGCTATTGTTGAGAATTTAAGATTGATGCCTTTCATTGTTTTAGAAGAAAGCTGTTTTGCAATATAGTTTCGATTTTTTTACTATTTTCTATTCTTATGGGACTGTTTACTTCTGTCGTTAATAATTGCATTTTACTTATATAATCTAAATGATTCGATGCTATAAGTTCATAGATTGGATTCGTAAATGTTACAATATCATCATTTAAAAATACATTGGTATTGATTGATTTATTGTAATAATCAATAGTGACTTTCGTCTTTTCTAGCGTGGTATTTTTTCTTGCTTGCTCACCCATACGATTATAAGCCATCATTTTACATAGTTCTTCTATTTTTGCTTTATTCGCTTTGAAAGAAAGTGGTACTAAGAAAACATTCTCATTATGCTCTTTTGGTATTTTCAATGAAATACTCTTTAAATAATTTTCATTTACCTTAATGGTTTGGTATTTATCACTTGGTTTAAACATTTTTCTCGGTTGGTAGAGTGGAAAATTTTTAATTGGATCGATAATGGTACCATAGAAAAAATAAGCATTAATATTTTTTTCCAAATCTAAAAAGAAAATTGATGTCTTATCCTCATTTACTCCATTGTTTAATCTAAAATTTTTGGTGGCCTCCTCAGTTGAAACTCCTATTTTATCAACGGTTAAAAATTTCCCTTCATTAGCAACCTTATTATAAATTTCAGTGGCCTTTAAAATTTCATGAATATTTGCCAAACTTCCAATTAATAATACGGTAGTTAAAATAATCATCAATATTTTTAAAATAAATGTTGTTCCAATTCCTAATCTGAATCTCTGAGAATTTTTAATAAGACTTGTCACTGTTATCTCTTTGATGATTGAATAGGCGAATAACACCGATAAGGATAAAAGGCCAAAAATAATGAGTTGTATAGCTATTAAAGACCATAAAAAATGCGTTGGTAAATAATCAAAATAAAGGATTACAAAACTATCAAAGATAAGAGACACAATTAGACTGGTTAAATAAGGAAATAAAAATAATTGTTTTAAAATCTCTTTTGATTTGAACCCGACTAATTTCCAGACACCTATATTTTTTATTTGCTTCATTGGAATTGAAAGTATACTTAATAGGGTTAGTAGACTTAATATGCTGAATATACCTATATAAATGAATAAATATTCATTTATGTATCCTTTTTTTGAATGCATTTTGGGTGTTTGTAAATCTTTAATTGTCAGTCCAAAAAAATCAGACATTTCTTTCAGAAGTACTTCTTTATTTTTATTTGATTTAGGTATAATAGTATAGATACCATTAGCAGATTTATCATTATTACTAAAATAATTATACAAACTTTGTAATTCAATCACCGGACTTGCAACAAAAGTCGGAATGGTTTAAAAGTTTTGGAAAGGGAAGCTTGCTTGGTTTATAATTGCAGATTTTAGAACTTTATCCTTCGGAAAATCTGTCCTAATAATACTTATTTTTTTTTCATCAGATAATTTTTGAAAAAAAGGAAGCATCTTGTCTGGTGTCTGCGTGGTATTGGAAACATAAATTTTAAATGAATTGCTTGTTTGCTCAATATTTTCCAGACGTTCTTGATCTTTTGTTTGATAAAGATTGATCACGATAAACCCAGAAAAAATGACCATTAGTGCTAAAAAGGCACTAACTATTTTTTTCATGTCTGATACCTCCATATAGAATTTGTATTATTACAAAAAGACGTTGTGCAATTTTTTAGTTATTTGTTATTAGTTTGTATGCGCCCACCAATAATGTAGTCCGGTAGGTGGTACCTTTGTATATTTTGCATTTGACCAAAATCCAGCGTCGCCATATGCACGATGCATATCATTTTCAATTCTACCAACAGATGAAGTATGGTTTTTACTAGCATGGAGATAATCTGAGTATCCAAATGTACCATTCCATCCTATATCATAATTCTATGTCCGCCGCCTATAGTAGCTGCTAAGGTCGTTGTTGCGACCCCAGTACCAAGTAACATCATCCTAACAATAAAGATAATGCATTTTTTCATCATAATTCCTCCCAAGATTAGGATTATCGCACAACTTCATACTAATTGTAAAAAATTTTTAAGAAAATTGCAAGCACTTTCTTTACAAATAGTTATTAAAAATTTTTATGAAGTACTTTTTGTTTTAAATTCTATTGACTATAAAATTAACTATATTTTTAATAATTTTTACTAAAATATACTTTTTTAATACATATTTTTTGAACTAAAAATTTGTTGAGCAGCTATTCTTCACCTCATTTTCCACCAAAATTCAAACTATTTCCTCCCTTATAAGAAATAGTTATCTATAAATTATCTGATTGTTTATTATAAAGTAAAAACAAAAATTCTATCTCTTCTATCCATAGATTTTTTCTACTTTTTATCAATTTAACTAACTAGACCAATTTGATAAGAATATGAAAAAAAGAGTAGAAAACTATGATTTTCTACTCTTTTTGTTATTTTTTCACTGCTTAATTAAAAGGGTAACTTAATTCAGATCAAATATTATTTTTGATCATCCTAGTTAACAATAAAAAGACTTAAATTGGTTTTCTTTTCTGTCTATCTAACTATAAATTATAGCTATTCCCTGTTTCCTTTATTTCTGCTACTTCAATGTAATGAATGGATAACATTTTTTATTAGTATCTGATATCTCTAATAGCAATTTTTAGAAAAATTTAGATAGAAATAGCCAAATAATGACATTTCCTGCTACTTCTCCTTAATATTTTTGCTTTTTCAATGGATAACTAAAAAATTTTTTCATTAAGTTTCTCTTTTTTATTTGCCGTAAAAAATTTCTTCAATCTTCTCACACAATTGCGAAAAATGTGTAGCATTGAAAAGTGGTTGTCCATAAAAGAAGAAACATTTTGGATATAATAGCTCCAATTGAGGCAGATAAAGATCAGAAAGAATCAATTGAGGCACATCTTGTAATGAGTTGACGTATAGAATTGGAACGTCTACGGTTGCTTTAATTCTTCTTTGCAATTGTTGTAGTTGTAAGTTAGGAATTTGTGTAAAAAATAGAATTTTGATTGACTGTTGGTTTTTAAGTTGTTTTTTCTTAAAGAATAGTAGGTAACTCGAAAGTAAAAGTTGCTGATCCACAATAGATGTATTTAGAGAAAGAAAACGACTCATTCTAGTATATTGTTTTTGCCAATAAAAGTCATTAAAAAAGAAGCATTTGATATCCAAAAATGCCGTTTCTGGCAATTGTTTTATGAGTTGTTTATATTGCATAAATAGTCTTTTGATCTTCTTTTGTTCAGCAATGGATAATGAACGGTCAAGAGAGTGAAACAAAACGGATTGTTTATGAACAATTGAATACTCATCGATTAAGGCATGAGGCATTTCTTTAAAGAAAATAGTTGAATTTGTTAACTGTTTAAATTCTTTTTGAAAAAAAATTTTTTTCTTCTTCAATTGCAAATTGTTTTAAAAAAAGCAGAATAATTTCGATTTCTACCAAAAAATCGATCGATCAAAAGCAACTGTTTGCCTTGTGTCTGTAAAATATCTTTAGACAATGAATGGCCATTTTGAATTCTTGATAGGTTAATACTTAAAATAACTTTTGCTTTTAAAAAATCTAAATAGGATACATTATCAAAATGGAGTTCCTGAATCAAAAAATTCTGCAATTCTTGTTCATTAATGGCAGGAAAAGGCCAATTTTCTTCTTCAAAACATTGCCAATAAAATTCAATGAAACAATGCCGAATAGCTGCTTCTTTTCCCTGTATTTTCTGCTTACTTCTTAAGTCGATTGTCACTCCATAGGTAGAAAAAAGACGGTTCACCTTTTTTAAGTACCTAATTAAGGTGGCAATACTAATATAATGTTGTTGTGAAAAAGCTAATAAGCTAGTAAATTGTTGTTGAAATAAAGCATGCACAATTTTATAATTTAAACTTTGTTTAAAATAGGTTTTATAGATCATTGAAAAAGAAGCACCAGGTAACAATCGAAAATAAACCATACGCTGATCAAGAATAAAAATCATTTGTTCATGCCAATAAAATTGATCACTCTCTTTTTGAAACCATTCCAAACTCTTTTTGATCGTTTGTTGGTCTAGATTGACTTGTTTTGCTATTTTGGCAAAAGACATTTTTTCTTTATTGTTCAAAAAAATTAATAATTTTATTAGTTGTCTGTAGGGTTTATCTAATAATTCTTGAAATATAGGCTTCTCCTTCTGTTCACAGTTTAGATCTTAGTTTAACATCTGATATAACCTATTTATTGTCTATGTAGTTAACATAATAAAATTATAGGAAACCAACTGTTATTTATAACTGCTTATTATTTTTATATAATTTAATTTTTGTATTTTTAAATGGTTTAGTAATTGTGCATATAAACACATTTTTTCATATTGTATTTGTTCAGTAGATTTATTTTTTAATGACAAAATTTGAGTTAGTTCATCTAACCATTCATCCCTTAAATCATTGATTGAATTTTCTTCTTTATTATCAAATAATGGATAAGACAAGTTAAAGCAATGATTTTCTGTTAAAGAAAAAATACCCGTCGACAGCATTGATTCATAGAAAATATTTCTTTTGCTTGGTATTTTTCGCTTTTTCGCTGCTCTTGTGACTAGGTATTGTGCTTGTGCTAAAAAATAATCCAATGATACATCCCCTAGTAACTGTTGAAGTTGTTGGAATTCATCGACTTCTGTTTTCCTTAAAGAGGATTTTAGTTGTAATTTCTTAAAATAGCTAGGTAATGTGAATGATGGGCTTGATTCATTTTGAATAGAAATAAAGGCAATCTTGTCATTCTTTATTTGATTTTTTTGAAAAAATGAATCGTTAGAATGGGAAACACCAAAAAAGAAACCACATGAATCCTTCAAAAAATGCCTCCAACATCCTTCTCCTAAAAACCAGACTTGGCTTTTTTCATCTATTTGTTGAAATTGTTTAAAAAAGACAGATTTTATTAATGGAAATTCAGGTTTTTTAGAAAAGATAGGAAATGTTAATGCATAATGTTTCTCTTTTCTTTGCAATAAATGATAGTGAATCATACGATCTATTATTTTTTCGAGGCCTTTTTCGCTATGAAATACTTGTTTTAAGTGTCTCAAGGTAATTGGTATATCCTGATGTTCATCTAAATAAACAACAACCTTATCAAATAGTTCATGTTGGGTAAGTGAATGAATAGCATGCTCATGTTCTTTTGATTGAAAATAATAATGCATTTCTGTCATGATTGTTTACTCCTATGTGCCATTACTATAATAACTGTCATTATAGCATATTTTTTTATCCATAGAATCAATAAAAAAATGAGTAAAGGAAATCTCCCTTACTCATTTTTGTTCAATTTATTTCTTTTATATAACTAAAATTCATAGTTATTTTAAATTTGTATAAATTAGTGGTTATTAAATAGAGATAAATAAAATAGGTGAACATTTAATAATTTCTTTTTATTGAAAAATCATTTTTAGACGATCAAATTTAATTAAATGCCTCAGTCAGTGCTGGAATGACTTGCTTTTTACGTGAAACAATTCCTTTTAAAAAGGCACGATTATTTTTCAATGTTACATTAAACGCTTGTTCTACTTTTTCAGGTGTTGAACCAATAACGAGTAATTCAGAATCACTTGCAATAATATCTGTAATGAGTAAAACAAATACATCATAAGCATTTTTTTCATTTGTGGCACGAATGGCAGTTTCTAATTCATTTTGACGATTCAATACTTCTGACAAATCTACAGTGTTTACTTGTGCCACTCTAACATTTTTTCCACCCATTGAAAAACTTTTTGCGTCTAAATCTAACAATGTTTCAGCAGATTTTGTTTCCAAGTTTGTTCCAGCCTTTAACATTTCTAGTCCATAGCTTTCCAAATCTATTTTTGCAATTTCTGCTAATTTTTTTGCAATATCAATATCCTCTTGAGTACAAGTGGGGGATTTAAATAATAATGTATCAGAAATAATTGCTGATACCATGATGCCTGCAATCGCTGTAGGAATAGATACATTATTCTCTTTGTACAATTTATAAAGAATAGTACAAGTACACCCTACTGGTTCTGATCGATAATATAGAGGATCAGAAGTTTTAAAATTAGCAATACGATGATGGTCTACAACGGATAAAATATTTAGCTCTTCAATGTCAGACACACTTTGTTGAAATTCATTATGATCTACTAGCATGACATCTTTTGTAATTTCAGAAGCCTTTTCTATAATTGTTGGTACTTCAATGGCAAAATGATTTAAAGCGTATAAGGTTTCCTCATTAGGTTCCCCTAAGGCAACTGCCTCGCAGTCTTTTCCTAATTCTTTTTGTAGGTGGGCAAAACTAATTGCTGCACCTATAGCATCTGTATCTGGATTTTGATGCCCAAAAACTAAGATTTTTGACATAGTATCCACTCCTTTTCTCAATTCATTATTAATGATAACAAAAAATAAAAAAGAAACAATAAAAATCGTCTCCTTTTTTACTTTTTCTTTTTTATCGTGTCAGATATCCCTTATAATCATCCACATGCAAGATTTTTTTAGCATTTTTTACACGCTCATCAGTAGGTGGTTCGATTCCTTCTAAAGGATAAGGGATCTTTAAATCTTCCCATTTATATTTTCCCATAGTATGGTAAGGTAACACTTCAAACTTATCCACATTGTTTAAAGTTTTAACAAACTTGTCTAACTCAATCAAATATTCATCATAATCACTTCGAAAAGGCACTAAAACGTGACGTATCCAAACAGGTTGCCCCACTTCAGATAAGTAATGTGCTAAATCAAGAATATTTTCATTATTGAAAGTAGTTAACTCTTTGTGTTTTTCACTATTGATATGTTTAATATCAAGCAAAACTAAGTCTGTGTATTTTAATAATTCATTAAATTGACTAAAAAATGGTTCTTCTCTTGTAAATGGTTTTCCACAAGAATCCAATGTGGTTGAAATTCCTAATTCTTTCGCTTTTTTAAATAGATCAATTAAGAATTCAATTTGAAGAAGTGGTTCTCCTCCACTGACTGTTATGCCACCTTTTTCTCCCCAGTAAGAACGATAATGTAAAGCTTCTTCAATAATTTGATCAGCTGTAACAAGTTTCCCTCCTGCGCCAATTCGCCATGTATCTGGGTTATGACAAAATTCGCAACGCATCCGACAGCCTTGCATAAAGACAACAAAGCGAACACCTGGACCATCTACCGTGCCAAAATTTTCAGTTGAATGAATACGTCCTTTTATTGTTTCAGTCATACTTTCACTCTTTTCTTTTATAAAAATAAAGAAGATGCAACAAGGCTTCTTTAAAATGAAAAAGCAGAGCGCCTTGTTACATTCTTCTTAAGAATAGCTTTTACAGAAATAGAATATCCTCTTAATGATTAGGTTCTATTACATTCTGTCATGTGATGTTCTTGAGATAACATCAGCTTGTTGTTCAGGAGTTAAATCACGGAATTTAACGGCATAACCTGAAACGCGGATTGTTAGGTTTGGATATTTTTCTGGATGTGCCTGTGCATCTAATAACAATTCATTTGTAAACACATTGACATTTAAATGGTAACCACCTTTATCAAAATAGCCATCCATTACATTACGTAAGTTATCAATTCTAATATCATCATCTTTACCTAATCCATTTGGATTAATTGTTTGTGTATTAGAAATGCCATCTAAGGCACATGTATATTCTAATCTTGCAGTAGAGTTAAGTGAAGCAAGTAACCCATTCTTTTCACCTAAGAATTTACCATCTTGATAACTTGGATTTGCTCCTGGAGCAAGTGGCTTACCAGCACGACGTCCATCAGGTGTATTACCAGTTGCTTTTCCATAAACAACATTTGATGTAATTGTCAATAGAGAAGTTGTTGGACGAGCGTTACGATAAGTATGATGACGTTTAATTTGTGTCATAAAGTATTCAAGAATCCAGTTTGCCATTTCATCTGCTTCTTCATTATCATTTCCATAAGTTGGGAATTCATTTTGAGGAACATAGTCAACAGCAACACCATCTTCATCACGAATTACTTTTACATTACCATATTTAATAGCCATTACACTATCTGTTGCATGTGAAATTCCTGCAATACCAGTTGCAAATGTACGTTTTAAATCACTATCCATGAAAGCTAATTGAGCTGCTTCATAAGCATATTTATCATGCATATAATGAATAACATTTAGTGTATTTACATACAATTCAGCCAACCAGTCCATAATGTCTTTATATCTTTCGATAAATTCATCAAAGTCTAGTGTATCGCCTTCCATTGGACGAAATTTAGGTCCTACTTGTGCTTTTGTTTTTTCATCTATGCCACCATTAATTGCATAAAGAGCAGCTTTTGCTAAGTTAGCACGTGCACCAAAGAATTGCATATCTTTACCCATTACTGTCGCAGACACACAACAAGCAATAGCACAATCATCTGATCCCCAGTTAGCACGTAATAAATCATCATTTTCAAATTGGATAGAAGAACTTTCTTTTGCAATTTTTGCAGCAAATGTTCTAAATCCTTCTGGTAAATGTGAAGAATATAAAACAGTTAAGTTTGGTTCTGGAGAAGGTCCCATATTTGTTAAAGTATGCAAAATACGGAAATCATTCTTAGTAACTAATGAACGTCCACTTAAAGCCATACCTGCTATAGATAATGTTGCCCAGATTGGATAACCAGAGAATAATTGATTGTATTCTGGTGTACGAGCAAATTTAACCATACGCAATTTCATAATCAAGTGATCAATCAATTCTTGTGCTTCAAACTCTGTAATTGTTCCATTTTCTAAGTCACGTTGAATATAAATATCCAAGAATGCTGAAATACGGCCAATAGACATTGCAGCACCATTTTGAGATTTGATTGCACCTAAATAACCAAAGTATAACCATTGAATTGCTTCACGGGCATTACCTGCTGGTTGAGAAATATCAAATCCATAAGAAGCAGCCATTTTTTTCAATTCGCCTAATGCACGAATTTGTTCAGTGATTTCTTCTCTTAAACGGATGACATCTTCAGTCATGCTCTTATAACCTGTATTGCTTAAATCTTTCATTTTTTCTTCGATTAAGCGATCAATACCATATAAAGCAATACGACGATAATCCCCAATAATACGGCCACGACCATAAGCGTCTGGCAATCCAGTAATAATTTTATTTTTACGAGCCGCTCTCATTTCTGGTGTATAAGCGTCAAAAACACCTTGGTTATGTGTTTTTCTTAACTCAGTAAAAATTTTTGTCATTTCTGGATCTACTTCATAACCATTTGAAGTTAGCGCATTGTTTGCCATGTTAATTCCACCAAATGGCATAAAAGCTTGTTTCAATGGTACATCTGTTTGTAATCCAACAATTTTTTCTTCTTCTTTAATCAAATAGCCAGGTTCATGTGAGGTTAATGTTGCAGGTACATTATTATCCATGTCATAAACACCGTTTTGTTGATGTTGAACTTCAAATAATTCTTGCAATTTTGTCCATAATTTGTCTGTACTTGGAGCGATTGGTTCCAAAAAGCTATCATCGCCTGTGTATTCTGTGTAATTTCTTTGAATGAAATCACGAGTGTCCACAGAAGTTTTCCACTTGTCTCCTTTAAAACCTTTCCATTGTTCCATCAAGGTAACCTCCTAATAATAAATATATGTATAACAGCTTTACAAACAAAGTATAACACATTCCCTTTTTAAAGCAAGTTTTTATAATTATATTATTATTTTTTTTTTAAAATAATAATAAAATAGCTAGAAAAAGCTTATATATAAAGGAAATTATTTTATAAATAATAAGTCAATTTTAATAGAACAGGTCATTGAAATTATATTTGATTTATTTATAGATATCCATTTGATGAACTTCCAAAATTTGACCTTCTGATTTCTCGTTAATGATAACTGATCCATTAGACATGCGATGGACAAGGGGATAATTTTGACCATTTATTTGTTTTTGTGTCCCTTTTTGAGTAAGAATTGTCAAGTTTTTCGGACTGCTTTCTGCCATAAAAACGATTCGATGCGGTAGATTTTTTAATTCTTTTAATACCATTAATCCACGTTTAGCACGCCCTAATAATGTTAATTCGTCCGTACTCATTCTTTTTATATTTCCTCTTTGTGTAATAAAGGTTACCTCAGTTTCTTTTGTATCATCAATCAATAATCCGTTAACAATAACATCTTCTTCCTTTAAATTCATTGATTTGACACCTGCAGCCTTCGTACCAATAATTGGTACTTCGGATAAAGGAAATCTTAAACCAAAGCCAAAATGGCTAACTAAAAAAACATCAAGATGATTTTGTTTGTCTGTTAGATAGACATTAACCAATTCATCATCATCAATTTTCAATTTCATACAATTTGTTGCTCGACTTTTATAGGTTCGCCATGGCGCAAAATCTGTCATTTTGGTTTGTTTGATCATACCTGCTTTTGTCATAAAGACAAATGTTTTTGTTGCACTTAACTCTTTATATAAATAAGCACCGATAATTGCCTCATCTGCTGATAAATTTAAAATTGTTCGAGAAAGGTGTTCTCCCAATTCTTTCCATCGTAAATCTGGTAATTCATGAACGGGCCGATAGATGACATTTGCCTTATTTGTAATCAATAATAAATGATCAAGAGTATTTACCTGTCTAGCTAGTAATAAAAAGTCTCCGCCTTTTATCCCAATTTCTTCGGGTTTAGACGCATTGTAAGATCTAATACTACTACGCTTGATATACCCTTCATGGGTAACTGTTACAATAACATCTTCTTGGGAAACTAATACCTCTGTATCAATTTTGATTTCTTGAATTTCGTTCTCAATTTTTGTTGCACGTTCATGTGTATATTTCTTTTTCACTTCACGTAATTCTTTTTTCATTACAGCGAACAATTCTTTTTCATTTTCAAGAATTTCAGTTAGCTTTTCTATTGATAATGCAAGCTCATTTGCTTCTTTTTCCAATTGAGTAATATCAGTATTGGTTAACCGATAAAGTTGCAAATTAACAATTGCTTCTGCTTGTTCCTCTGTAAATGCATAGGTTTTCACCAGATTTTGTTTTGCGTTTTTTTTATCTTTACTTTCTCTTATAGTAGCAATGACTTTATCTAAAATTGATAAGGCTTTGATCAACCCAGAGACAATGTGCTGTCTTTTTTTAGCTTTTTCCAACTCAAAATGACTGCGATTTTTAATTACAATTTTTCTATGTGAAATATAACTATTTAAAATATGTACCAAACCAACTTGTCTTGGTGTCATATTATCAATAGCAACCATATTAAAATTATAGTTAATTTGTAATTCAGTATTTTTAAATAGGTAATTTAAGATTCCTTGGGCATTAGCTTCTTTTTTTAATTCAATGACAATTCGTAAACCAGTTCTATCACTCTCATCACGAATTTCTGCCATGCCATCAATCTTCTTATTTAGGCGAATCTCATCCATTTTTTTAACCAAAACTGCCTTGTTTACTTCATAAGGAATCTCAGTTACAATAATTTGCTGTCTTCCACCTCTAAGTGATTCAATCGCTGTTTTAGAACGTAAAACGACCTTCCCTTTTCCTGTTTCATAGGCTTTTTTTAGTTCTTCTTTTCCTTGTAGGATACCACCAGTTGGAAAATCTGGTCCAGGAATAAATGTCATTAGTTTTTCTAATGATGTGTTCGGATGGTCAATGAGATAAATTGTGCCATCGATAACTTCTGATAAATTATGTGTTGGAATTTCAGTCGCATAGCCAGCCGAGATACCTGTTGAGCCATTAATTAATAGATTAGGTACTCTAGCTGGTAATACTGTAGGTTCTTTTTCAGTATCATCAAAATTCCAAACAAAGTCTACTGTCTCTTTTTCAATATCTTTTAAAAGTTCACCACTTAATTCTGACAAACGCGCTTCAGTATAACGCATAGCTGCAGGTGGATCTCCGTCCATACTTCCATTATTACCATGCATTTCAATTAATGTTTCTCGTAATTTCCAATCTTGACTTAAACGAACCATTGCTTCATAGATACTGCTATCTCCATGTGGATGATAATTTCCCATAATATTTCCGACAGATTTTGCTGATTTTCTAAATCCCTTATCAAAGGTATTGCCATCTTTATTCATTGAAAATAAAATTCTACGTTGAACTGGTTTTAATCCATCTCGAATATCAGGTAATGCTCGTTCCTGAATAATGTATTTTGAATATCTACCAAAGCGATCTCCCATTACTTCTTCTAGCGTTAGTTCCTGGATTTCTGATTGTTTTTCCATTTTCTCACTCCCTATTCCAAATCAAATAGGCTGATTGTTTCAGTTTTTTGATTTTGCTCATTCTCATTTGTTTCGTTTAATAATTCATTGGAGACAGAAGCTGAAATTTCTTTTTGATTTTCTTTTCTATCTAAGATACTGCCATCTTCTTCAAGACTAAATTGAACATGAGTTTCAATCCAGTTTCTACGTGGTTCTACCTTGTCACCCATTAGCGTTGTCACACGGCGTTCTGCTTGCGCTGTATCATCAATACGAACACGAATTAAGGTTCTTGATTCTGGCGCCATTGTTGTTTCCCATAGCTGTTCAGCGTTCATTTCTCCTAATCCTTTGTAGCGCTGAAGCATATAACCCTTACCGATTGATTGAATAACATCCTTTAGTTCTTCGTCTGTCCAAGCATATTCAATTTGGGCTTTTTTTCCTGATCCTTTAGATACCTTGTATAAGGGCGGTAAAGCAATATATACTTTTCCTGCTTCAATTAGTGGTTTCATATAGCGATAAAAGAATGTTAATAAGAGAATTTGAATATGGGCACCATCTGTATCTGCATCTGTCATGATAATGACTTTGTCATAATTACAATCTTCTATATTGAATTCAGGCCCAACACCTGCCCCAATAGTATAAATCATAGTATTGATTTCTTCATTTTTTAAAATATCCTGCATTTTTGCCTTTTCCGTATTAATTACTTTTCCTCTTAAAGGCAAGATTGCTTGAAATTTACGATCACGTCCTTGTTTGGCGGAACCCCCTGCAGAATCTCCTTCGACTAGATATAATTCATTTTTTTGAGGATTCCGAGATTGAGCAGGAGTTAATTTCCCAGATAAAAGAGATTCTCCCTTTTTTCGCTTTTTTCCATTACGACTTTCCTCTCGAGCTTTTCTAGCAGCTTCACGTGCCTCACGTGCTTTAATGGCTTTACGAATCAATGTTTGACTCAGTTCGCTATTTTCTTGTAAATAATAGCTCATCTGTTCACCAATTACACTATCCACACTATTTCTAGCTTGAGGTGTTCCCAATTTTTCTTTCGTTTGTCCTTCAAATTGAAGCAAACTTTCTGGTACACGGATTGAAAGAATCGCTGCTAAGCCTTCTCTAAAGTCACTGCCCTCTAAATTTTTATCCCGTTCTTTTAACAAACCAATCCGCCTAGCATATTCATTATAGGCTCTCGTCATCGCTGTTTTCATACCAATTTCATGTGTACCACCATCTTTTGTGCGTACGTTATTCACAAAGGATAAAACATTTTCCGAATAACCATCATTGTATTGATATGAAAGTTCTACTTCAATTCCTTCCTTTTCACCATTGAAGTAAACAATTGGTGTTAAGGTGTCTTTTTCTTCATTTAGATAGGAAACAAATTCTTTAATTCCTTCTTTATAATGAAATATTTCTTGTTTCGGTTCATCTTCCCTTAGATCGGTTAACGTAATTTTAATATCTTTCAATAAAAATGCAGACTCACGTAACCGTTCTGCCAAATTAGTATATGAAAATTGAATGGTTGAAAAAATCGTATCATCTGGTAAAAAAGTTACCACTGTTCCATTTGGCTTTTTAGTTTTCCCAACTTTTTCAAGCGTTCCAACTGGTTTGCCACCATTTTCAAAACGTTCCATATATTCTATGCCATCACGTACGATACGTACCTCTAACCATTTGGATAATGCATTTACTACACTAGCACCGACACCATGAAGTCCACCAGAAGTTTTATAACCGCCTTGGCCGAATTTACCACCAGCATGCAGTACCGTGAAAATTACTTCAACAGTAGGAATACCAGAGGCATGAATTCCTACTGGCATTCCTCTACCTAAATCGGCAATTTTTATACTATTATCTTTTTGAATGGTTACCTGGATGTCATTTCCAAAACCAGATAATGCTTCATCTACTGCATTATCAACAATTTCATAGACCAAATGATGAAGTCCACGATGATCTGTAGAGCCAATATACATTCCAGGTCGTTTTCTAACTGCTTCAAGACCTTCTAAAACCTGAATGGAAGTGTCATTGTATGCATTATTTATTTTTTTAGCCAAAGAAAAAACTCCTTATATATTGGATTCAAGTGGCTTCTTGCCACATTATTTATAATAATACTCTAAAAGTTAGTAAAAAAAAAGAACTTTCCATTTCGCTTTATCACTCTATTTTAAAATAAGCAATTTATTAATTTTTAATCTAGCTATTTATAATATGGTGAATAGCTTGATTTAAATTTAAGAAATAAAATAAATTAAATTGAATTCTTATTATTGAATAAATACGTAAACTATTGATTGCTTTTTCTTTTTTAGTAAAAAAATTGTCCTATTTAATGATTCATGTTAAAATAAGTGAGTTATTAGCTTGAATGAAAATGGGGTTGTTTTATGAAGATAATTATTTTGCTAGTTGTTGCTTATCTATTAGGTTCTATTCCATCTGGTGTTTGGATTGGAAAGTTTTTTTTTAAAAAAGATATTCGACAATACGGCAGTGGCAACACAGGAACTACAAATACATTTCGTGTTTTAGGAGGAACAGCTGGCAGTGTTGTTTTTTTAATGGATCTTTTAAAGGGGACAATAGCAACCTGTTTACCTTATTTATTTTCTCTTCCTATCAATCCTTTAGTTTTTGGTACTGTGGCTGTTTTAGGTCATATATTTCCAATTTTCACTCATTTCAAAGGAGGAAAAGCAGTAGCAACCAGTGCAGGTATGCTTTTAGCTTATAATCCCACATTTTTTGTTTTTTCACTCCTTCTTTATTTTGTGATTCTTTATATTACTAGTATGGTCAGTTTAACTAGTATGATTCAAGCAGTGATTGTGACTTTATCAACGATCATCTTACCAATGACTTTTCCAACGATTTTACCACATTTTGATTGGTTATTAGCTACGATTGCCATTATTATCACCACTTTCATTTTTATTCTTCATAGGGGAAATATCAAAAGAATTAAAAATGGTACTGAAAGTCGTATTAATTTTGGATTAAGTAAAAACAGACGATAATATTCGATAAAAAACTAAAAAACCTATTGAAAATGAAACAATTTCACTTATAAAATAATAAAATGACTACAAATTAATAAAAATAAGAAAAACTTCATTGATTTTAATATTTATGAAGTTTTTCTTATTTTATTGATTAAATTACCTTAATACAGCTATTTTTATATGTTCTTGATGATTGAATTACTAATAAACCATTTATTTAATTGTAAGTTGATAGTGTGTGTTGAAAATCCGATTTGGTGAAAGTAACTGAATCCCTAGTTTATTTGTTAGCTGACCGTCTGTATCGATGGTGTCTGCAATACCCCACCAGGGTTCAATACAAACAAATGGTGCCTTTTTCGGATAGGGCGACCAAATACCAACATAAGGTGCGTCTGTGTAACTTAGTGTAATCCCATGTTGACTTTTATCCGTTTCGATTGAAAAAGCATTATTGCCTTTTGTTTCAAAAATCAACGCATCATTTTTAAACAATTCATGAATTAAATCAATACTTGTATTTGTTTGTGCTAATGTTTTATTTTTAATATTCAAAGCAGAACCACTCAATGGAATTTGTGTTCGTGATTTTTTTGGAAAAAAATTTAAAAAATAATCTTCAAATGTTAATGTTTCTTCTAAAGGAACGTTAAATGCTGGATGGCCACCGATAGAAAAATACATCGTTTGAATCCCAAGATTCTCAACTTGGTAACGAACAATCAAGTTTTGTTCTTCTAATTCATAAGTTAAAACAAGCTCAAAATCAAACGGATAATATTGATAAGTTTCCTTTGTTGATTTTAATGAAAATGTAGCTGATTGATCTGACTGTTCAATCACTTGAAACAGTTGATCACGTGCAAAACCATGTTGAGGCAAATGATACGTTTTTCCTTCATATATATATTGATTGTTTTTTAAACGACCAACAATTGGAAAAAGGATAGGTGAATGTCGATTCCAAAACGCTGGATTCCCTTGCCAAATATATTCTATATTCATTGATTTTGAACGTAAACTAACTAATTCTGCGCCAGCTTCAGCAATTGTGGCAATTAAAAATTCATTTTCTAATTGTACCGTCATTACTAACCCCTCCCTTAATATTCCTTTTCTAATTCATTGATAAACTGATTATTTAAAATTTTTATATAGGTTCCTTTCATCCCCAGGGATTTTGAATCAATAATGCCAGCAGACTCAAGTTTTCGTAAAGCATTTACAATGACTGAACGGATAATACCGATATCATCAGCTATACTTGAAGTCGTTAACCATCCTTCTGTACCATCCAAAGCTTTAAAAATTGCTCGTATTGCCTTTAATTCACTATAGGATAATGTATCAATAGCCATTTTTACAGAAGTTGTATTTCGAACTTCTTCCTCAATGGTTCTAGCTTTTTGATGCAAGATTTGCATACCAACAACTGTTACACTATACTATGCTAAGATAAGATCTTCATCATCAAATTTCTTTTCCATTCGAGATAGGATAATTGTACCTAGTCTTTCCCCTGTTCCATAAATCGGTATAATTGTTGTAACCCCATTGAGAAATTTTTGTCGCCACTCAATAGGAAAAGCAGTTAAATCACTGGTTATAGGAATATTTACAGTTGTTTCATTTAGTTGTTTTGTTGCATTGGTGTACTCATACGGCAATTTTTTCTCTTCAAACATTGTCTTTATTCGGGCATTATTTACGTCTAGTCCTTCATAATAACCAAGTAAAATGCCTATATTATTAATAATATAGGCATTACTGTCAAGAATATCTCCTAAAGATATTGCCATTTTATCATAAGGTAAATCAGTATTCAAACTAAACATATTTTTCTGCTGAAGTAGCTGATTAATTTGGCGCACTTTTTCTATTAAGGTTGACATCTTCTCAACTATCCCTTTTATAAAATATATCGACTTAAATCTTCATTTTGAGCAATATCTATTAATTTTTCATCAACATAAGCTTCTGTAATTGTGATATCTCCCATTTGCATATCTGGTGATTCAAATAATAAATCTTCAAGTAAACGTTCCAAAATTGTATGCAACCGTCTTGCGCCAATATTATCTGTATCACGATTTACACGAAAAGCAATTTCAGCAATACGGGTGATCGCCTCTTGAGTAAAGGTTATATTGACATTTTCTGTACCTACTAAAGCCATATATTGTTTAATTAATGCATTATTTGGTTCAGTTAAAATACGAACAAAATCTTCTGCAGTTAGATCATCTAACTCTACCCGAATAGGAAAACGTCCTTGAAGTTCAGGAATCAAATCACTTGGCTTAGATAAGTGAAAAGCTCCAGAAGCAATAAACAAAATATGATCCGTTTGAATAGTACCATATTTAGTATTTACTTGTGATCCTTCAACAATTGGTAAAATGTCACGTTGAACACCTTCTCTGGAAACTTCACCAGTATTTTGTTGATTTTTTGATGTAATTTTATCCATTTCATCGATAAAGATGATGCCACTGGATTCTGCCAAACGAATGGCTTCGCTATGAATATCAGCTTCTTTGACAAGTTTAGCTAATTCTTCTTTGACTAATAATTCTTGAGCTTCTTTTACTGTAACAATTCTTTCTATCTTCTTTTTGGGAGTGAGTGAGCCTAACGTTTCATTTAGATCAATCCCCATTTGTTCCAATCCATTATTCATTGCGGGCATAGTCTTTTTAGGTTCGTCAATTTTGATCGTTACTTCTCTAGAACCTAATAAGCCTTTTTCCAATTGGTCTAAGACTGTTTTACGACTCACCTTAATATCTTCAGTTACTTCTTCTACTTCTTCTACAGGTTGTTGCATGGATGTATTAAACATTTGCATCATTTGTTCAAGCTGATTATTTGACGATTGCTTCTTCTCTTTTTTTATACCTGGAACTAAAATTTTCGCCAAACGCTGATTGGCTTTTTTTAGTGCCTGTGAATAAACACGACTATATTGTTCCTTTTCAACAATTTGGATGGCATTTTCTACCAGGTCACGAACCATTGATTCTACGTCACGTCCAACATAACCAACTTCTGTAAATTTCGTTGCTTCAATTTTAACAAAAGGCGCGCAAACAATCTTCGCTAAACGACGTGCAATTTCTGTTTTTCCGACACCTGTAGGTCCAATCATTAAAATATTTTTAGGTGTAATTTCTTGTTGCATGGATTCTTCTAGTTGTAAACGTCGATAACGATTTCTAAGTGCAACAGCTACAGATTTTTTAGCAGCTGTTTGTCCAACAACATATTCATCTAATTCTTTGACAATTTCTTTTGGTGTTTTATTTAATTTATTCATCATAAATTCCCTCGTTTATATTTCTTCTACAATAATATTATGATTTGTGAATACACAGATATCTGCAGCAATGGATAAGGCATTTTTAGCAATTTCTTTTGCTGATATTTCTTTATCTCCATAATTTTTCATTGCTCTTGCTGCAGCTAAAGCGAAATTCCCACCAGAGCCGATCGCTAAAATCCCATCATCTGGCTGAATAACTTCACCTGTCCCTGAAACTAAAAGCATTTCTTCCTTATTCATGACAATAAGCATCGCTTCTAATTTTTGCATAGATTGTTGTGTTCGCCATTCTTGTGCCAATTCAACAGCTGCCCTTGTCAAATTGCCATTGTATTCATTCAATTTTCCTTCAAATTTTTCTTCTAAGGTAAATGCATCGGCTACACTACCTGCAAAACCAACAACTACCTCATTATTATAAATTCTTCTAACTTTCTTAGCAGATCCTTTCATAACAACGGATTGTCCCATTGTTACTTGTCCGTCACCTGCCATAGCAAATTTTCCATCTTTTTCAATCGCACAAATTGTGGTTGAATGAAATTGTGATTCGACCATTTTATATTCCTCCATTTACATTTCTTTCCAACTTTTTAGGCACGTGGATGAAATGTTCGGTAATTTTTCTGTAAACTCTCTTTTGTAACATGTGCATAAATTTGTGTTGTTGACAAATTCTCATGTCCCAATAATTCTTGTACAGTCCGCATATCTGCGCCATTGTTCAATAAATGAGTAGCAAAAGTATGTCTTAACATATGCGGATGAATTTCAGTATTTAATGAACTTTTTCTGATTAACTGATTTAATATGTACTCAATACCAGCTGATGTCAATTGATCGCCATAATGATTTACAAAAACATATTTATGTTGTTTTTGATATTTGTTCATAAGAATGTCTCTTCCCTTATGAAAGTATTCTTTTAATGCATCATTTGCAAATGAGCCAAAAGGAATATAACGATCCTTATTGCCCTTTCCATGAACAAATAAGACAGAGGTATCAAAATCAATGGCTTCCATTGTCAAGTTGATGCATTCACCCACCCGAATACCAGTTCCATACAAAACTTCAAGCAATGCTCGATTGCGATAATCCAAGGGAGTATTTCCTGTTGTACTATCGAATAATAAAGCCATCTCTTTTTCATAAAAAAAAAGCGGCAATCGTTGTTGTTTTTTCTTCATATGGACGTAAGAAAATGGATTTTCTTGGATACGTTCATTCTTTAATAAAAATTGATAAAATGAACGTAGACTAGCAATTTTTCTACTAATCGTTGAACGACTGTAGTTGTTCTCATATAAAAAACTTAGATAGACACGAACGTCTAAATGATCAATTGTTAGGTAATCCGTATTTCCGGATTCTTTTAAAAATTGAAAATAATGAGATAGATCTTCCTGATAAGCCAATTTTGTTTTTTGCGAGTAACCGCGTTCAACAATTAAATAACGTAGAAAAAGTTCTGGCCAATTCGTATTTTCCATTATATTTTCCTCCATTAAATTACACAGTAACTTTAGCATAAAGCTTTTTGAAAAACAAATGAATTGTTAGAATTTAACGAATATTTCTAAATATATTCACAATTCAAATTATTTTTTCATTTTTTTAATGAATGATCTATAAACCGATCGTTAACAAATAAAGTATTCACTCTTTTTATACCTTAATATTCATTAATCAGTAACTGTTTTTAAAAAATCTTTTTCTATGTCCAATGCTCGAGTTGCTAATGCTTCATAGCGGATTTTTTTGTCTTTAATTCGTTCTGGTAATTCTGGCAGAAGGCCAAAATTTGCATTCATGGGTTGAAAATGTTTCTTTTCTGTATGTGTAATGTAATAAGCCATGCTTCCAAGTACTGTTTCCCTTGGGAAAATAAGTGGTACATTATTTTTGGTCAATCTTGCTGCATTAATACCAGCTAATAATCCACTAGCAGCACTCTCTACGTACCCTTCTACACCAGTCATCTGACCTGCAAAAAATAAATTATCTCTTTTCTGAGATTGATAGGTTGGTTTTAATAACTCAGGAGAATTGATGAAACTATTTCTATGCATAACACCATAACGAATAAACTCAGCATTTTCTAAACCAGGAATCATTTGAAAAACACGTTTTTGTTCTCCCCATTTTAAATGTGTTTGAAAGCCAACCATATTGTATAAAGAAGCCGCTGCGTTATCTTGACGTAATTGAATAACAGCGAAAGGACGCTTACCTGTTTTTGGGTCTTCCAAGCCAACTGGTTTCATCGGACCAAATAACATAGTTTTTATTCCTCGTTTCGCCATAACTTCAATCGGCATACATCCTTCAAAATATTTTTCTTTTTCAAATGTTTTTAAAGGAACAGTCTCAGCAGCAATCAATGCTTCATAGAATGCCTGAAATTCTTCTTGTGTCATCGGACAATTTAAGTAGGCAGCTTCTCCTTTATTATACCGTGATTTTAAATAGACTTTCTCCATATTAATGGTAGATTGATCAACAATTGGAGCTGCAGCATCATAAAAATAAAATCCCTCTGAATCATTGAAGCATTTAATTTCCTCAGATAAGCATTCTGTTGTCAGTGGCCCGGTTGCAATGACCGTATTATCATTCGGTATGTTAGTGACTTCTTCTTTTTTTATTGTAATCAAGGGATGTTTTTTAATTTTTTCGGTTACCATTCTAGAAAAATTTTCTCGATCTACGGCTAAAGCACCACCAGCTGGAACTGCTGTTTCATCCGCACTTTTAATAATCAATGAATTAAGTTGGCGCATTTCCTCTTTCAATACGCCAACAGCATTTGTTAAACTGTTTCCTCTTAAGGAATTTGAACATACTAATTCAGCAAAGTGATCTGTTTGATGTGCTGGTGTTTGTTTGTTTGGCCGCATTTCATAAAGCTCTACAGCCACGCCATTATTTGCAATTTGCCAGGCTGCTTCACTCCCAGCTAATCCTGCTCCAATTACCTTTACTACTTCTGTCATATTATCCTCTTTTCTTTAAAAGAGACTGAGAAGTTCTTCTCAGTCTAGTTCATTTATAAACAATCTATGTTAATAAAGGTTTCAATAATAAGTAACTTAAAAAGTGTTGTTCACTTGCTTGATTTACAATCAGGAAATATAAAAAAAGCATTTTTGAAAAAGTTATCCACTTTTTAAATGGCATCTAATACCAAAGATATCTAGTTATTTTACAGTTAAGGTACTTTATTTTATTAGAAAAAATTTACTTTTGAACATTTTCCTCATAATCACCATTAATACAGACAACTTGTTTGCCACCTTTTACTTTCTTTTCTACCAAGTATTTTCCACATTTAGGACAGAGACGCCCAACTGGTTTATCCCAAGAAGTAAAATCACAATCTGGATAACGGCTACATCCATAAAAAAGTTTGTTCTTTTTCGATTTTCTTTCAATGACTTGTCCTTCATGACAAATCGGACAACGAACACCAATTTCTTTAACAATCGGTTTGGTATTTCGGCAGTCTGGAAAATTGCTACACGCGTAAAACTTACCATATTTTCCTAATTTAATCACCATTGGATGGTCGCATTCCTCACAAGAAAAACCAGCAGGTTCATCTTTAATTTGGATCTTTTCTATTTTTTCTTCAGCATTGGTTAATTCTTTTTCAAAGGGTTGGTAAAATCGATCGACTACTGTTATCCATTCTTCTTTTCCATCCCCTATTTTATCTAGGTCTTCCTCCATTGCTGCAGTAAAATGGACATCAACAATCTGCGGGAAAAAATCAACAATCAAAGTATTAATAATTTCGCCTAGTTCTGTTGGTTCAAATCGTTTATTTGTTAATTTTACATAATAACGTTTTTGGATAGTTTCAAGTGTAGGAGCATAGGTAGATGGTCGTCCCACGCCATTTTCTTCCAAATTATGAATCAACGCCGCTTCGCTAAAACGAGCAGGTGGTTGTGTGAAATGTTGCTTAGGTTCAATATTGATAGAAGTAACACTATCTCCTTCAACCAATTCTGGTAGAATATTTTCTTTTTCTTCTTTTCCATCATCTCTACCTTCAATATATACCTGCATAAAACCTTTAAATTTTATTTTTGATCCGTTAGCAATAAACATGACCTGATTTTGTTCTAAGGTTACTTTCATTGTATCTAGTAGGGCAGGTGCCATTTGACTAGCTAAAAAACGTGACCAAATCAATGTATAGAGTTTTAATTGGTCTTTATTCAAATATTCTTTAATGGAATCAGGCGTTCTTAAAACACTAGAAGGACGAACAGCTTCATGAGCATCTTGTGTTCCTTGCGCTTTTTTTACTTTTCGCTCTTCTTGTATAGAGAACTCTTTTCCGTAAGTTTGCTCAATATATTCAGTGGCTTCTACTTTTGCTGAAGCCGATATTCGAGTAGAATCTGTTCGCATATAGGTAATTAATCCCACAGTACCTTGTTTTTTTCCAAGTGAAATACCTTCATATAACTGTTGAGCAATCATCATTATTTTTCTGGTTCTAAAGTTCAGCTTTCTTGCTGCTTCTTGTTGTAGACTACTTGTTGTAAAAGGTAAGGCTGGATTCCGTTTCCGTTCTTTCTTTTCAACCTTTGTTACTTGATATTTATTATCTTTTAATTTATCTGTAATTTCCTTCACCGAATCGGCTTTAGGTAATTTTTTCTTTTTACCTTCAATTCCCCAAAAAGACGCTTTAAATTTTTTTCTGCCTTTTTGGAAATTTCCATCTATTGTCCAATACTCTTCTGGAATAAATTCCTTAATCTCTTTTTCTCGATCGATAATAATTTTAAGTGCAACCGATTGGACACGTCCTGCGCTTAATCCCTTTTTCACTTTTCGCCAAAGAATTGGACTAATTGAATAGCCTACCAAACGATCTAAAATTCTTCTGGCTTGCTGGGCGTTGACTAAATCTAGATTGATCGTTCGTGGTTCTTTAAAAGCTGCTTTTACTGCTTCCTTTGTAATTTCATTAAAAACCACCCGGTTTTTTTCATTTGGATCAAGCCCTAATAAATAAGACAAGTGCCAGGCAATCGCTTCTCCCTCACGGTCTGGATCGGCTGCTAGATAAACTTTATCTGCCTTTTTAGCAGCAGTTTTTAAACTTTTAATGACGTCTCCTTTTCCACGAATGGAAATATAATGAGGCGCATAGTCATTTTCAATATCAATCCCCATTTTGCTTTTTGGCAGATCGCGGATATGACCAACACTGGCAACAACTTTATAATTTCTACCTAAATATTTTTCAATCGTTTTGGCTTTTGCAGGCGATTCTACAATTACGAGATATTTATACGCCATCCAAAATAACTCCTTTCGTGCTTCTACTATTATATATAACGACAAAATAGTAAAAACTCATAAATCGTAGTACATCATATGCCATATATTATCGATTTGTCAAGATAAAGGTGTTTTTTCAATAAATCACAAGTTCTTCTAGAATGTCTTGTACAGAAACCGTACACTTAGCGCCATCTTGAATTAAAGCATGACATCCAATGGAATTTGAATGAAAAATACTATCAGGAATAGCAAACACTTCACGTCCATATTCCATCGCAGCCTGTGCAGTAATTAAAGAACCACTTTGTTTTTTTGCCTCAATTACACAGGTTCCAAGAGTTAAGCCAGCAATAATCCGATTTCTAGCAGGAAAATGAAATTTTTTTGGTCCACTATCTGCTGGGTATTCACTAAGAATCAATTGGTCTTTTTCTAATTTTTTCTGTAGCCATTCTGAGTCTTTTGGATAAAAATAATCAAGTCCATTACCAATAACAGCAATCGTTTTCCCTTGACAATTTATTGCCATTTGATGCACATAACTGTCGACTCCCTTAGCTAAACCACTTACTATTGTGAACCCTTCATTTATTAATGAAGGGACAAATTGCTCAATGACTTGTTTGCCATAAATAGTCATCTGACGTGCTCCTACCATTGCCAGTTTTTTCCTATGTAATAATTGTAAATCTCCCTTATAAAATAACAGTGCTGGTGGATTATAGATTTCTTTTAATAATTGCGGATAAATCGAATCTAAAATAGTAAAAAATGAACAGTTTTGTTCATAAAATTTTAATATTTTTTCATGCTTAGACCAATAATACCAAGAATCTAGAAAAATTTTTTTATAAGTTGTAATTTCTGCAATCTTGATAATTTCTTCTACACAGAATTCAATAGTATTTGTTTTTAAGGCATATTGCAAATAGTTTAATCTTCCTAAATTGCCAATTCCTTGACACATGACTAGTTTAAATAGTAAAGAACGTTGTTTGTTTTCCATAAATAAATCCCTTTCTTACACTTTTTCTATTAAGAATATTCGCAAAAAAGAGCAATTTATTTATTAAATTGTTATCATGGTTTTTATTGGAGCAAACGTCTTTCTATGAATAGGTGAAATCCCTTGTTTTTTTAGTCCCTCTAAATGTTCCTTTGTTCCATAACCAGCATTTTTTTCAAATCCATAGCCCGGAAATTCTGCTGCATAATGGACCATCAAACGATCTCTTGTTACTTTTGCAACAATACTAGCAGCAGCAATAGATAAGGAACGTGCATCGCCTTTAATGATGCTTTGTTGGATGGTGGTAAGTGGTAATGTCATTGCATCAATCAATAAATAATCAGGTATTCGTTGTAGGTTTGCAACTGCCTGTATCATTGCTTGTTTTGTTGCTTGATAAATATTTATTTCATCAATCGTTTCATGACTGACTAGACCAATCCCAATAGCTAAAGCTTTTTTACCTATTTCATCAAATAGCCGTTCTCGCGTTTTAGCTGAAAGCTGTTTAGAATCATTTAATTCAAAAATCTGGCAATCTTCAGGTAAAATAACAGCTGCTGCAACGACCGGACCTGCTAGTGGACCACGTCCAACTTCGTCAATACCTGCAATTGCTTGATACCCTTCTTGCATTGCTTTCTTTTCGAATTGTTGCATCTTTTGATAGTGTATTTGTTTTTCTTGCTTTTTCTTTTGACGATTTTGCCACTGTTTCAATGCTTTTTGAACACCAATTCGTTGATCTAATTGCCAAATGGACAGGCGTGGGTCTTCCTCATCTGTTAGCAGGTTTAGTTGATCTTTGATTTGCTGAATAGATTCTGAATTTTTTTTGCTCATCAGTCTTCCTCTCCACAATCTGTGCATCGATCCAATGTATAGGTACCTAATCTACCACTTCTAATTTCTTGAATAATCATATTACTCGTTCGTTCATAATCTGTTTTAAATCCATGTTTCTCACTAATCATTATTAATAATTCCGCTGGAGGTAACTGTATATCTGATTCCGATAAATGAAAGCGTTCTTGTAAACTTTCGGGATAAAAAGTGGTAAAAAATTCTAATCCGTAGATAGCTAGGTCATCACTATATAATAGTTGATCTTTAATCGCTCCTGTTAAAGCTAACTTTTTACCGACCTCTGGATCTTCAAATTTTGGCCAAAGGATACCTGGAGTATCTAATAATTCCAGATCATTTCCAACACGCAGCCATTGTTGTCCCTTTGTAACTCCTGGTTTATTACCTGTTTGAGCAACCTTTTTTCCGATCAAGCGATTCATTAAAGTGGATTTTCCCACATTAGGAATGCCGATACACATCGCTTTAATTGGCCGCTTTTTTAGCCCTTTTTCCTTTTCACGTGCTTGTTTTTCTTTTAATGTTTCTTTAGCAGCTAAAACAATTTTATTTATCCCTTTGTCCTGCTTAGCATTAACCAGCAATGCCGTGTTTCCCAAATTTGTAAAATAATTCACCCATTTTTTATTTTGATCTGGATCAGCTAAGTCACTTTTATTCAATAAAATCAATCGCTTTTTTTGTTGAATAATCTGGTCTAGCATGGGATTTCTTGATGATAAGGGGAGCCTAGCGTCGATCAATTCAAACACAATATCTACATATTTTAATTTTTCGGTAACTTCTCTTTTGGCTTTGGCCATATGTCCAGGATACCATTGAATTGTCATAAATTTCTCCATCCTTTCTTGTTAAAATTTTATCCTTCATTATTGAAGTATAAAATCAATTTTTAACTATATTAGATTGTTAATCAATCACCTAAATTTATGATAAAAGAAAGCTAACAATTTTCAAAGACTAAAAATAGAATAAATATTTTAGTTTACCTTTTATAGACGAATTTTGCTATGATGTGATAATAAATTTATAGCACCTATAACCACACTGACTGTAAATAATCGATCTAAGTAATCAGTACCTACTTGTACAATAAAAACACTTAGTGTTTGATTTAGTCCTAACCCATACAACAATTGAACAATCATACTGGAACCTGAAGAGGTAATCCCACCAAATAACCAAACAGTAATGAAAGAAGATAACAATGTCCCTGGAAAGGTAATTAAGAATGCTTTAAGAGGCAATGCCCAAGTGATTGGTTTACGATATAACAATACTCCTGCCATAAAACCAATACATAGTTGAACTGGCAAAAAATAAAGCGAATATAAATCAACAGTTATTCCCATTAAAAAGGCACTACTGAACCCAACAATCATACCAGCAACCGGTCCAAAAATTGTTGCAGTTAAAATAGTGCCAATCGTATCTAGATAAATTGGTAATCGTAAAAAAAGTGCTAAATTACTAAGTGTAATGTTTAATGCAATTGATAATGCCATAATTGTTATTTTTAAATTATTCGTTTTCATTTATGAATTCATCCTAACCCCAATTGATTTAGATCAGTTGTGATAACTGTCTCTGGTGCATCTAAAAGGACGGTCAAAAACTGAATAAAGAATTCTTTTGTATTCACATCGTTTAAAATTTTACTATTTGCTTTTTCATGCCAAAAATCATAACGATCAACCAATGTTTGTCCGACACTGATTCCCTGTGTTTCAACTGCAACATAGCTCTTGAAACCAGTACAAATTTCAGGCGAAATATAATAAGCAACAGCAAGTGGATCATTGATGACACAACCAAGCAAATGTTCATATTCCCAATGAAAATTAAAATAAAAACGAGTGATTTTCTTTAAATATTCATAGGTTGATGGATTGATCCAACGACAGTATTCTAAAATAGTTGGTGAAAAAACAATTTTTCGAGTAACATCTAAACCAACCATTTCAATCATTCCACCTAATGAAGTAAAAACCTGGGCAGCAGCATCAGGGTCACACCAATAATTAAACTCGGCAACTGGTGAACAATTCCCATGACTTTTATAGGTGCCTCCCATGGAAACAAAACGCGCTATATTGTTACCTAGCTCTGTATTTTTAGTTAGCGCTAAAGCAATATTGGTTAAAGGACCTAAAGCTAAAATACCAACCGGTTGTTTTTTACTAAAAAAATCGGCTAAAAAATCGCTGGCTTTTTTTTCTTGTGGCTGTGTATTTGATTGCCTTGAAAGATGACTCTCTCCTAACCCATCAATGCCATGTGTATCTTGAGCAGATACAAAAGGACGATGCAATGGTTTTTCTGCTCCAAGATATACTGGAATGTCTAAACGATGGCAACGTTCTAAAACTTTAAATGTATTTTCTGCACCAATTTCCACTAGGACATTTCCTGCAACAACACAAATAGCAAGAACGTTTAATTTACCAGATTTAATAGCATATTCTAAGGCTAGAGCATCATCAATTCCTGGATCGCAATCGATAATTACTTGTTGCATTTTTTCCTACCTCCTTTACTGAGATTCTTAGTTTTTTATTCTGGGAAGTTTCCGAACCAGTCCGAGTAAAATTACTCGATTTTAAATGCACCTTATTATGATAATACAAAATAGATAGAAGGGAAAGGAAAATTATCATCTTGCCTAATTCATTTTGCATATACTTCATTATTAAAATCATTTATTCTCTTTAATTAAACTAATTTTATGCTGAGTACACATGTTATTTTATCAACAATCACAGTCAAGATACTTGTTATTTATTTCTTATAATAGTTTTAAATAAACTATTATTAATGATCAATTTCTATGCGCAGCTTCATTGTTTTATCTAGTTATTATTCAAAAAAAGGTTGCTTCTATTCAATAGAAACAACCTTTTTTGATATTTTTATAAACTGATCTTTTGTTTATTGATTTATTTTAAATTAATTTGAAATGATGAAGTGGATAATAGATACATCGAGCTTTTCCAATAATATATTTACTTTTAATTGTTCCAAATGATCGACTATCTTTTGACATTCGTCGATTATCTCCCAAAACAAAGTAACTTTTTTTAGGAATTGTTGTTCGATTGGTTAAATCCTTCAATGTAAAATTGGTTGTATAGGGAATCAACGCATGATCCTCACGTTTATTATTAAATAAAAACGTTTCCTTGACAGCATGATCATTTACATATAATTGATCATGCTTATAATAAATAGTATCTCCAGGCAGACCAATAATACGTTTAATATAGATTGATTGATTTGGCAATTTAAAAATAATAACATCAAAACGACGAATAGGAGAAATTTTTTCTATCAATACCATATCTCCTTGAACTAAGGTTTTACTCATCGAATTGCCATCCACCCGAACAGGAATCAATAAAAATCCTCTTAAAATAAATAAAATAAGTAAGGCAGGAAAAAATAATTTGACTAAAAAAATAAAATGATTTAGATACTTTTTATTTCTTTTCATTTTTTACTCCTTTTTTATTTATTTTCTGTTCATTTGCTAAAAATAATGCTACTTCTTTTTAGTCAGTAATTCTTTGACAGCGGCTTGATAAGCTCTATCATTATTTAAAATCTTCTCTCGTTGATGTAATAAGTACATCTATTATTGGACAACTTTAGTTTTTCTTCAATTACTGTAGCTGTCTTACTGTCTATTTCGCCATTAGCCGGTAACTGGGCCTTTGTTTGAATATCCTCAACAGCCTGTTGTGTTTCATTTGAAAAGACTGAACTCTCTTTATTTACATCATAATTTAAGCTCTGTAAAATGGCATTAGCATTTTTGCACTCATTTGAATTCTCACCTAATTTTAAAGGTTTGTCTACAGAGATTGGTAATAAATAAGCATATTCTGGATAATCTGCTTCAATCGTTGGTTTCAATCCTTTTTTATGAATCCAAGTTCCATTCGGTGTTAGCCATTTTAAAACAGTTAATTTTATCTATGTATCGTCTTTTAAATCTTTAACGGTTTGAACTGTACCTTTACCATAAGTTTTTGTTCCTATAATTGGAACTCCCGCCGATTCATGTAAGGCGGCTGCAAAAATTTCAGAGGCACTTGCACTACCACCATCTACTAAGAGTACAACTGGTTCTTTAACTTTGAACCCATCTTTATCTAATTTATTAGAAGCAACATCTTCGCCCATTTTTTTATGTCTATCTTCAAATTTAACAATAGTTTTTCCATCTTTTAAAAATAAATTCGCCATGTACTCTGCCTGATCTAACAAGCCACCAGGATTTTGACGTAAATCTAACACAAAAGAAGTAGCTCCTTGTTTTCTTAACGACTTAATGGTGGTTTTTAACTCATGATAGGTATTTTCACCAAATGTTGTAATATTAATGGCACCTATAGAGGCATCTTTCTTGTCTATTTCGCCACTCACCGTTTCCATTGGTAAAGTATCCCGTGAAATGGCAACATCAAATATCTTGTCTGCTCTTGAAACAGTTAATTTTACTTTTGTTCCCTTTTTACCACGAATTTCAGAAACAACTTCATCAAGTTGTTTATCTTTAGTTTCTTTTTCATTAACTTTTAAAATAACATCATTTACCTTAAGACCTGCCTTGGCAGCTGGCGATTCTTTAATCGGTGCCTGGACAATTGTTGGTAAGCCATCTTTAGTTGACAAGGTAGCTCCTGTCCCCTCAAAGCTTCCAGAAATTGAATCGTTCAATTTTGTTGAATTTTCCTTATCTAAATAGGTAGAGTAAGGATCATCAAGAGAATCCATCATTCCTTTTAATGCACCATCGACTAATTTTTTCTTGTCCACTTTACCAACATAATTATTATTAATTTCTTCATAAAGATTTTGTACTTTTGTTAGGTTTTCATCTGCTATGCCATTTTGCTTTAAAGTTAAGTTAAGTCGGTGATCAAAATAAATATAACAACCACCGCCAACTAAAAAAGCAGCACAAAATAAAGAAATAATATATTGATAATAGGGAACCATCCGTTTCTTCTTCATAAGACCCCTCTTTTATATAAGATATAATTTTAGATTAAGTTAATTAACAATTAATGATTATTTTCTTGATATTTTCCCCATAGCTCATCAAAAATATCCATGGTTGATAAATAATTAGCATTCATTTCTAGATAAGTAGAAAGCTCATGATAATCTGTTGCCTGTTTGGGAAATTGAATATCCTTAGCCACAGAATCTGCAAATTGATTGATAGAATTATTTGGTGTGCCTCTTAAGGTCATTAAATAATGATAAAAACTTCGTCTCACTTTTTTTAATTCTCTCCTTTTTTATCAGAATTATGGAAATTTGCTTAGTTTTTATAAGTTTTATCTTTTGGCAAATAAACACTTAATTGAATCTTGTCATCTACCAAGTTAATTTTATTTGCTCGAATAAACAGTCCATTTCTCATTTGAAAACGATCTAGATGGAGTACAACAAGTTTTTCTTCTGGATTGACAGTTACCCATTCCGGTAATTTATAACTTCTTTCTACAAATCTTAAAACATCTTTAATTGGCAATCCTAAGGTACCTATGGATAAACTTTTAGCCTTTAATTGCACATTCCCATTATTCATTACATAGGGATCAAAATATAAATAAAAAGCAATATCATGTCCTAAGAAACGAAGTGTTCCTTTCAGCATTGCTTCATTTTCTAAATAAAAATCATACTTAATTACCGCATCTTTTTGAAGATCCTTTAAATAAAAGTCCATAAATTGATTAACTTGTTTTTTTGTACTATGTACAGTCATAACAGGTGTACTTTCTTTTACTGTCGTTGCTTTGGATGAAAATTTGTATTCGGGTTCTCTGATTTGAGTAAGCCTTAATCCAAGAAAAAGAGCAGTGCCTGCAAGAAAACCGATTAAAATTAAAAAAGCAAATTTCCAAGGATTAATTTTCTTTTTTGTTTCTGTTTCTTTTAGCTGATTTGATCGTTTCATTAATTATCCAGCTCCCTCTCTCCTGCAAACCAGTTTTTCTGTGTCTTGTCTAGCTCTTTGCGGATAGCTTTGGCCATTAACTGATACCCCAAATTGTTTGGATGAAAATGATCTTCTTCGTATAATGCATCATTAGTAATGTCCATATTTTTTTTATTGCTTGAATCTTCAGCAACGATTCCCGTTTTGTTATTTATTCCTTTATATAAAAGATTATTAATTGAAATAAAATACATATCATTTTGTTTTTCTATAGCTGATAAAGTATGAATATTCCAATCATCGACAATCTCCTGAATTTCTTTAATATCAGGAAAATACAAATAAAAAGGATTATAAATTCCCAATATGTAAATAGGTGCTTTCTTATTATATGAACGTATCTCTTCTAGCAAAGAAGTCACTTTTTGCTCATAATGTTTTGCCGGTTGTTTAAAAGTAGCTACGGTTAAGCTTAACATATTCTTGCTAAATACCTGCATTAAATCATTTCCTCCAACAGTTACTGTAATAATATCCGCTGAAGTCAGACTTTTTTGAATCTCATGGTTCTTTTTAATGCGTTTAAGGATTTGATCACTTCGATCGCCATTTTTACCATAATTTTCTACTTGCACACCATTCAATTGATAATTTTCTTCTAAATCATTCGCAACTAAAGGAACAAATCCACCGGAATTCGTTTGATCCCCAATTCCTTCTGTTAAAGAATCACCAATGGCGACATAATGTATCACTTTTTTATTCATTTTTTTTGTTAAGGTTACTGAGCTATTTCCCATTCCCAATAATGGTTTCTGTCTAGGAAACAAAATTAAAAATAGACTAAAAACAAAAATAGCTATAACCAATGGAATAATCAATGTTTGCCAATAAATTTTTAAAATTTTTTTCATTTATTCAACGATTCACTTCCTTTTAAAGACCAAAAATGTAAATAACTACCCATCGATGAAATAATCCAATATTAAGATTTAATAAAGTAAGGCTAGAGTTTGATTCACCCCAGCCTTACTTCCTTGAAATACACTACTATGCTGTCAACTATTGATTGCCTATTTTGTTTCATCATAATATAAAAAGATTGATCATTCAAAGTTAATGCGGCTAATCATTTATTCATTTTTCTAAGCTGTATAATACATAATGGCAAAAGCTTTCTTGCCAGTATGTGTAGCGATAATTGGATTGGTATGAAGAACGGGAATATCCATTTTTGGAAATAGTGGTTGTAATCCGGCTTTGAATTCTTCTGCCAGTTCTAATCCATCAGCATGTGAAATACCAATTTGGCAAATATTCGTTAACTGACTTAATTCTTCTTTTAGTCCATCAAACCATTTATCAAAAGTTTTCATTCCACGTCCCTTAGCTACAGGAATCAGTTCTGTTTGATCAAAATCCATAACTACCTTCATATCAAAAATATTTGATAAGAACCCAGTTGTTCGACTGATTCTTCCTCCCTTAACCAAATTATTTAATGTGGAAATTCCAATGTATAGTTTTGTATTTTCTTTTACACGATGAATTTCTTCGAGGATCTCTGGAATACTGCCTCCTGCTTGCGCTAATTTGGCTGCTTGAATGACTTGAAAGGATAATCCTTGGTCAGTAAAATCACTGTCAATGACGGTAACATTTGTATTTGTTAGACTACTAGCTTGTCTAGCCGTTTCAACTGTCCCACTAAGTCCTTTTGTCATGTGAATGGAAATCACAGCACTTCCATCTTTGCCTAGTTCATCATAAAGCTCTATAAATTTACCAAGTGGAGGCTGACTGGTTTGAGGAAGAGCCTTAGCTTTTGCCATCATTTCCATAAAATGCTCCCCTTCTAAATGATCATCATCTGTATATACAACACCATCAATCATAATAGACAATGGAATAACCTGTATAGCTAATGCATCACGAATACTTTTTTTCATCGTACATGAAGAATCCGTTACAATTTTAACTTTTGCCATTATTATCACTCTTTCTTTAACCCAGATCTTCATTCAAGGTAAAATATTCTAGGACGTATTATTTGTTTATAGTATAACAGACAAATGTTAGTTTTTCATTAATTTATAATGATGAGTGAAATTTTATTAAAAAATAAAAATTTATTAAGTAATATTTACCTACTAAGCAATTCTTTATTCCCTTTAATTTAACTTAGGGTTCTAGATATCAATTTTTAATTATAAGTAATTATATTTGTTTTGCCTGTTAAATCCGTCTGTTTTAATTTTTATCCTTGTTTTGGTTATACAACATTTTATTGACGAAATAACTATGATTTATCCTTTATTAATGCATATATTAAATCATATAAAGAAAAATAAATGAACTCCCTAACTTAAATAATTCTAGTATTAAAAATATTTATCTAAATTAATCTTGCTTACTTTAATACAAATTATCAACTTTTTAGTGGCTCATATTCATATGCTATCGATTTTCTATTCCCTTCAGGCTTGTCTCTATTAATTAAAAAGGTGCATTTACCGGCTAACTGTAAATTGAAACAAAACTATATAGTGTGCTTATGTTAATTTCTTGCCAATAATTTTATATTTTCAATATAAAATTAAATTTTAATTTATATTTATATTTTTAATAAATATAAATATGATTAAACAATTTATATTTATTCATTTTTTTAATTATATCGTTAGATAAATTGGATTTAATCGAACTTCTTACCAAAAATAAAATTGATATACCAATTTAAATAAATTATTTATTTAATTTTTTTTATTTTTCAAATTATTATTATTTGCTTGACAGATGGATGAATACGCGCAATAATAGGTTTGCTTAAAAATAAATGGAGGGGATATTTATGAATTTAATCGATGCAGTAAGACCAGGAAGCAACCAATATATTAGTGGAGAAGAAATTATTCAAGAACTACCAGAATATCTAAAAGATTTTCATTCTCCTGCAATTATCACCGGAGAAAAATCTTTTGAAGTTTTTTCTAATTCTTTCTCATCAGAATTAGAATGGCCGGTTTTTCGCTATGATGGAACAAGTAGTGAAGAAGATATGGCTCGCTTAGCAGAAAAAGTTAAAGATCATGATATAATTATAGGTGTCGGTGGTGGCCGTGTTTTAGATACAACCAAGGGAGTTGCCGATATGCTATCAAAAGATTATGTATTAGTGCCAACGATTGTTTCAAATTGTGCACCCTATACACCTATCGCTGTTGTCTATTACCCAGATCGTTCCTTTAAAACAATTACTTATTGTAAAAAGGCACCTTATTTAACCATTGTTGATTTTAAATTATTGCTACAAACACCTAAAGATTATTTTATCGCTGGTATTGGTGATACCTTAGCCAAATGGTATGAAATTGAAGGAATTACGAGTAGAATGGATAAACAATTGAAGACAGCATTTATTCGTTTAGGAATTGCTAGCGCAAAAGAAATCTATCAAACATTATTTGATTATTCACAAACTTCTCTTGAATCACTTGAAAAACAAGAAGTAACAGATGCATTTTGTAAAATTACAGACACAATTATCGGAGTTGCCGGCGTTGTTGGTGGATTTGCTGGTGTTTATGGACGTTCTGCAGGTGCCCATGCTGTTCACAACGGTCTTTCTTACGTTTTTAAAACGCATGATGTTCTTCATGGTTCAAAAGTAGCTTATGGCATTCTTGTACAATTAGCTACCGTTGGTAATTTCGATGAAATAATAAAATTATTGCCATTCTATCGACAAATTGGATTGCCTACAAATTTAGCAGCCTTAAATATTTCTAATAATTTGGAAGATGCAATGCAAAAAACTGCAAAACAAGCTGCTTCACCAAGTGATGGATTCAAATTAATGTTGCCTGATCTTACAGAGCAACAAGTAGTTGAGGCGATGCAAAAAGTTGAAGAATTAATCGATTCATTAAGTATTGCTCAATAAAAAAAGAATAAAGATTTCTTATTAAACTTAGCTATTATTTATGAAAATCATTCAATGAAATAAACAATGGAGAACAAATAAATTATCAGTATTATTGATAATTTATTTGTTCTCCATTGTTTAAATGCAATTCATTTTTATAAAAATAGAAATTTCTATCGTACAAAAAATTGGACGAATGATAATGAATGATGAATAAATCAATAAATGCAGTTCTATAGAAAATTATATTCTACCTAATAATAAACTAGTAATTCATTAAGGCGATAATGTCATAATCGCTGATTTTTTTTCTACCCTGTAAGTCAGTTAGTTCAATTAAGAAAGCACAACCAACAACTATACCACCTAACTTTTCTATTAATTCTATTGTAGCCTTGATGGTTCCACCAGTTGCTAATAAATCATCGCATACTAGAACACGTTGTCCCGGTTGGATGGCATCTTTGTGAATGGTTAAATTATCTTGGCCATATTCTTTGTCATACGAAACTTCTATTGTTTGGCGTGGAAGCTTCCCTTTTTTACGAACAGGTGCAAATCCAACGCCTAATTCATAAGCCACAGGGCATCCAACAATAAATCCTCGTGCTTCTGGTCCCACAACCATGTCTATTCTTTTTTCTTTTGAATAGGTGACAATTTGGTTTGTTGCTTCTCGATAAGCATTTCCATTTGCCATTAGGGGTGAAATGTCTCGAAAAATAATTCCCTTTTCAGGATAATTAGGAATATTAGTAATATAATCTTTTAAATCCACTTTTACTACTCCTCCTCATTCCATAACCATTGTTGCAACGTATTTAAACTACTATACAACAAAAATTCTTCTGTTTTAATTTTTTTAAGACGTTCTTGATAACTTGTACTTTCTGTTAATGATTGTTTTTTAGGATTTTCTATTACTTTTAAATGATCATCTTTTATTGTAACAAATTCTAATTCGAAAAACACCTGAATCATAAAAGTTAACAATTTTTCTTTAATCTTTAAATATTTACTAATTTCAGGTAACTGAGTTAAATCAACTTGCTTATGTTGTTGAATAAATTTATACAGTTTACCGAATTGATCTCTAGTTCCCATACCATTTAAGTAGGCTTCTTCTTCAGAATTACATATCAAATAAACTCTTTTTACATTTAATTGTTGAACGATCCTTTTTATATCTTCTAATCTGTCAGGACAATCAATGAAAATCAGTTGCTCAACTTTTGATTTGATTGGCAATTCTGGATAAACAAATATGTTAGTCTCTATATCTTGAATAAATTGCTGACTTTCTTTTTTAAAACAAATATAGGCAGTATGATCAACGGGCCATTGATACTGGAACCCCTTTTTTCAACGTAAATCAAACAATTGTGCATTTTTAACCATAAAATCTGTTACCAATACTTGTGGTTTACAATTTCCACGCCATTCATTAATACCTAACTTACCTACAATCGTTACTTGTGTATTTGAAAATTCATCTTTATCTTTTCCCATTTGAAAGGCAATTGCATCTAATACTAACTGTTTATCTTTTAATTGAAATTTTAAATAATTATTATTTACACCAATTTGTTGAACATTTTGTATCATTGAATCTTGGAAAAGAAAAAGTGGGGCAGCGTTTTTTGTGCCAAAAGGTGCCAATAGTTGTAATCGCTTGATCAATGCTAACGATACCTCTGCTACAGGAATAGGCATGTCAATCAATATTTCTTGTTTTTCATCTAAATTGATCGTTTGTTGTTTCATACAATAGAATAAATATCCTTTGAGAAGAATTATATTTTCTACAGACAAGGTAAGTCCAGCTGCCATTGCATGTCCACAAAAGAAGTTAACCATGCTCTTTTTTCATTAAGTACTTCATATAAATTAATCGCAGGAATGCTTCGAGCTGATCCCTTGGCTAGCTTTTTAGCTGCGTCAATGGTAAGAACAATGGTAGGTTTTCCAGTTTCTTGTACAATTTTACCAGCAACAATCCCTAAAATTCCTTCAGGCCACTCTTCTTTAGCAATAATATGAATGGGATCATTGGGATTTATTTGTTGTAATGCTTCTTCCGTAACTGTAGAAACTAATTTTTTGCGTTGATTATTTTTTCATCAATCATTGTTGCTAATTGTTCAGCTTCTTGATCATCAAAGGTAGCTAATAATTGAACGCCAGGTCCAGCTTCTCCTAGGCGCCCAATGGCGTTAAGCCTTGGTGCTAATGAAAAACCAATATCTTCTTCGCTTATTGTCTCTTGTTTAAGACCACTTTTTTCAATTAAACATTTTAATCCAATTCGCTCACTTTTCTGTAAAATGACTAATCCAATCTTAACAAGCACTCTATTTTCATCTGTTAATGAAACCAGGTCTGCAATTGTTCCTAATGCAACTAAATCAAGAAATTCAACAGGCGGCTCCTCTAAAAGTGCACTAGCTACCTTAAATGCTACACCAACACCTGCTAAATCATCAAAAGGATATTTTCCATCCGGATGCCTAGGATGAACAATAGCATATGCTTGTGGCAAAGAAACAGGTAATTCATGATGATCAGTGATAATAACATCTACTCCTTTTTCTTGAGCTAATTGAATAGCTTCATGACCAGCTACCCCATTATCAATAGTTATAATCAACTGAATCCCTTGTTCAATTTTTTCCTTAAAAATTTCTTTATTGGGACCATAACCATGAATAAATCGATTCGGTAAAAAAAAGTCGACGTCTCCACCGATTGACTCAATGGTCTCTTTCATTAATACAGTACTTGTGATTCCATCGGTATCATAATCACCATAAATTAAAATACGTTCACCATTTTCCGCTGCTGTCTGGATACGTTGAATTGCTTTTTTCATATCATTCATTAACAATGGGTCATAGATATCTTCTAACGTAGGAGATAAAAATTTTTTTAATGCTGTTTCGTTGCGTAAATTTCGTTGCCACAGCAATTGTCCAATAAAAGGATCAATCTTTTGTTGATTTAATAGTTGGATAAACGACTGTGGCAGCACTTCTTGCTCTTTCAGTTTCCATTTATACTTAGCTTTTCTCACTTTGTCCCTCCTGACTCAGCAATTATATCAAAAGCGAAATGAAAACTAAAGGTCATTCAAATACCAGATTCATACTATATTACAAAGTTATATCGTTTATTTTGCATACTTTTTATCAAAAAGATTTTCTACTATCCAATCGCCAAAATGAGGGTACCATGTATATAGACGGGCAGCTCCTTCCATTATTCTTGGCCGATTAATTTCACGTTTTTTCGTTCCCATACTTTTTACAATAAATTTAGCTAATTCATTAGGATCTAATACAAAATGACCAAGAGCATCTAAATATTCACCTGAAGGATCAGCTTTATCAAAAAAATGTGTCCTAATTGGTCCTGGATTAACTGTCATTACATGAATTCCTAAGGGTTTTAATTCCATTCTAAGTGCATTAGAAAAACCAATAATCGCAAATTTGGTGGCAGAATAAATCGTTGATTTAGCTGTTGCAATTTTTCCTGCCATTGAAGCAATATTAATGATAGCGCCCTGTCTTTTTTCAGCCATTCCAATAGCGATTTTTTGTGTAAAAACCATCATGCCTAAAACATTTACTTCAAACATCTGTTTTATTGTCTCTTGATCAATATCTATAAAATTCTTAAATACCCCAAATCCCGCACTGTTCACCAATATATCCACAAAGCCTATCTCTTTTTGGATGTTTTCAATCACATAATCTATACTCTTCGGATCTGTAATATCTAGTTGAAACGCATAAGCAGATCGACCACTGAACTGATTACACATTGTTTTTATTTTTTCAATTTGATCTACTCTTCTAGCACAAACAACAACGATAGCTCCCTTTTTTGCTGCTTCATAACAAATTTGTTCCCCCAACCCACCTGAACCACCAGTAACTACAACTATCTTATTTGTTAAATCATAATGACTAAACATCTCAACACCTACCTTTCATTCAATGGGATATCAATAACATCTAGATCCTTTACAATTTTTGCATTTTTAAAAATCGCACGTGCTTCATTTTGCAATTGTAATGTGTCCTTAGTCAAATAACGAGCACTAATATGCGTCAAAATTAATTGCTTGGCATTTGCTTTTTTTGCTACCTCAGCTGCTTGTTCACTTGTTGAATGATAATAAGCTCTGGCCATTTTTGCTTCATCTTTATTAAACGTACTTTCATGGATAAGCACATCGGCATTTTCGGCTAATTTAATACTGTTCAGTGTTTTTCTTGTATCCCCTAAAATGGTAACAACTCGACCTTTTTTTCGTTGACCAACAAACTCCTTGCCATTAATAACCTGTCCATCTTTTAAAGTAACAGTTTCACCTTTTTTAATTTTTCCATATAATGGTCCTGAAGGAATACCTAGTTCTTTTAGCTTATCAACTTGTAGTTCACCTTCATGATCCCTTTCAACAATCCGATAACCATAGCTTGTAATACCATGCTCTAATAATCGGCAGCTAACCGTAAATTGTTCATCTGAAAAAACAATGCCTTCTTCATCAATTTCATGAAAAGATAATTCATAAGCTAGTCGTGTCTTAGAAATTCTCAAAGCAGTTTGAACAAATTCTTTCACACCTCTAGGTCCATAAATGACTAATTTTTCATTTCCACCTTGAAAAGATCGACTGCTAAGCAATCCAGGAAGTCCAAAAAGATGATCTCCGTGCAAATGTGTAATAAAAATTTTCGTTATTTTTCTAGGACGAATATTACTTCGTAGAATTTGCATCTGGGTGCCTTCACCACAATCAAAAAGCCAAATTTCGTTTCTTTCATCTAAAAGTTTTAGTGCAATTCCTGTAACATTTCGATGTTTTGCCGGTACACCAGAACCTGTCCCTAAAAATTGTATCTCCATAATTTACCTTACTTTCTATAAACTTTTCCACCTAATTTTAGAAGAAATTGACTATTTTAGCAAATATAAAATGAATTTGTTCTTTGAATTGTTAATTGATTTGTATACAAATGAAATGAATTTCATAACTAATTATAAGCATTTTATTTAGCCAAAAATAATTTTTATTTCTTCAATTAAGCTACTTTATTTCTCAAAGTAACTATCTTTTTTTATCTATTATATTTTATTAACTATTTTTATATTTATTGGCTTAATTAGATAAAAAGCACAATACATTTTTGATTTCGTTATTCTTATTACTTCATTCACAAATTTTAAATTTTCTAAATTAAAATCAAATAAAGGGCAATGAATATCCTATTTCACCGAAACTTCATTGCCCTTTATCCTCTTTTATTGTCATTAATTCTACTAAAGAAAGATGATCCTATCTACTTTTATTTTCTTATTCTTTTGATTTGAAAAGATTTTGCCTAAAGGAATTTTTTCCTAGCTGTTTTGCTTGATTAATTTCCTGTTCGACCTTATCAAGATTAAGTCTAATAATTTTACCATCAAGCTGATCAACCACCAGATAATTTAATAGTCGATTATCATTTTCAACAGCAATTAAAATTATCCCAGTTTCTCCCTTTTTGAGTTGTTCTGTCATTTGTTTAAAAACTGAGTCTTTTTTCATTTTTAGGTTTGTCCCAAGTAAACTGCCTGAAAACCATCCAAATAAAATACCTGAAGGTCCATCTAAAATGTCGATGAATACATGAATCAAACTGTCATTTATTGATTGATTTTGATCATTAAAATAAAAATCAACAAATTTATTTATGATAAATCGATGAATACCATCTTGAGCGTGTGTCACAATTGCTAACTGATCGCCTACAATTTTCTGTTCCGTCTGCCATTTTTTTATCTCAGAGACTGCCTGATATGCCTGATTGTTTACATCAAAATGCATAATAATCATTCGTTTAGACATAGTAATCTCAACCTTTTTTATTTGATTTATTCTATTCTAACAACAAATAAAATAAATAAAAAATAATGGCGACTCTTATCTATAATTAATTAAAAAAATTCTTAAACACTTACTAGAATAATGAATGTTATCAACCAATATTAATCGAGCACTTATTCAACAAATTCAAATTCATAATCAAAGATTCGAACAATATCGCCATCTTTAGCACCACGTGCCCGTAAAGCTTCATCAATTCCCATGCCTCTTAATTGACGAGCAAAACGCATGGTACTTTCATTATGTTCAAAATTCGTCATTTTAAACAAGCGTTCTAACTTCTTACCAGTTAATACCCAACTAGCATCTGAAGCTCGGGTAATGGTATACTCTGCTTCCTCATCTGGTTGAAAAGCATATTGATGAATAGCATTAATTTCTTGTTCCAATTCTTCTTCATAAAGTGGAAAGTCTGGTGTAAGTTCCAATAAATCAGCAGTCGCACATAGTAAAGATTCAATGCCCTGTTTTGTAATACTTGAAATTGGGAAAATTTGTGCTACCTTTATGTTTTGCTCATTTTCTGAGTTATGCAACAATTGTTTGAAATTTGCTAAGTTGTTTTCAGCATTAGGCATGTCCATTTTATTTGCTACAATAATTTGGGGACGTTGTAATAGATTTAGATCATAAGCGGCTAATTCTTTATTAATTGCTAAATAGTCTTGGTAAGGATCACGTTCTTCTAATCCACCACTCATGTCAATCACATGCAAAATCACTCGTGTACGCTCAATATGCCGTAAAAATTGCATCCCCAAGCCAACACCCTGAGAAGCTCCTTCAATTAAACCAGGTAAATCAGCAGCAGCAAAACTACGTCCGTCACTGGTAGTAACCATGCCTAAATTTGGTGATATTGTTGTGAAATGGTACGCACCAATTTTAGGCCGTGCAGAAGAAATCACAGATAATAATGTTGACTTTCCAACAGAAGGAAATCCAACCAATCCTACATCTGCTAAGATTTTTAATTCTAATTCAATTTTTCTTTCTTCACCAGGTTCACCATTTTCAGCTAGTTCTGGAGCGGGATTGCGAGGAGATGCAAATCGAATATTTCCTCGACCACCACGTCCACCATTAGCGATTACTAATTTTTGGCCAGATTGAGTTAAGTCACCAAGAAGTTCATGCGTTTCAGCATCACGAATTGTTGTACCTGGTGGAACCTTAACAAAGATATTTTCAGCACCACGTCCGTGCATTCCTTTGTTCATACCATTTTCTCCAGGTTTTGCTTTAAAATATCGATTATAACGAAAATCCATTAATGTTCGTAATCCTTCATCAACAATTAAGACAACATCCCCACCGCGACCGCCATCTCCACCTGCTGGTCCGCCATCTGGAACATATTTTTCTCTTCTAAAAGCAACCATACCATCTCCACCTTTTCCGGCTTTAACTTCAATGATTGTTTGATCTAAAAACATGGACATTGTTGTCCTCCATTCTATAATTCTTTCATTTTACTTTGTTTTAAACATTAATATAATCTTTTAGGCTTCTATCATTGTAAGCTTTCCCTGTTTATTTGTCTAGCATCAGAAAATTGATAATCTTTTATCAGACTAAATTAAGAATAATTTCACAGCAATCAATGAATCATTTTTAATTTAAAAAACATTTTTTTCAAATCTTTAATCAATTTTCTCATTCTACAAAAATACAACCAAAAAATCTATTAAACTACTCTGATGAATAAATAACAAACAATATAAACTAAGCAAACTAAATTATTCATTTTTTATTTAAAAATTTTATTTATTCTATACATTTACCCTTAAAAAACCAAGAACATTTTAGAAAACTACTAAAGGAATGTGCCTATTGATAAAGAATTACGTAATGGTTATATGATCTGGCCATTACTGATCATCTCGTTTATGTTTACATAATAAAATTATAGTAAACATTTTAACTCGTTACTATTATAATTTTTGATCATAAAGATTCTATTGTTAGGTAATTATATTGTTTAACTTGCAATTCTTAATAATCAATATAGCTATTTAAATTCCTTGTATAATAGGAATTCTTCTCTCTTTCTAAAGCGATATTTTTGACAAAAATTGAAAAATCTATCATGCTAACCATAGAACATATTTATTTTATCTCTAAAAATCATTTGATGTAATTATTTAAAGGAGGAATTTAGAAGAATGACAATTAAGGTAGGAATTAATGGTCTTGGTCGTATTGGTCGTCTAGCATTTAGACGCATTCAAGATGTATCAGAAGATATTGAAGTAGTGGCAATCAACGATCTGACAAGCCCTACTATGCTTGCTCAATTATTACAATTTGATTCAACACATGGGACTTATGATAAAACAATTACAGCAGCAGAAAATGCTATTATGATGAATGGAAAAGAAATTAGAATTTATGCAGAATCAGATGCTAGTAAAATACCTTGGGTAAAAAATGAAGGCGTAGATATTGTATTAGAATGTACAGGTTTTTACACTTCTGAAGAAAAGGCTCAAGCTCATTTGAATGCTGGTGTTAAACGTGTCGTTATTTCTGCCCCAGCTGGGAAAATGAAAACGATTGTTTACAATGTAAACCATGATACATTAACATCAGACGATCGAATTATTTCTGCCGGTTCATGTACAACAAATTGCTTGGCACCATTAGCCTATTTTTTAAATAAAGATTTTGGTATCAAGGTAGGAACCATGACAACTATTCATGCCTATACTTCTACTCAAATGTTATTAGATGGACCAGTTAGAGGAGGCAATCTTCGTGCAGCCCGTTCAGCAGCCGATAACATCATCCCTCACTCAACAGGTGCAGCTAAAGCAATTGGCCTTGTTATTCCTGAATTGAATGGCCGATTACAAGGACATGCTCAACGTGTTCCTGTGGTAGATGGTTCATTGACCGAATTAGTTTCTATATTGGATAAAAATGTAACTGCTGATGAAATAAATGAAGCAATGAAGAAAAATGCTCAAAATAACCCATCCTTTGGTTTTGATGATCGTGAAATTGTTTCGAATGATGTCATCAATACTATGTATGGTTCCATTTTTGATCCCACACAAACTGAAATTACTAGTGCTGGCGACCTACAATTAGTTAAAACTGTTGCTTGGTATGATAATGAATATGGTTTTACTTGCCAGATGATCCGTTTATTAGAAAAATTTGCTAGTTTATAATAATTAAAATAGAAATAAGAGAGGAGAATATATAGGTTCCCTCTCTTATTTTTATAGTCGTATAAATAAGTTTATTAATTTAAAAAGGATAGAATTTATTTTTTTAACTTGTAACAATTTAATTGTTATCATTTACCTAAGTTATAATAAGTTCCCTTTTTAATAAAATTTAAGTATCTGTTTTTTCATTTTTGTTCATTGCTTTTTGACAATTTCGACAAATGCCATGAAATGTCAATCGATGATCTTTAACTGTAAACAAGTATTTTTTTCTATCACCTGTTCAACCTTACCTAAAAGATCTTCAGGCACTTCTTCAATATTCCCACATTCTATGCATAATAGATGGTGATGAAAGTGTTTCTCACCAGATTTTCTAAAATCATATCGACTTACGCCATCATTAAAGCTTATTTTATCTACAACTTTCAGCTCAACCAGAATTTCTAATGTACGGTAAACAGTAGCTAACCCAATATCAGCATTTTTTCTTTTTACCAAAAAATAAATTTCTTCTGCTGATAGATGATCTTTTTCATTTTCTAGTAGGACTTGGACAGTCGCTTCTCTTTGAGGAGTTAACTTAAACCCTGATTGATGTAACTGTTGCTTTGTTCTTTTTAGGGCAGCTGTTATTTCCATACCAACACTCCTTAATTATAATAATTATAAATAAAATTCAATATTCCCATTAATAGATTAAAATTATTATAAAGTAATTCTTGAAGTAATGCAAGGTATTCTCAATTAGAAGAGTTAATTTTCATCTTTTGTTGTTAAAATAGTATAACCATCTTTTTGTTGAATCTTTCTTTGTTTCATCAAGTTGCCTAATGCCCGTTTAAATTGCCCCTTACTAATACCAAAAGTTTTTTGAATTTCCTCTGGCGTTGATTTATCAGTAAAAGCAATTCGTTTATCGGGAGAACGTTCGAGAAATGTTAAAATCATAGCCGCATCATCATCAATAATTTCGTAATTTCTTGGTTTTAACGATATATTTAATATTCCATCTGGTCGAACACCAATAACCCTACCGGATACCACTTCTCCTAATCGTGGTTCATTATATCTTTCAGAAGGATGAATAAAACCAATATAAAAATCATCTGTAATTATATAGGTACCAGCCAATTTTAAACGATAAACTGTTCCCTTCAAATTTTCATTTTGCATAAGGGAATTGCCAGTTTTGGCTAAAGATTTGAAAAATGTTTCATCTGCTAGTGTTCCCCAAACCCGTTCCTTAAGATCAACACGCAAAGCAATCATTAAACGATCACCCTGTTTAGGCCAAAGTGAATGAAGTAAAGGTAAGTCATCTAGAGAAACAACAACATCTTTATCTGTTAGTCCAATATCAACAAAGACTCCTAGATCCCTTCTTGATCCTGTAACGGTGCCAAACCCATAATTATCCTTACGAATTGAAGGAATCTGGGTAGTCATAGTTGGTTCCTGTTTTTGATTTAAATAGGCAAATCCCTCAACAGGTTCACCAATTGAAAAATCTCCTTCTGTTTTTAATAACTTAAAAGTAATACCATTTTTTTGTACAAAATAAGCAGAAGAATTTTCATCAATTACCAATCCAGTAAATATTGTTGCTAATAAGTCTTTCATCTTATCTCTCCTTTTTAATTAAATAATTAGTTCTCAATATATTTTCATGTATACACCAATTGATTAAAACATTTATCATGTTTTCTTCCTTGGTTGGTTAAACAACACTGTTAAGTAAATTAAGATGATCACGTTGATTCAAAAACGGACTGAGAAAAGTTGTTCTCAGTCCTTATCTTACAGGTATCCAATTTATAGGTTTTTCAATTAAAAATGTCTGCTAAACATTAATTTTTTAATATACATAAACGAAATAGCTATTTGAACTATTCAGAATAACTCATTTATATAGTTAACAATCTGAAAGATATGTAAAATTTTTATTTTTCGGTACATTCATTTTTAAAACTAGAGACCTAAAAACTAATTTTCTATCTATATTTATTCATTTTTTTATCCTTACAACCTAGCAATACTTATTATCTATTAAAACTTATCTGTTAGCGTTTCTTGATCCATTTCCTTTAAACCACCCAGTTTTGGCATTAATCGTTACTAAATAGGTAGGTAATTTTTTTTCTGTTGTTCCTCTTAGTAAACGTGAATGATTATTGGTTGCATATAAATTATAATAGCCTTCTCCATTAACAATTTTAACAGGTTCTAGCGTATAACCTCCTTCAACAATATAACCTCTTTTTATACAGGTAGCAATGACTTTTTCCTTTACCCCTGGATTCCATGTCCAAGCAGGATTATTTGTATCAGCAATGTCCGCCTGATTTGTTGGGTAAAGAGGTTCTGTATAAATACCTTTATTATTTGGTGAAGAATAACCTTGTTTATTTGTTTGAGTATGATGCATTGTGTTGTTATTGATTGAATTTTTCTCAACTGCTGATTTTTCTTGTGTATTAGAAGTCTCTGCTTTTTTAGCAGCTTCTTTTTCTATTAACATTTGATTGACCTTAGCTAATTGCTGATTTAATGGTTCACGTAGCTTTTCGTTTTTTATTTTATTTACTTCTGCCTGTGCATTCTTATAAGATTCGTTTGTAACCGTTTTAAGCACTTGTTGGTTGTCAAATAGCAGCTTTGTTAGCTCTTTTGCTTTTTGTAATTGTGAATACTGTTCATTCGCTTGATCGATCGCTTGGTTTGCTAATTGAGAAAAAGCATCTTTTTGATCTAATTTTTTTATGGTCATTGGTTTATCTGCAGCCATTGTAGCTACCGCTAACTGATTACCCTTAATAATTGGTTGAGTGAACCATTGATTTACTTGAGTAACAATAGATTGTTTGTCTTTTAATTCTTGCAAACGTCTATTTAAATTTTTATAAGAAGAATGATTGCTTTTTAGTTTTTCAATATTTTGTTGAATTTTATGTGTATTTACTGCCACTTGATCTGGTTTTAAAAATTGATGTGTAGTATCTGTATAGTAGGCATCAATTAACTGATTTGTCTGTTTGATAAGAGACGTTTGTACCTTTTCTGTTTTATGATGCTGAGCGTTTTCTTCCTGTGAAGAAGGTTGATTAGCATGGTACAAGACAATTCCACCTACCGCTAATACTACCACTGCAGTTAATGAAATTGTTACGCCTGCTCTTTTTGTTCTTCTTTTTTGATCCATTGAACGATTGTTTGCTCTTTTGCTTGGTTGAGCATTACTAGCTTGCTTTTTTTGTTGGTGATTATTATTACTTGGTTGAGCGTTTGATAAATTTTCTTTTTTAGTCGTGTATTCTTGTTGGTGATCAACCACTGTTTTTTCAATATTAGCTAACTGTTCATCTTTTTTTTCTTTCATTGGAATAGCAGGTACTTGTCCTTCTGACAATTCTTTGTCCATTCCTTGTTTTACTTCAGAAACATTCGCTATATTGTTTGAGTGATTTTGCTCTAGTTCTACCTCAGTTTGATCTGAGTCAGCTATATCAACAATTTCATTATTTAGGATTTTGTTCTCTTGTTCTTTCAATGATAAAGTTTGTTCTTTGTGTTCTTTAATATAGTTTTCTAATATCACCTGGTCCTCTGAGAATGAATCGGTAGTAATTTCTGGTTCTTTCTCTGGTTTGTGTACTACCTGGTTTGAAGTTTCAGAATGGATTGTCAAATTAGACGGATTCGTTGCATCATCTGTAGGTGTATCGTCTGTTTGCTGTCCATTCTGTTCATCAGGTTGTTGGTAATTTAAATCATTTTTTTCTTTTTCTTGTTGTTCATTAAACATTTCCATTACATGACCAAGACTAACATTTTTTAATTCAGACCAATCAATTGTTTCATCAATTTTTCTGTTATTTGAATGATCTGTTTGCTGTTCTTTTTTAAAATCAGTTTCTATTGATTTCTCATTGAATAAATAGCCGCAATTTTGACAAACTGTTACCTGGCTATCTTGCTCAGCGCTACAATTTGAACATTTTTTCGTCATTATCCAGCCTCACATTCTTTTCATTTCAATATCTCTAATCTAACATAACTTATGATTACTTCCAATAAGCCTTAGTCAATTTTTTCTGTATTTTATAAATTTTTTGAATGATTTAACTTCTAGCTCAATGCTAACTTATAAATAGGTAAATAAAAATGGTTGGCAAATCTTACTACATTAAGTGATATAGTAAGACTTGCCAACCTACAATCTCTTTAATTCTTCTTACAATAAAATTTTGGATCCTTGATTTTTATCTACTTTATTCTAAAAAGTCTTTTAACTGTTTTGAACGTGAAGGGTGTCTTAATTTACGCAATGCCTTTGCTTCAATTTGGCGGATGCGTTCTCTAGTAACACCGAATACCTTGCCAACTTCTTCTAATGTTCGTGTGCGTCCATCATCTAAACCAAAACGAAGACGCAGAACATTTTCTTCTCTGTCTGTTAAGGTATCTAATACGTCTTCTAGTTGCTCTTTAAGTAGTTCATAGGCTGCATGTTCCGCTGGACTAGTTGCTTCTTGGTCTTCAATAAAGTCTCCTAAATGGGAATCATCTTCTTCACCAATTGGTGTTTCAAGCGAGACAGGTTCTTGAGCAATTTTTAAAATTTCTCTTACTTTTTCAGTTGGTAAATCCATTTCAGCACCAATTTCTTCTGGCGTAGGTTCTCTACCCAAATCTTGAAGTAACTGCCGTTGAATTCGAATCAATTTGTTGATCGTTTCAACCATATGAACAGGAATCCGAATTGTTCGGGCCTGATCAGCAATTGCCCGTGTGATCGCTTGTCGAATCCACCAAGTGGCATAAGTAGAGAATTTAAATCCTTTTCGATAATCGAATTTTTCAACTGCCTTCATTAATCCCATGTTTCCTTCTTGAATAAGATCTAAAAATTGCATACCACGTCCAACATAACGTTTTGCAATAGAAACCACTAAACGTAAATTGGCCTCTGCCAGACGTTGTTTTGCTTCCTGGTCCCCTTCTTCAATTTTAAGAGCTAATTCTACTTCTTCTTCTGCTGTAAGCAATTGGACACGACCAATTTCTTTTAAATACATTCTGACTGGATCATTTATTTTAATTCCTGTTGGTGCTGATAGGTCTTCTAATTCTGCTTTTTTTGCTTCTTTTTCATCTTTTTTTAAACTATGTTCACTAGGTTCACCAGTTTCATCTACAATGCTGATACCATTATCTTCAATTTGTTGAATTAGTTTTTCCATTTCACCTGCACTTAATGTAAAAGGTGTTGCCAGTTTATTTGCTAAATCATCATACACTACTACACCTTTTTGCTTATTTTCCTTAATAAATGCTGATACTGCCTGTTTATATTTTTCCATTTCAGATTTTTTTTCCACAGAAAAAGACTCCCTTCAATTTGTTCAAATAGTTATTAGCAATACAAGAGTGAACACTTTAATTAGATAATTGATCGTTTTTTATCTAATTGTTGTACTAAATGAATAATCTCTATTGTTAATTCTTCAGCCAAAAGTTTATCGCCCAATTTTTCGGCATTTTTTTGCTGTTGTTTTTTCTCTGTGATTTTCTCTTTCAATTTAGCTGAGCGGATGACATACAAAAGATCATTTATTTCTCTTTCTGAACTTTTCTCCGAAATAATCTGCTGATCAATTTCGATCACTAACTTTTTGATTTCATCATTTTGCAAATAATTAACAAAATCTGCTAAATGAAAACTGTTATGTTCCATTAAATAAACGTTCAACAATAAATATAGTTCTTGATAATTATCATGGATAAAAGAAAAATTATTCTCATTATTTATTTGATCCCTAACCAACGGTTCATTCATTAATCGATAAATCAATGTCTGTTCTGCTTTTTCTTCTTGAGATAACGGCAGTTTGTTCTGCTGTTGCATGGATTGGAACAGCGAATAAGTCTGCTTTCTTTTTACTGTTGGTTCCTTAATTGCTAATTGTTTTTTTGTTGCTCTTTGTTCAACACGCTGTTTTTGTTTTAATTGATGAAATTGTTCTTCCAAGCTATGAAGTGATAAGTTAAATTGTTTGGCTAATTGTTGCATATAGTGATCTCGTTCTAATGGCGAGAGAACAAGCAACAGTTCACCCAATAATGTCTGTACATAATCTATCTGTTCTTTTTCATTCTTCATATTCCTTGATTGTCGATGATAAAACATCTTAAAACTGAAAACTGTCTGTTGTTCATGTGTGGCTAGTGTTTTAAATGAATCAACACCATACTTTCTAACATAATCATCTGGGTCAAGTTTTTCAGGCAGATTCAAAACACTTAACATCAAGCGACTTTGTTGATTTAATAGCTGAATCGCCCGATTTGTTGCTTCAATTCCAGCCTGATCACCATCATAACATAAAACAAGTTTCTCAGAGACCTTTTCCAAATATCTTATTTGTTGATTGGTTAAACTTGTTCCCATTGAAGCAATTCCATTATAAATACCTGATTGCCATGCAGCAATAACGTCCATAAACCCTTCAAACAAAAACACAGTATTTTCTTTACGAATATACTTCCTTGCTTGATTAAAATTAAACAAGGTTTCACGTTTATTGAATAATAAAGTTTCGGGACTATTTAAATATTTTGGTAAATTTTCACCTATGAATTGCTTTGTTTTCAAAAGACGACCAGAAAATGCAATCGGATTGTTTTGTACATCATAAATGGGAAAGACAATTCTTTGATAAAAACGATCAAAACTTTCACCAGTATCCCTTTTAACAAATAGACCAGAAGCATCTAAAATACTGACATCAAATTGATCGTTTTGAAATACGCGTTGCAAAAAATCTCTTTCCATAGGAGCAAAGCCAATCATAAATGTATCGATGATTTCTCTGGTTAATCCTCTTTCAATCAAATACTTGAGGGCTTCTTCTCCGGCCTTCGTATTAACCAATACATGGTGGTATAATTCTACTGCCTTTTTATGTACTTCAATTAATTGCCGCTTTTGTCGCATTTGAGGTGTTTCAGTTGCTTGAATAGGGTTCAAGTCAATAGAAACAGACAAATTTTCCATTTCAACTACTTTTTTTACAGCCTGTGGAAAAGAAATTCCTTCTATTTCTTGAATAAAATTAAAAATAGTTCCACCCTTTCCACAACCGAAGCAATGAAAAATTTGCTTATCTTCAGCAACAGAAAAAGAAGGGGAACGTTCTTCATGAAATGGACACAAACCCATATAATTTTTGCCAGATTTTTTTAATTGTACGTACTGACTGACTATATCTATAATATTTGTTTGGTGACGTATTTCTTCAATTACCTCTTGAGGAATTTGTTGTTTCATAACCATCACCTCCTAAAACAAATTATGCCATAAATCGGTAAAAAACGCACTGATTTTAGACTTCAGCGCGGTAATTGTTAAACATAATTTCACATCTTTAATTATAGCAAAAATTGGCAATAATTCAAGCAATTTATTTACAATGCTTTAACTTATTTACTTTTTTTCTTGCTTTAAAAAAATATAGAGATATTTTACAAAGGATTTAATTATAAAAAGACTTCAACCTATTTAGGTAGATCAGATAATATAAATGGATCTTATGAAAAAATAATATCACATTCATAAAATCCATTTATATTAAAAAACATATCAATTATAGCAAAAAAGTAATTTTACAATCTTTTTTAAAGATTCAATTCAAATTCAATTAAATATGGTCTACAACAAATAAAAAAATCAACTTTTTACTTTTTTACCATGATAAATGTTAGCAAGTAAATAAATACAGATATTTATTATCATCATTACAAAAAATACTGGCATTGTATGATGAGTCAAAAAACCAATTTCTAAGATAGAATGAAACAACATTGCAGCCAAATAAATACCACCTACTGTCGTAATAGACAAGAATAGTCGTAATGGATTAAAAGGTAAACATGTTTTAATAACAGCAATACAACTAATTCCAATTAATAAATAATACATTAATGTTGTTGTTTCAATAGCACTATAATTTCCATTCTGCTGACCAAGTAAATAAACAACAATAATATTCAAAACAACCAAAATAGCACTTAAAGTTGCTTTTCGTAAAGCTGTTGGTAAAAATTTCCCTCTTACCTGTTTTTTATTTTCTTCAAATGATAGGAAAAATGCTGGGTATCCCTCAATAACTAGATCAATTAATGTAATCTGAATTGGAATAAAAGGAAAAGCAATGGTTGTCAATGCACAAATAATGGATAAGATAAACGAATAAATCGTTTTAATGAAAAATACACCTGCTACCTTTGTTACATTATTAACGACACGCCGTCCTTCAAATAATACATCTGGCAAGGTAGTGAAATCAGAATCCAATAAAACCAGATTAGAAATTTGACGTGTAGCACTGTCTCCTTCTGCCATAGCAATACTACAATCTGCTTCACGTAAAGCTAGAACATCATTGACACCATCACCAGTCATTGCAACAACATGGCCAGCTACCTTTAATTCCTGAACAATAATCTTTTTTTGTTGAGGTGTTACTCGACAGAAGATATTATAGTCATGAACTGCTTGACGAACTTCACTATCTGTTTTTTTTGTTGATAAATCAACATATAAATTTGTATTTTTCATGCCTGCACGTTCAGCAATTTTGGCGACTGTAAGAGGATTATCGCCTGAGATGACTCGTAAATGAACACCCTCTTTTTCCAAATAGGCCAATGTTTCATTTGCGTTTTGACGGATAGGATCATCCATTGTAAAAATGGCTAAGGGTGTTAGATCAGGTACTAACTGTTCATCAAGTTCTTTGTCCATTTCTGTAATAGCAAACATCAATACACGATGTCCTGCCATTTGGGCATCTACTACCTCTTTTGGCAACTGTTCTTCACTAATTAAACGTTCAGGTGCACCGAGATAAACGGTGCCTAATTCTTCAAATTGTATAGCTCCCCATTTACGATCGGAAGAAAAAGCTAAACTATTCTGTGCTTGATAAACATTAGAACATTCAAAATAGTCACGAATCGCTTGCATAGTGATATTATCGTCCGTGCTTTCTGATAAGTAACTGCCAACGATGTTTGCGAATTCTTCTTTTAGTGGTTCATGCAAAATGGTTACTTCATGAACTTTCATTTTTCCCTCGGTAATTGTACCTGTTTTATCTAAACATAACATATCTATATGTGCTAATGTTTCAACAGAATACATCTCCTGAACAAGAATCCGCTTTTTAGCAAGTTTAATAACAGCCGAGGATAAAGCAATGCTGATTAATAGGACAAGTCCTTTTGGTAGCATTCCCAATAAAGCTGCCGAAGAAGAAATAACAGAAACTTTCAAATTTGTATGTCTAAGAAGAAAAGCTTCCATAAATAAGATAAGTCCCATAGGAATAATGACAAAACTGGTGAATTTTGAAACCTTACGAATTGAATTTATTAATTCAGACTGTATAGGTTTATGTACCTTGGCTTCTGATGTGATTTTTACTGCATAGTTTTCTTTTCCAACATGGATAACTTTAGAATAAACCTGTCCACTAACGATGAAACTACCAGATAATAGGATACTTTCTGCTTGTTTTTCTACTAGGTCTGACTCACCTGTCAATAAAGATTCATTAACTTCAACTTTTCCTTCAACAACTTCCATATCTGTTGGAATTTGTTCGCCAGCTGAAAGGATAGCTAAATCATCCATAACTAATTCTGTTGTTTCAATTTCACATTTTTTTCCTTCACGAATGACTTGAACCGTCTCTTTCGCTATAATTGATAACTTAGCTACCAAATTTCGAGCATGAATTTCTTGATAAATGCCAATCAACATATTTACTAAAATGATAGCGAAAAAGAACAAGTTACTATAGGCACCAACAATAAATAAACAAATTGCAATAATGAGATTTAAAAAGTTGAATAACGTAAATGTATTATCAAAAATAATATCTTTAGTCGATTTTGCCACATTGTCTTCATAATTATTTTGTAGCCCTTGTTGTTTTCGTAACTCGACGTCTTGATAGGTTAAGCCATTTTTAGTGTCTAACTTATTTCCCATGCACCTGGTTCCCTACTTTCCTTAATTTAAAATATATCCTCTTCAGTTTACTTGTTAACAATAAAAACTGCAAGAAAATCCTAAAAATGAATCGAAATAAGTTAAAATAAATAATCCAGATATCCTACTTAATTACAAAAATTACAAATAAGAGGGAATTAGCTTCAAATCAATAATGAATAATCAATATTAAGTTCATTAATTACACGGCTCATTTTAACCAATGAATCAAAAGTTGATTTAATTTAACAATATCAGCATAAAACATATTTCCACCATTATTGTATAGAAATCCACCATTATAAATAACCGCCTGTGGTTTATAATATTGGTATTTTTTGTTTTCATTATTTCCTAACAAAGGTGAAAGAACTTCTTTTGAGTAGTGTTCTGCTAACGGAACAGAATTTTTTCTTCCATGTAATTTAACATAATCAATATAGCCTAATCCAAAATTGTATGCTTGTACACCTGTCCATAAATCACAATGATTTGCCTCTGCTTTTTTTAAAGCCTGTGCCAAAAAATGAACGCCTTGGTGAATACTTTCCTCAGAACTATTAATTGTCTGCTCCGAATGCTTACTCTCACTACTTTGCATTAAATCGATTGATTTTCCTTTTGATTCAGTATAAATAATAGCTAAAATTAAATTTTCATGTTGTGGTATATCATTTTTTTTTGCTTCTTTAGCTACTTGTGCTTGAAAGGCTGTTACCTGTCGAATATTTCTATAGAGATTAAAAGCAAAATAACCAACGAATATAAAAAGAAGTATAACGATAAAGAAAATTATTCTTTTGATTGTTTTTTTTATTTTTGTCATGAAATCATCCAAATCTATCTGAGAATACTTTTTATAATACTCTCAAAAAAATTAAAAATCTAAATTTTATGTTCTTTTTTAAGATTATTTAAAAATTATTTAGTAAAGAATAAACTTTTCAGTTTAAAAATGTCTTGAAAACCTATATACTTTAAAAATAAGGTGGGAGGTATATGCAAACAACCAAAAAAGTACTGCAAACAACAGATGGAAGTAAAATATACTATGAAGTGAGTGGACAAGGCACTCCCCTATTTTTATTGCATGGAAATAATGATAGTGGCCAATATTTCACCTATCAAGTACCTGCTTTTAGTCAGTTTTTTCAAGTATACGTTATTGACAGTAGAGGACATGGTCGATCAACGAATAATAGTAATTATCTGTCTTTTCGCCAAATGGCACAAGATTTAAATGAATTGATTGAAAAAGAGAATTTAAAAAAAATAGATATCGTTGGTTTCAGTGATGGCGCAAACTTAGCGATGACGTTTGCTGTTTTGTTTCCACAAAAAACAGATCGTTTGGTATTGAATTCAGGCAATACACTGAGAAATGGTGTGAATAAATTTGCTCAACTTGCTACTTTAATTGAATACTGGTTATTCCGTTTTATAGCATTATTTAATAAAAAATTCCGAAAGCGTGTATTAATTATCGAATTACTTCTACAAAATATTGGTATTTCTGAATCTGATTTAAAAACGATTCAGGCCAAAACGCTGATTATTGTAGGAAAATACGATGTTATTAAACGAGCGCATTCCCTTTATCTGGCTGAAACAATTCCACATGCCACGTTTGTCCTAGTTCCTTATCAGGGTCATTCTTTTGCAAAAAAAGAACCATTAACATTTAATCGTGAAATTTTAACTTTTTTATTAGAAAAGAAGGTGCATCTTTGAAAAAATTTATTGAATGGATAAAGGCACACAGCAATTATTTTAAAATATTTTTTGTTATTTCTGTCTTAATTATTGTTATTGCTGAACTTTTTTTCACTTGGGAAGACGATTTCATTCCCTCAATTGGTAATAATATTTAGTGATATTCCCATTTGGAAAATCTTTGTTATGTTTCTGATTGGTTTAATTTCTGTTTTTCCAATGATTGGTTATGATGTTATTTTAAATCGGTTATTAAGGCAAAAACCAAAATGGTTCTATCTTATTGAAACAAGTTGGATTATCAATACAATTAATAATATTGCGGGTTTCGGTGGATTAATTAGTATTGGCTTGCGTTCTGAATTCTATGGAAAAGAAACTGATGGAAAACAAGTTGTAAAATCTTTATCAAAAATTCTAATTTTTTTAATGGCTGGTCTATCTATTTATAGTTTATTAGCCTGCTTTTTAGTTCTAGCAGGTAATACAACGGATTATATTGATCAATTCTTACCTTGGTTAATTGTTGGAGGCTTGTATTTTCCAGTCGTATTAATTGCTACAATGATAAAAAGAAATGAATACATTGGCAATATTGCTAGAAAAACCAAAATTGAATTGATTTTTATTTCATTTTTGGAATGGTCCGGTGTTGTCTTCAGCTTTTTTGCTATTGGTTGGCTTATGAATATTCCCTTTCATGTATTCCAAATTTTACCTTTATTTATTGCAGCCTCGGTCATTGGAATTATCTCTATGATACCAGGTGAATTAGGCAGCTTTGATGTTATGATGATTATTGGTTTGACAACCATAGATATTCCTAGAGAAACCGTTGTAGCTTGGATCCTTTTATATCGACTTTTTTATTATATTATTCCATTCTTAATAGGTGCGTTTTTATTTGTTAAAAACTTAGGTGTGACTATCAGCAAACGCTATTCCGGTGTCCCTTATGATTTAGCAACAGAAGTTGCTCATAAAATCGTTGTTTTTTTAATGTACTTTTCAGGTATTATGGTTGTGCTTTCTGCCACAATCCCAGAAGCTTTTGATCGTTTAAAATGGCTGAGTCGATTGAATCCATTACAATTTCACATTATTATTCAATTCCCTGCTATTTTACTTGGCTTTTTACTATTGATTACTGGAAGAGGAATATCTGCACGCGTAAAAAGAGCTTATTGGCCCACCATTGCACTCATTATTCTGACACTTGTTTATACATTTTTTGAAGATTTTAATCTAGGAATCATTTTTTTCCTTGCTATTTTACTTATTATTATCATTTTTTCGAAAAAAGAGCTATTCCGTGAACAACTTGTCTACTCTTGGGAAATGATTACCATTGATAGCATCATTTTTTCGGTCTTAATTTTGTTATATATTGCTATTGGTGTTTACAATCTGCCTAGTTTCTCGCATAGACATCATCACAGATTTGCTTCCTTTTTCTTAATCCCTTCTGAGCAAATCTGGTTTTCTGGATTTTTAGCTATTTTGTTTGTATTTATCTATATTTATTTATTTATTCGATATCTACAAGGAAATAAGCAAAAAATTGGTATTGCTTTTGATGAAGATATTGCCTTATCAATTTTGACCACCTATGGTGGAAATAGTGATAGTCAATTGGTTTTCTTAAAAGATAAAGATATGTTTATTTATAAAAATGCAGAAAATGAAGCTACCGTCCTTTTACAATTTAGAATTTATAATAATAAATGTATTGTAATGGGCAATCCATCTGGTAAAAAATCAGATTTTTCAAATGCTTTAGTTGCTTTTATGGATGAAACAGATCGTTTAGGATATTTACCAGTATTTTATGAAGTTTCGGAAGAAATTGTCATATTTCTTCATGAGTACGGCTATGATTTTATAAAGATGGGAGAAAAAGCTTTTGTCGATCTACCAAGCTTTACACTTTCTGGGAAAAAAAGAAAAAGTGAACGGGTGGTTATGAATCGATTTAATAAGGAAAATTATCATTTTGAAGTTCTTCAACCGCCTTTTTCAGCTGAATTTATGCAAACATTAAAAAATATTTCTGATGAATGGTTAGATGGTCGCAAAGAAAAAGGATTTTCTCTAGGATTCTTCTCTGTTGACTACTTACAACGTGGTCCTATTGCTGTTGTAAAAAATAAACAAGACGAGTTGATTGCCTTTTCAAATATTATGCCAACCTATAACTCAGCAGAAGGTACTATTGATTTAATGCGCTATCGAAAAAATGCGCCATCTGGTGTCATGGATTTTCTCTTTATTTCTTTATTTGAATATATGAAAGAAATGGGATTTCATTATTTTGATTTAGGAATGGCGCCTCTGGCAAACGTAGGAACTTCAAGAAAAAGTTTTATCCAGGAAAGAATTGCTTATCTGGTTTATGAATTTGGTTCGCATTTCTATTCCTTCCGTGGCCTAAGGGACTATAAAGGAAAATTCGCTACCGACTGGAGTGCACGTTATACGATTTATTCAAGGAACAGTTTTATTGTCTATGTAATGATTGCTTTATTGGTTAGTGATAATGCCTCTGTGGAAAAACAAAAACAGCCATCCTTACATGGAATAAGACGAATACTAAAAAATCGTTATAATCGCTAGAAAAAATTCTTAATAAATCTAATGAAATCATACGGCGTAAATAGAAAATAAAACTTATCTAATTAAAAATCTCTTAGATGCTTTAGAAATAGCTTCTAAGAGTATTTTTAGTTAGATACAAAAGGAATATTAGTAGTAAAAAAAACAATTATTCGTTGATTGAATTACAATGAATAATTGTTTTGATTCTTGCTATTAATATAGTTAGTTTGATATAACTAATATAAAGTTAAAACGAAAAATCGTATTTTACTAAATTTGTGAAAAAAGCTGATATTCATAGTGAAGCCCATTCATTTGGTAGAATCAAACGACGTTATCTTTATTAATGAGGATAATTCTATAGGTTATTTTGCTAATATTGATAGATAATAGTTCCTTACTTTTTTGTTATTCTTCTTGAATTTGCTTAATTTCCTTGCCATTTTTCTGGTGCTTTTTTCCATTCTTTTAATAAAATAACATCTTCAGATGTAATTGCACTTGAAGTATAAGCAACATCAATTAATGTCGAATAGTTCGTTAATGTAATTAAAGGTAGCTGCTGGTATTCAAAATTCTCTTTTCCTCTTGGCAGCTCATAAGTAAATATTGCTGCAATTCCTAGTACGTCAGCTCCCTCACGCTTTGCTGCTTCTGCTGCCTCTAAGACACTACCACCAGTTGAAATTAAATCTTCAATAATAACCATTTTTTCATTTTTAGTTATTCGACCTTCAATTTGGTTTCCCTTTCCATGATCTTTTGGTTTACTTCGAATATAAACCATCGGTAGGTTTAAAAGTTCAGCAACCCAAGCGGCGTGTGGAATTCCAGCAGTTGCAGTTCCAGCAATTACTTCTACCTCTGGATAATTTTCTTTAATTTTATATGCTAATCCCTGCGCGATTTCTTTACGTATGGCAGGATAACTCATTGTGATTCGATTATCACAATAAATTGGGCTCTTAATGCCGCTTGCCCATGTAAAGGGCTGATTAGGACTTAAAAACACTGCTTTGATGTCTAATAAATCTTTTGCAATCTTTTTTTCTATTGACATGTTTCACTTCCTCCATCCCATTCTTTTTTAATTTCCACATAGGTTTCATAAGGCATCGATGATTGAGTAATCGGGCGACCAACAACAATGAAATCTGAACCTAGCTGATGTGCTTTGTGTGGTGTGACAATTCTTTTTTGGTCTCCTATCTTTGAACCTTTTGGTCTAATTCCTGGTGATAAACAGATAAATTCAGGCTTGGTTGCTTTTTTTATATTTTTTACTTCTAAGGCAGAAGATACTACACCATCTAAGCCTGCTTGTTGTGCACATTTTGCATAATGGATCACACTTTCTTGTAAAGGCACTTCGATGAGCTGTTCCTTATGCATCTTTTCCTCAGTCGTTGAGGTTAGCTGAGTAATTGCTAATAACATCGGTCTTTTTTGTCCGGTCGGCGTTCCATTTTCTAAGCCATTGATTGCTGCTGACATCATTTGAATGCCACCTGCATCATGTACACAAGTTAAGTCGACGCCTAGTTTTGCAAGTCCGTACATCGCTTTTTCTACCGTATTTGGAATATCATGAAGTTTTAAATCAAGAAAAATACTATGTCCTTGCTGTTTTAACCAATGAACAATTTTAGGACCTTCTTGATAATATAATTCCATACCTATTTTAATAAACAGCTTTTCTTGTTTTGGAAAACCGTTTAAAAATGTTTCAACTTCTTGTTGATTTGGAAAATCAAGAGCAATAATTGGAAGTGTATTCATTTTTACTGATTCAGCTCCTCTTTCACTTCTTTTCTTAATAGTTCTAGGGATTCAATTCCTAATTCCGCCATTTTTATCGGTAATTCTTCGATTAATCTTGGGCAAATGTAAGGATCTGTGAAATTTGCCGTACCAATTGCAACTGCACTCGCACCGGCCATAAAAAATTCCAAAATATCTTCGACTGATTGGATGCCACCCATGCCAATAATTGGCAAATTTGTTATAGCTGCTACCTGTCTAATTAGCCGAATCGCCACCGGTTTGATGGCAGCACCAGATAATCCACCTGTTTGGTTTGCTAAAACCGGTTGTCTAGTTTTTAAATCAATTCTCATCCCTAACAAAGTATTAATCATCGAAAGGCCGTCTGCCCCACCAGCTTCAATTGCTTTAGCAATTGGAACGATATCTGTAACATTTGGTGATAATTTTACATAAATAGGGACTTGTGAGACTTTCTTTACTACCTGAGTAAGCTGAAATGCTACCTCTGGATCAGTGCCAAAAGCAATACCACCATGTTTAACATTTGGACAAGAAATATTTAATTCAATCGCATGTACATTCTTTACTTGACTGATTTTACTACATACCTCAATATAATCTTCTTCACAGGCACCAGCTACATTCGCAATAATTGGTAGCTGGTATTTTTCTAGAGCAGGTAATTTTTCATTTATTACTACTTCTAATCCTGGATTCTGTAACCCAATTGCATTCAACATGCCACTAGGTGTTTCTGCTACTCTTGGTGTTTGATTACCAAAACGTGCTTTTGGTGTAGTTGCCTTAATCATAAGTGAACCTAGCTGATTCAAATTATAATATCTTGCATATTCTTCACCAAATCCAAAGCAACCACTCGCAGGCATAATTGGGTTTTTTAAAGTTAATCCAGGTAAGGATACTGCTAATTTTTCATTCATAAAACCACCTCATTTGCCAAAAAAACAGGTCCATCTTCACAAACCTTTACGCTTCTTGTTCCTGTTTTATCTCCTTGAACAGGACAAACACAAGCATTGCAAGCACCAATCCCACAAGCCATTCTTTCTTCTAGCGAAAGAAAAATATTGGAAAGCGTAGAGAAAAGTTGGACGATAGTTTTTAACATGCCATTGGGTCCACAAGCATAAATAGCATCAGGAAACATCGTTTGACTCGCTTCTGCTAAAAGATTGCCAACATTTCCTTCTACTCCATAAGTTCCATCATCGGTAGCAAATTGTGTTTCACCTAAATTCATAAATTCTTCTTTAAAATAGATCAATTCTTTTGTTGCATATCCCAAAAAGTGAACAACATGAACGCCTCTTTTGGTTAGTTGCTTAGATAATTCATAAAGTGGGGGAATACCAATCCCACCACCAACAATAAAAGCGATCTGTCCAGAGTTTACCCCATCAATCTTAAAACCATTGCCTAAAGGACCCATAACGTCTAATTTATCATCAGCATTTAGAGTAGAAAGTATTTTTGTTCCTGTTCCTTCCGTTCGATAAATAATTGTGCAAGTATTTTTCTCATGATCTATCTGATTTAAACTAATTGGTCTACGTAATAAGAGGTCGGCTTTTGGAACCTTAATATGTAGAAATTGCCCAGGCATGTTCATTTCTTTTACCAGTTCACCAGTTAATGTCATCTGATAAATATGTGGTGCTAATTGTTTTTGCAAAACAACCGTCATTTGTTCTTGCTTCATTTCATTAACTCCTTTATTTGTTTCCAACTAATAGAAGAAGAATTTTTCTATCGAAAATGTTTATACATCCATAAATTCACAAAACAACTATTCCAAAATAAAAAATGATATCAAAAATCAGAACAATAAAAATGTTACTTTTCTTTTTATTTGTTATTTGTGAAATGCTATCAATCTTATGCTATCCTATAAATTTGAACTGGCAAATTGCTTATTTAGAATAAGAAAAAGAAATGAAACTACTTTCCCTTATTCTAAATACTACTCTATGTCCTTTTAAATCGGGTTAGTTGAAAAGGTATGTGCTTCTAGAACTTTCAAAATAGCATTTGCTGTATCTAATGAAGTAAACAATGGGATACCATGCTCCACAGAAGCTCTTCGGATATAAAAGCCATCTTGACTTTTTGTTTTGGAATGGTTTTTATCCATTGTATTAATAGCAACTTGAACTTCTCTTTTACGTATAACATCTAAAATGTTCTTTTCTTCTTTTTGCTCAATTTTTGAGACAAGCTGAACACATAGGCCTTGTTGAACAAAGTAATCTGCTGTTCCCTTCGTTGCAATTAAATTATAACCGATTTTGACAAATCGTTTAGCTAGATTTAAAGCTTCCTCCTTGTCTTTATCAGCAATCGTAAATAAAACTGTCCCATAACTAGGTAAATGTAATCCTGAAGCTTCAAAAGCTTTATATAAAGCTTTTTCTAGATTATTATCAGAACCCATAACTTCACCTGTTGATTTCATTTCCGGTCCCAAATAGGTATCTACTTTTTGTAATTTAGTAAAAGAAAAGACAGGTGCTTTTACGTGAACTTGATTACTTTCTGGATAGAGACCATCAGTATAGCCCAAATCTATTAGTTTTTCTCCAAGAATAACTCTTGTTGCCAGCTGTGCCATTTTTATTCCAGTAATTTTACTCAAAAATGGTACTGTGCGACTAGCTCTTGGATTGACTTCAATAACATAAACATCATCATGATGAATCACAAATTGAATATTCATGATCCCAACACAATTTAATCCTAATGCTAATTTTTTGGTATAAGTTTCAATCGTCTGTTTAATCTTTTTAGATAGAATTTGCGGTGGATAAACGGCCATCGAATCGCCTGAATGGACACCAGCTCGCTCGATATGTTCCATGATGCCAGGAATTAATACAGTTTGCCCATCACAAATTGCATCTACTTCACATTCTTTACCAACTAAATACCGATCCACCAAGACTGGATGTTCCTGAGAAGCTTTTACTGCGTATTTCATATAGTCTTCCAAGTCTGCCTGATTTTCAACAATTTCCATTGCTCTTCCACCTAAAACATAACTTGGTCTCAATAAAACCGGATAACCGATTTTCCCAGCAATTGAAATGGCTTCTGCCTCACTTATTGCAGTATTACCAGGTGGTTGAGGAATTTCAAGGATTTTTAAAGCTTGTTCAAACATATCTCTATCCTCGGCTCGATCTAGATCTTTCACAGTCGTTCCAAGAATTTTTATTCCTTGTTGATCCAAGGCAGCTGCTAAATTAATCGCAGTTTGTCCACCAAACTGAACAATTACACCTGTCGGTTTTTCTAATTCTATAACATTTAAGACATCTTCCAAAGTTAAGGGTTCGAAATAGAGTTTATCTGAAATAGAAAAATCTGTTGAAACAGTTTCTGGGTTATTATTCATAATAATCGCTTCATACCCAGCTGCTTGGATCGCTTTTACCGAATGAACTGTTGCATAATCAAATTCTACACCTTGTCCAATCCGAATAGGACCTGAACCCAATACCAAGATAGAGGGTTTATCAGAAACCAGACTTTCATTTTCATCTTCATAGGTACTATAAAAGTAAGGCGTTTGTGATTCAAATTCAGCAGCGCAGGTGTCCACCATTTTAAAAACTGGAATTAATTTATTTTGTTTTCTAAATTCAGTCACTTTGTCTACATGCCATTGCCAACAATCAGCAATTTTCTGATCAGTAAAACCATTTTGTTTTGCTTCTCTTAAATAATTACAATCACCGATATGCATGAATAGGTCTTTTTCTATTTCAAAAATATGTAACAATTTATCCAAAAAGAATAAGTCTATTTTGGTCAGTGTATGAAGTTCTTCAATCGTAAAGTTTCTGCGAATCGCCTCAGAAAGATAAAATAATCGATCGTCTTGTGCATGAATAATCTTTTCTGTTAATTGCTCATCTGAAATTTCTTGTAACTCTTTTAATTCATTATGATAACAACCAATTTCCAAAGAACGAACAGCCTTTAATAAAGATTCTTCAATGGTTCGACCAATACTCATTACTTCACCAGTTGCTTTCATCTGCGTACCTAATTGGCGTTCACCATTTTCAAATTTATCAAATGGCCAGCGAGGAATTTTAGCAACAACATAATCCAATGCTGGTTCAAATTCAGCATAAGTTGTTCCAGTTACCGGGTTTTTCATTTCATCTAAAGTAAGGCCAACAGCAATTTTTGCTGCTAATTTGGCAATCGGATATCCCGTTGCTTTACTAGCAAGTGCAGACGAACGTGATACTCTTGGATTTACTTCAATAACATAATAATTGAAGATTGAAGGGTCAAGAGCTAATTGAACATTACAACCACCTTCAATTTTTAATGCTCGAATAATTTTTAAAGAAGCATCACGAAGCAATTGATATTCTTGATCTGACAGTGTTTGACTTGGTGCAAAAACAATTGAGTCTCCAGTATGAATGCCAACAGGATCAAAATTTTCCATATTGCAAACAACAATAGCATTATCTGAAGAATCACGCATGACTTCATATTCAATTTCTTTATAACCTGCGATACTTTTTTCTATTAAACATTGAGTTGCTGGTGAAAGTTTCAATCCATTCACAGTGATTGCTCTTAATTCCTCTTCATTATCACACATGCCTCCACCAGTGCCACCTAAAGTAAATGCAGGGCGAACAATTACAGGATAGCCGATTTTATTGGTAAAACTCACCGCCTCTTCCACCGTATGAACAATTTCACTTTCTGGAATTGGTTGATTCAATTTTTCCATCAATTGTTTAAATAAATCACGATCTTCTGCTTGATCGATAGCACTTAATTTTGTTCCTAATAATTCAATCTTCAACTCATCTAAAATTCCTGAACTTGCAAGTTCTATTGCCATATTTAATCCTGTTTGTCCACCAAGAGTGGGAAGTAGTGCATCTGGTTGCTCCTTACGTAAAATTTGAGAAACAAACTCCAAAGTAATTGGTTCAATATAAACCTTATCAGCAATTTCTCGATCTGTCATAATGGTTGCAGGATTGGAGTTTACCAATATCACTTCATAGCCCTCTTCTTTTAACGCTAAACACGCTTGGGTTCCAGCATAATCAAATTCAGCAGCCTGTCCAATAACAATAGGACCAGACCCAATGACCATAATCTTCTTTATATCTGTTCGCTTTGGCATTTGTTTTGCTCCTTCCATGCGTCAATTAATTCCATAAATTCATCAAATAAATGAATAGCATCATGTGGGCCCGGTGCTGCATCTGGATGAAATTGAACACTAAATGCTGGATATTGTCGATGTTTAATTCCTTCAACAGATCCATCATTTACCTCTTCATGCGTTATCATTAATTTTTCTGGATCAATTGTCTGCTTGTCAACTGCATAGCCATGATTTTGCGATGTAAAATCAATACGTCCCGTTGCAATTTCACGTACAGGATGATTTAATCCACGATGGCCAAATTTCATTTTATAAGTATCTGCATCATTTGCCAGAGAAAACAATTGATGTCCTAAACAGATACCAAAAATTGGTACTTTTCCTTGAATATTTTTAATCATTTCAATCGCTTCTGGTACATCTTTTGGATCACCAGGTCCATTTGATAACATTACGCCATCCGGTTTAAGATCAAGAATTGTTGCTGCACTCGTGTTGTAAGGCAAAACAGTTAGGTTACATTGCCGTTTACCTAGCTCTCGTAAAATACTGTGTTTTAAGCCAAAGTCAATTACTACAATATTTCTGCCTATGCCTGGACTTGGATAAGGTTTAATAGTAGAAACCTGCGCTACTTGATTTTTCGGTAATACTGTTGCCTTAAGTTGATCGAAATCATGTGTTAAATTTTCTCCTTCATCAACCAAACTACCTTTCATGGTTCCAACTGATCTTAATTTTCTTGTCAATGCCCGTGTATCAATACCTGAGATACCAGGAATACCTTTGCCTTTTAAAAACTCATCCAATGTCATTTGGCTACGCCAATTGGAGGCTAACCGGGCATGCTCTCTAACAATTACGCCTTTGCAAGTTGGTGCAATTGATTCATAGTCATCACGATTAATCCCATAATTTCCAACCATTGGATAGGTAAAAGTAATGATTTGTCCATTAAAACTTTGATCAGTAATCGCTTCTTGGTAACCGGTCATACTCGTCGTAAAAACGACTTCTCCAAACGTACTGGTTTCAGCTCTAAAGGCTTTTCCTTTAAAGACTATCCCATCTTCTAAAATTAATAAGCGTTTCACCCTATATTCCTTCTTTCGACCATACTAGTTGACCATCAACAAAAGTCATCATTGTATTTCCTTTTACCTGGCGACCAATAAATGGTGTATTTTTACCCATTGATTCAAATTGTTCTTCATCAATGACTTCTTCTTTTTCAAGATCAAATATAGTAATATCAGCAGTAGCACCAATTGTTAATGTTCCCCCAGCCAGATTAAACAATTCTGCTGGTTTACTACTCATCCAACAAATCAATTGTTCTAAAGTAAAAATCTGTTTTTCAACAAAATAAGTATAGAGTAAAGAGAAAGCTGTTTCACTATCTACAATTCCAAAAGGAGACTTTAAGAAAGACTGATTTTTTTCTTCAATTCCATGAGGCGCATGATCAGTTGCAATACAATCGATCGTTCCATCAAGTAGACCTTCAATTAATGCTTTCTGGTCTTGTTCACTTCTTAAAGGTGGATTCATTTTCCAAAAACCATGATCTTCCGGAATATCTTGATCGGTTAATAACAAATGATGGGGAGAAACTTCCGCAGTCACATGAATACCTGCATGTTTTGCTTCACAAACAAGTTGGACACTTTCTCTTGTTGATACATGGCAAATATGATAATGGACGCCTGTTTCTTTAGCTAACATGATATCTCTAGCGATTTGTGAAGACTCAACAATTCCTAATATTCCGGGTAGATTTAATTCTTTTGATCTTTCTCCTTCATGCATTACCCCACCGAAGAGTAAGGAATTGTCTTCGGTATGTGCCACTAAAGGCATATTTAAAGACGCAGCATTTTTCATAGCCAGATACATCACTCCAGCATTTTGAACACCAACACCATCATTTGTAAAAGCAAAAGCATTGGCCTTTTTTAATGCTTTCTGGTTGGTTAATACTTCACTATTTAATTCTTCAGTAATTGGTGCATATTGTAAAATTTTTACGATTGATTCTTGTTTAATGATATCATAAATTTTTTGTAATTTTTCTGGTGTGTCAGGTACAGGATTCAAATTCGGCATGGCACATACAGTTGTAAATCCACCTCTTGCAGCTGCTCTACTCCCGGTTTTTATTGTTTCTTTATAGGTAAAGCCTGGTTCTCGCAAATGAACGTGAATATCAATTAAACCTGGTGTTATTAATTGTCCTTTTGCATCAAAGACATGATCAAAATTTTCATTGTCAAATGTGCTACCAATGGCTTTAATTTTATTATCTTCTATCCAGATAGCTGCTGAAATTCGTTTGTTTTTTTTATCAACAATGGTGCCATTCTTTATTAATGTCTTCATTTTTTATGCCCTTCCTTGTAAAATTGCTTCTAAAATAGCCATACGCATATAAACGCCATTGCTCATTTGTGTAATAATTCTTGATTGTAGGCCCTATACAAGTTGGTCTGCTAATTCTACATCTCGATTAACAGGTGCTGGATGCATAATAATTGCTTTTTTAGGCAATTTTTTTGCACGTTCAATTGTTAAGCCATATTCTCTATGATAAGTTTCCTTTGAAAATAATTCTGAACCGTCATGTCGTTCATGCTGAACTCGTAAAAGCATAACAACATCAATCTCTTCAATAATTCCATCTAATAGTCTATATTGTCCGTAAGCATCAAATTGTTTGTCATACCATTCTGGTGGACCTGAAAAGTAAATTTCTGCTCCCATGTGTAGGATGCTGGCCACTTCCATCTCCACCATTAATAATGGCACATTGAATCGTCTTACTTTGAATTAATTCTTCATAATAATTTTCTTGACTATGTCGTATTACTGCTACATCTACACCGATAGCTGACATGGTTAACACGGTATCATATAATGTTTCTCCTTTTTGAACCGAACTGGTTTTCGCTTCAAAATCAACGACTTCTAACCCAAGTTTTTTTCAGCTACTTCAAAGCTTTTATGTGTTCGTGTACTATTTTCAAAAAAAGATTAGTAGCAAAATAAGGTCTCTTGGCTGGTTGCCAATTCCTTCCTTGCTTAAATTCTCTTGCCCGTTGAATTAAGCCAATGACTTCTTGGTCAGTGAGTGATTCAATGGTTAAAAGGTGTTTTAAACTAATTCTCTCAGATGTAATAATCAATGTATTCTCCTCCTATTCCTCACTTCTTGCCTGCTCAGGTAAAATAAGATTTAAAATAATACCTAATACTGTAGCCAGTGCCATTGCAGAAAGTTCAAATGCGCCGAATTTGAAGACCAAACCACCAATACCAATTACCAAAATAACAGAAGCAATCAATAGATTTTTCTTTTTATCAAAATCCACTTGATTATCGATCAAAATTTTTAATCCACTAGCAGCAATAACACCGAAAAGTATAAAACTGATCCCTGAAATAACCGGTGCTGGAATACTTAAGATGACCGCACTTAACTTTCCTATAAAGCCTAAAACAATGGCAAGAATAGCTGCACCCAAAATGACAAACACACTATGAACTCGTGTGATGGCTAAAACGCCAATATTTTCACCATAACTAGTCACTGGAGGTCCACCGACAATTCCTGCAACAATTTGTGCCAAACCATCTCCAGTTAATGTTTTTGAAAGGCCCGGATCATTAAAGAAATTACGCTTGGTTAATTTATTTAATACCATTAGATGCCCAATGTGCTCTGTCATCGTAACAAAAGCTATCGGCGCCATTGTTATAACAGCATTTAGATAAAATTTTGGTTGATACTGAACAAAAGGAACTTCAAAATTAGGAAACGCTAGCCAACTTGCCTCAATAATTGGTTTAGTATCGACAATGCCAAACAAAAGAGCAACAACATAGCCACTAACGATACCAAGTAAGATGGGAATCAAACCTAAAAATCCCTTAAAAAACATATTATAAAAAATGGTTAGCCCCAATGTAATCAATGCAACAAGAATAAATTTCACACTGTATGCACCACTACTTGTATACATAGCATTATTTGCTGCATTGGCTGCAAGTCCTAAGCCAATAACCATAATTACCGGTCCTACAACAATGGGTGGTAAAATTTTATCTAGCCAGGCGGCTCCTATTTTGCTGATAATTAAAGCAACAATTAAATAAACAATTCCAGTAGTAATAGCTCCTTGAGCAATAGCTGGATAGCCATCACTTTTCATTAGCATCTGCATTGCAGCAATAAAAGCAAAACTACTTCCTAAGTAAGCAGGAATTTTTCCTTTGGTCACTATTAAGTAAACAATGGTTCCAAGACCTGAACTGACTAAGGCAATACCTGGGTTGATCCCTACTAAGATTGGTACTAAAACTGTTGATCCAAACATAGTAAATAAGTGTTGGATGCTTAATCCTAACCATGGCAGATGTTTTGGTTTATCATGGATATCTAAAACGGCATCTGGATTTCTAAATTTCTTATCGCTCAAATTTTTTCCTCTTTCTAATCTTTATTTATTCTTCATCTTTACTGATGATAATATGATCCTGTTTATCTAACTCTTCCATTTCGACAATAATTTCTTCGGCTAATGAAGTGGGAATATTTTTGCCTATATAATCCGCACGAATTGGTAGTTCTCTATGACCACGATCAACTAAAACAGCTAGAGAAATTTTTCTTGGTCTTCCTAAATCCATAATTGCATCCATCGCTGCCCGGATAGTTCGACCAGTAAATAATACATCATCCACTAAAATTACTTCTTTTCCTTCTAAAGATACCGGGATATCGGAAGAATGCAGTTTAGGTTCATTGATCATTGGCTGTTCTTTAACATCATCTCTGTATAAGGTAATATCTAATTCGCCTACTGGTACACTAATTTGTTCTAATTGTTTTAACCGTTCAGCAATCCGTTGTGCAATATAAATACCTCGTGTTTTGATCCCTACCAAGACAATGTTTTGAATTCCTTTATTTCTTTCGATAATTTCATAGGTTATTCTTGTTAAAGCTCTTTTCATCGTTACTGCATCTACTACTTCTTTTCTCACCATATTTGTTTTCCTCCTGTTTTTATTGATCATTATTCCTTTATTCGTTGGTTTAATCATAAATTTTTCAATAAAAAAACTCCTACCTGTTTTTGGATAGGAGTTAAACGAACAATTAGACTTATCTAAATTGTAAATAAGGTTGCAGAGAACCTTTCATTTACAATTTAAAGCGAATTGATGCAAAACACTAACTCCTTTTTAGCCTCACGGGACTACTCTTAAAGGATTTTATTTGATTTACTTTGTTAACAGCATAGCAGGTTTCTTTTTTAAAATCAATGATTAATTCTTAATTTTGTCAAAGTGTTTTGAAAAATTTCAGGTAAAGGTGCTTCAAACACCATTCTTTCATGGGTTGTTGGATGAGTAAAGCCTAATACCTTTGCATGTAAAAACTGACCCTCTCCTTTTAATGTTTTCTTTGGGCCATAAACAGGATCACCAGCAACAGGATGACCAATATATTTCATATGTACACGTATTTGATGAGTTCGACCGGTTTCTAGTTGAAGTTCTATCAATGTATAACCAGTAAATTTTTCTAATACTTTAAAATGTGTAACAGCTGATCGGCCATCTTTAATGATCGCCTGCATTTTTCGATTTGTTTTTGAACGACCAATTGGAGCATCAATTGTACCTTGCTCATGAGGAACCTCACCATGAACCAGTGCAATATACTTACGTAAAATAGTTTTATCTTTTAATTGTTTAGCTAATGCTTCATGTGCTTGATTGTTTTTAGCAACAATAAGTAAGCCAGAAGTATCTTTATCAATTCGATGGACAATGCCTGGACGAATGACATCATTGATAGAAGATAAATCTTTAATATGATAAAGAAGTGCATGTACCATTGTTCCCTTAAAATGTCCAGCTGATGGATGAACCACCATTCCTTGAGGTTTATTAATTACCACAACATCCTGATCTTCATAAACAATATCCAGTGGAATATTTTCAGGTGAAACAACCATCATTTTTGGTTTAGGTAATTGAATAATTACTTCATCTGCAGGTTGCACTTTATAATTTGCCTTTACTACCTTATTATTGACCCGTACCAGCGAATCCTTCAGCCATTGTTGAATTTGTGAGCGTGAATACGCAATTAGTTCTTCACTAAGTACTTTATCAATTCGACCTATTGTTTTTTCTGTGATTATCAGCTTGATATTTTCCATTTTTTTCTCCCTTTACAGCTTTTTCATCTAAAATTAAATAAATTATGATACAAATAACACCAACAACTAGTGAGGAATCAGCCACATTGAAAATTGGAAAATGGATAAATTCTGTTTGGATCATATCTACTACATAACCTAAGCGAATGCGATCAATAAAATTACCAAGTGCTCCTGCTAGAACAAAGCTCAATCCAATAGAAAGCCAATAACTTTTTTTATAAAATTTCACGAGAAGATAAATTAGCCCAATTCCCACAATCACTGTGATAATGATGAAAAATAGCATCTTACCTTCAAGCAAACTCCAAGCCGCACCTGTATTTTGTAAATAAGTAAAAGACAAAAAATTAGGAATAAATGTTTTTGTTTCCCCAAGCATCAGGTGTGTAACCGTTAAATATTTTGACCACTGATCAAGTCCAATAATAACCAAACTAATAAAGAAATAAATGATAATCAAAATTCTTAATTCCTTTCTAACTTTAGACCTAATGAGTGTATAAATAATATACCTTTAATCATACTCAATTGAATCCTAATTTTAGCATAAAATTTAATATTGATTAAAGTGCTTTTATCTTTTTATTAACTAAATTAATCGAAAGAAAATCACATTGTTTTCAAAAATAGGCATTTATTAATGCCAGAATGAATAATAATTGCTTTTGAATAAATCATTGACTGTTTCAAATTCAGCTTTTTTAAGCAAATATCTACTGTATGATTCAATGAGAAAATTCAGTCTTCATGTTCTTTTTAAATTTAAACATGTTTTATTGAAATGGGAAAAACACTAAAATAATCCGCTAGCATTTCCATTGTCATCGACATCCATATTTAAAGCAGCTGGCTTTTTCGGAAGACCAGGCATTGTCATAATATTTCTTGTTAAAGCAACAATAAAGCCAGCCCCAATCTTAGGCACCAATTCTTGTATTGTAATTGTAAAGTCTAAAGGTGCACCTAACTCTTTAGGATCATCAGTGAATGAATACTGAGTCTTTGCCATACAGATAGGTAAATTATCCCAGCCATAATTTTTGAACTCTTTCAATTGATTTGCTGCTTTTTGTGAGAACTCAACCTGTTTTCCACCATATATCTTTTTAACAATAGTGCCGATTTTTTTTTCTAATGTTAGATGCATTGGATAAAGTGGTTGAAAATGTATGGTCTTAGTTTGTTCAATCTGGTGAACCACCTCTTGAGCAAGTGCGACTCCACCAATTGCTCCATCCGCCCAAACCGTCGTCAATTCTATCGGTACATTTAAATTTTCACAGAGTTCTTGTAGCACATTAATTTCATTTTGAGTATCTTGAGTAAATTTATTGATTGCTACAATCACTGGAATGCCATAGCTGGACATATTTTCAATATGTTTTTTAAGATTAGCAAATCCTTTAGTTAATGCTGGAATATTTTCAATTGTTAATTCATCTTTTGATACACCACCATGCATTTTTAGCGCACGAATTGTTGCTACAATTACTACGACATCTGGTGCCTTTTCTAAATTAGGAACATTAATATCTAAAAATTTCTCTCCACCAAGATCAGCTCCAAAACCCGCTTCAGTCACTGCATAATCCCCCAAAGCAAGAGCTGCTTTTGTTGCCAAAACACTATTACAACCATGTGCAATATTCGCAAAAGGCCCTCCATGAATAAACGCAGGTGTCCCATGAATCGTTTGAACTAAATTTGGTTTAATGGCATCTTTTAACAATAAAGCTAAAGCACCCTGAACCTTTAGATCACTTACAGTAACCGGTTCTTTATCAACGGTATAACCAATAACAATTTTTCCAAGACGCATTTTTAAATCTTCAATGTCAACTGCCAAGCATAGAATAGCCATAATCTCACTTGCAACAGTAATATCAAAGCCATCTTCTCTAGGTACTCCTTGTAAAGGTCCTCCTAAACCAACTACAACATGTCGTAATGCACGATCATTTAAATCAACTACCCGCTTCCACTGCACTCTACATACATCAATGTGAAGTTCATTGCCTTGTTGAATGTGGTTATCGAGTAAAGCAGATAAAGCATTGTTCGCTGTGGTAATAGCATGGATATCTCCTGTAAAATGTAAATTAATATCCTCCATTGGAAGAACTTGTGCATAGCCACCCCCTGTTGCTCCACCTTTAATTCCCATAACCGGACCTAAAGAAGGCTCCCTGAGTGCAATAACAGCTTTACGACCAATATGATTTAATGCATCACCAAGTCCAATGGTTACCGTTGATTTTCCTTCACCAGCTGGTGTTGGATTAATAGAAGTAACAAGAATAAGTTTTCCTATTTCTTTTTCTCTTAATTTTTTCATTGTTTCTAAATTAATTTTTGCTTTATAATTGCCATAAAGTTCCAAATTTTCACTCTTTAATCCAATCTTTTCAGCAATAGTTTTAATTGGAAGTAAGGATGCTTGCTGAGCAATATCAATGTCTGTTTTCATTTATTTCTTCTCTCCTATCTATATATTTTTTATCCAATAAAGCTTCATTAATGAATGCCTTTTTAATTCATAGATATTTCATTTCATCCATTAACTCAAGATAGCTAAAGAACATAACATTAAAATATATTCGTTAACTTTTAGCTATCTCTTGATTTTCAACGACCATATCTTTTTTGTAATCTAATAATTCTGCAATAAACTGATCCCTTGTTTTTTTCATCATTAAAAATGTCTGGGAATCATTTTTAAATGCCTTGCTATAAATCTCAATTCTTCTTTTTTCTATTTGAATTTTTGTAATAGAAGAAAAAGGAACCCTTTTATTATTCAAAGAGAATAACGTATAAATAAATAAATTGTTTTTTTCTATTTTGAAATAACGTTTAAAGCCCAAAACGAAAAAGAAAAAAAAGATAGCAAGAATTAGATTACTTATCAAGTAAGGATGAGTATGCTCCAAAGATAGGATTAAGCTAATAAATAAAATGCCAAATGTAAAAGACCAATAAATGATAGTACTGGCTAATTCTGGCTGCCAATGATAGATTTTTTTCTTCACAAAGCGACCTCTCTCAATCTATGAAAATTTCATTTATACCAATAATAGCATATTTTCTTAATAACAAAGAATAAAGGAAATTAAATATATATTAAATTTTATTCTTTATTTACAAGAATTTATCTGAATTTGTTATTTCTTTTTAGTTATTCAATTCAATTGATTGATAAACTAGTAAAAATAACATACCTATATATTGGTTGTTTATTTACTATTCTGATTGTTTATTCACTGTTAAGTCTGAAATAACTCCCTTTGTTATTTTAAGTAAATCGTGCGGCGTTAATTCAATTTGTAATCCTCTTTTCCCGCCAGAAACAATAATTTTTTCAAATGATACTGCTTCTTGTGAAAGATAGATAGGAAAACTTTTTTTCATGCCAATTGGTGAACAACCTCCACGTATGTAGCCAGTCGTTTTTTCTAGATCGTTGACAGGCAATAGTTCTATTTTTTTATTCTTGCTAATTCTCGCTAATTTTTTTAAATCTAATTCGTTATTTCCAGGAATAACAGCTACAATGGTTCCAGTTCTATTACCAGTTGTAACTAGTGTTTTGAACACTCTTTCAGGATTTACGCTTAATTGATGTGCAACACTTACAGCATCCAAATGCTCCTGATTCCAATCAAATTCATAGCTATTATATAAAATTTTTTGCTTTTCAAGTAGGCGGACTGCATTGGTTTTATTAGATAATTGTTTTTTCTTCAATTTTCTATGCTCCTTCTGCTTTCCTACGCTTCAAATTCTGCTCTTATAGGAAATTTCTTATTTTATCATTACAACTAAAAAATGAGCATTTTGATTCATTTTCATTTATCCTTTTGAATGTGAATGAAGAACACTTTTAGATAATTTCCTTCAGCAAATGTTGTTGATACCGGAAAATCTTCAGGTAGACGGTAGGTATCTGTTATTTCATAAGAAACATTTTTTTCATTTAATGCATCAGTGATCAATTTTTGATATTTTTCTAAAGATAAATTAGCAGCATTCGTAGAAGCTAACAACCACCCATTTATTTCCAAACAGTCTACAGCTTTTTTAACCAATTCACCATAATCTTTAGCTACAGAGAAAACTTTTTTATTATTACGAGCAAAACTTGGTGGATCTAAAATAATTAAATCATACATTAACTTTTTTCGAACTGCATAATTAAAATATTCAAAAACATCCATAACAATAATTTTCTGATTATCAGCCGACAAATGATTATTTTCAAATTGTTCCTTTGTTTTTACTAGACTTCTTTTGGCCAAATCCACACTAGTCGTTGATTTAGCACCACCCATAGCAGAAGCAACAGAAAAGGCACCTGTATAACTAAACATATTTAATACCTTTTTCCCTCTAGCAAATCCATCTAATAGAGATTTTCGAACCATTTTTTGATCCAAAAAAATACCTGTCATTAGCCCTTCATTCAAATAAACAGCAAAGTTAATGCCATTTTCCTGAATGATTAATGGTTCTGGAGCTGTTATACCATAAACAAAAGCAGATTCAGGTAGTAAATGATTCGTAAAACGAATTTTTTCATAGATGCCCTTTATTTCTGGATAGCATTGCTGAAAGGCATTAATAACCTCAGTGCGATGTGTATATAGGGTAGCATTATACCAAGAAAAGACCACGTATTGATTATAATAATCAATCGTCAAACCCCCAATGCCATCTCCCTCACTATTAAATAGACGATAAGCAGTAGTAGCTTCATCTCTTTCAAATTTTTTCCTTTTGTTTCTAGCTTGTTGAAATTTTTGAATAAAAAAAGCCGTATCCACTTCGCCTGACCAATTCAATAACCACCCAATTCCCTTGTTTTGTTCACCTAAATAACCAGTGGCAATTTTTTGTTTATCTATAGTTACAAAGGTTAACCAATCTACTGGAAAAGGATGAGGAACAATTTGTAAGTCTTCTTTTTGGATCAGTGGATATCCCTGTCTTAATTTTTTCTCTGCTTTTCTATTAATGATTACTTCCATTTAAGTCACCCACTTTACAAATTCTTCATACAAATTCTTCATTAGTATAACAAAATTGTTGTTTTCTGTCGCCTATTATTCAGAAGAAGCAATACAACAATTCGGTTTCTTTCCTTTTAAAAGAATAATTACAAGTAAGTTTCATTTCTATACCATTTAATTATTCGTAACTTCATTCATTTCAAACAAAATAATTTCTATCTTATGGTTATTTAAATAAAAAGCTTGATTTAAATTACTATTTATGAATTAACTATTATTTCCCATTTTTTTCAAATAAACGTTAAAATTAAGTAAAGTTTCTCTAACTTATGTCAAAACAACCGCTCAAAAATTGACAGAAACAGGCGAACGGAGTAAAATTGTGACAGTTTAATGTATAGAGAAGAAAAAATTTAATTTATATTCTTTCCATTATGAAGGAATAGAGAGGACGACGTTTGTTATGAAAAAATTACATATGCCTAGTTTTTTTAATACTAGATTAGGCCTTTTTTCATTTGTAGCTATTTTAATTTGGTTAAAGAATATATTTGCTTATAGCGTAGATTTTCATTTACGTCTTGAAAATATGGATGAATATTTTATTTTGTTAATCAATCCTATTGCCACTACTATCTTTTTGCTTGCCATCGCACTTTATATTAGAAGAACAAAAGCTTCCTATATTACCATGATTATTATTTACTTTTTAATGAGTCTTCTATTGTTTTCTAATGCCATTTATTATCGAGAATTCACTGATTTTATTACCGTAAATACCATGTTAGGTGCAGGAAAAGTTTCAAGTGGTCTGGGTGAAAGTGCCATCCGTCTTTTTAGACCATATGATATTATCTATTTAATTGATCCAATTATCATTACTGGATTACTACTTACTAAAAAAATTAAAATGGATGTCCGTCCAGTAAAAATAAGAATGGCTGTTTCTATTAGTTTATTGTCCATCGTCTTCTTTTTATTTAATTTATTTATGGCAGAGACAGCTAGACCACAATTACTAGGACGTCAATTTTCACGTGATTATATTGTTAAATTTCTTGGAATTAATGCTTTTACAATTTATGATGGTGTAACTACCTATCAAACAAATCAAATTAGGGCTGAGGCTAGTCCAAATGATATCAAAAAAGTAAAAAGCTATATAGATCAACAATATGCAGCACCAGATAATAATATGTTTGGTATTGCTAAAGGGAAAAATGTTATCTATATTCACTTGGAAAGTTTTCAACAATTTCTGATTGATTATAAATTAAAAGATAAAAATGGTGTAGAACATGAAGTAACCCCCTTTCTAAATAGCCTATTCCACGATAAAAGTACTTTTGGTTTTGATAACTTTTTCCATCAAGTCGGTCAAGGAAAAACCAGTGATGCTGAAAACATGTTTGAAAATTCAATATTTGGATTAGATCAAGGTTCCTTATTTACACAAGTTGGTGGTAAAAATACTTTCGAATCTGCACCAGCTATTTTAAATCAAAAAGCTAATTATACGACTGCTGTTTTTCATGGAAATGCTGGGAACTTTTGGAATAGGAATGAAACATATAAACGATTAGGCTTTAACTACTTCTTTGATGCGAACTACTTTGATGTAAATGATAATAACTCATTCCAATATGGATTGCATGATAAGCCTTTCTTTAAGCAATCCGTTAAATATTTGGAACATTTACAGCAACCTTTCTATACTAAATTTATCTCTGTTTCTAATCACTATCCTTATTCACAATTTACAGGAGATGAAGCAGGATTTCCAATTGCTGATACGCCAGATGAAACCATTAATGGTTACTTTTCAACAGCTAATTATTTAGATAAAGCTGTCGAGGAATTCTTTAATTATTTAAAAGCTTCCAAAGTATATGAAAATTCAGTTATTGTTTTATACGGTGATCATTTTGGTATTTCAAATTCTCGTAATAAAGATCTAGCTGAATTATTAGGAAAATCCAAATCTGATTGGAATGATTATGACAACTCTGCTTTACAACGTGTGCCTTATATGATTCATATTCCGGGTCAAACAAAAGGTGGTATTAACCATACGTATGGTGGTGAAATTGATGCTTTACCTACCTTACTTCACTTGTTAGGTATTGACACTAAAAATTATATCCAATTAGGACAGGACCTATTTTCTCAACAACATAAACAAGTTGTGACATTTAGAAATGGCAATATAGTTTCTAAAAAATATACTATTTTAGGTTCAAACATCTATGATACAGCAACAGGTACACCAATTGATAATCAGAACCAGACAGAAACAACAAAAAATGAAATTTCTACATTAAAGAAAGAAGCACACAAACAATTAGAAATTTCTGATCAGATTGTAAATGGTGATCTACTTCGCTACTATGGAACAAGTGGTCTAAAAGCAGTTGATCCAACAGATTATAATTATAAAAAACAATTGCCAAGAATAGAGAAGATTGAAAAAGATAAAGGAAATAAATCAACAAGTATTTATAGTAAGCATAATAATAAATCTACTACTGATCTTTATCATACAAATTCCTACCAAGGATATTTAAAAGCAACTGAAAATAAATAATTTGGTTAAAAAGCTTAGGTACTAAAAGTACCTAAGCTTTTTATTCTTCTTCATAAATTATTCATACTCTTTTTTTATACTAGATTTATTGATTTTAAAGAGGTGAGTGTTTTATGAAAACCATTCATTATGTTTTCGCTAGTATGAAACATAAAAAGAGATTAACTATTAGTTTACTCCTTCTCTGTCTTTTTTTTCTTTTCTTACTTACAAATTTCTCACTATCAATCGATATTGAAAAAAATATTTTACTACAACTTTCACAGTTGCCAAATCATACTAAATTTATAAATTATCATCAACAACTCCTTGATTCTTATCGCTATTTTTATTTAAGTACGCTTGTTGTTATCATCTTATGTAGTTTAATTTTTAGTTATTTTTTTATTACTTCGGTAAAAAAAGATATCATTCGTTTACGATTGATCGGTTTTTCAAACTATTCTATCATTAAGCAAATGATACTATCCTTATTTATACCAATGATTTGTGCATTTCTTTTATTTTTATTATTTGTCACAATTTTTCAGCAAACATATGAATCAACTGTATATTATTTCCCATTTGTAGAGAAACGTACAATATTGCCATTTAATTCACTTTTAATGATTAAAAAAATGTCTACAGGTATCGTTGTAAAAACAACCAATCATTTAAATCAAAAGTTTGATCATCTAAGGTTATTAACGATTTATTTTATTAGTTTAAAAAATTTTTTCTATCTCTTTTTAATTTTTATGCTAACAATCTGTAATTATTTCTTTTTTATTCATTATCTGAAAAAGAACTAGAGGGTACAATAATTATGAAAAAACGAGCAACAAATACATTCAGTTGTACTTTTAACAACCAAATCCTAACTTTTTATGAGGAATGTTTAAATGTATTATTACTCAAAAAAGAGAACACTTTTTCTTTACTGGATTATGCACTTTCTTTGAACTGTTCAAACATTAGTTTTATCCTTGATGAAAAGATTTTTTTCCTTATTTATCATTAACAGAAAATTTTTTCATAGGGAGTTCGATACAAAAAAAAGAACAAAAAAATATTTAAACAAGGCGTTAGAATTGCTTCAATTAAATGAAAATATTCTAACTTATTCCTATGAACAACTTGATTTTTATCTGAGAATAAAAGTACAACTCATGCGTTCACTTTTTGTCGATAAAAAACTTATTGTTATTGATAATATTTTCGCTAAATTAACAACAGAACAAATTCAAGAATTGTTTCTTTTATTAAAAATACTGACAAAAAAGAAGCAATATACAATTATATTGCTTACAACAAATCAAAAAATCGCTAAGGTAAACGACATAGGCAATAATCTTAACTTTATAACCGATTAAAAATAGTTAACTATTTTTTCTTTCTCTAATAATGATAACAAATAGGTAGGAAGGAGATAATATCTCCTTCCTACCTATTTGTTATTTCGACATCTGGAAAACTAACAATGAATGTTGTTCCTTTTCCTTGTTCACTTTCAACGTCAATTTTCCCTTTATGAAGACGTACAAGCTGTTGAACAATTGATAATCCTAACCCTGATTCACCATATTTCGTATTTTTTCTTGATGGATCGACCTTATAATAACGGTCCCAGATATTTTTAATCTGATCTTTTGTCATTCCAATACCATTGTCAGAAATTTTTATAACGGTTTCTAAATAACCCTTGCTAAGTTCAATATGAATGTTTCCATTCTCTGTAAATTGAATAGCATTTTGTATAATATTAACGATAACTTGAACAAACCGATCATAATCTGCATAAACATCAATTGATTCTTCTGTATCTAGGTAAAGCGTGTCACCTTTATTTTCTGCTTTTTTTGTTAACTGGATTAAAATATTTTTAATAGCTTGCGTACCATCAAATTTTTTCACTACAATCGCAATTTGATTGGTACGTATTTTTTCATAATCAAGGTTTTCATTTACTAAGCGTATTAAGCGTGAAGTTTCATTTTGCATTAACTGAATAGCATTTTCACGCTGGTTTTCTGGAATGGCATTATATTGTAATCCCTCAAGTAGTCCATTGATTGTTGTAAGCGGTGTACGCATTTCATGTGAGGCATCTGCCATAAATTGTCGACGAAGTTCTTCTTGTCGTTCAATTTCTTCTTGTGATTCTTTTAATGATATTGCCATTTTATTAAAATCTTCTGCTAAATCGTCAAATTCATCTTTATCATAGGTAGGCAACTTGATATTAAAATTTCCACTGGTGATTTCTTTTGTCGCTTTACGCATACGATTAATCCGTTTTACTTGCATACGAGCAAAGAAGTAAGCAACAATTAAAGCAATAACAACTGAAAAAATCGATCCTTTTAATAAATTAACGACCATACTATGTAGACTTTTTGAGACATTATTTGCTGGTTGTGTAGCTACTAAAACACCAGTAAAATAGGTCTCATGTAAATTCGGTACTTCAGTAAAGACTGGTAACATCACATAAGCAGATGTATTTTGTCCACCATAGATATCTTTTTTATTTGTTGTATAGATTTTTTTTCCCTGGCTTAATCGTTCCCAATAGTTTCGAATCACAGAAACATCTAAACGTTTTTCATTGCTGACCCAATCAGGGTACTGAACGATTTGATCTTTATCGATAAATAAAAATTGAACATTTTGTTGATTTAACAGTTGTTCGGTAATTCGAAAGGAATCATTCAAACGCTCTTTTTCATTCTCCACTTCTGAATGTCTGGTGAGATTTGTTTTTATTTTCCATACAGATTCTGCATAACCATAGAGCTGATCATAATTTGTATCTTGAATCGTTTTTCTTGTTAATTGGGTAAATGAAGTGCCTAAAATTAAAATAACCAAAACAATAATACCAACAAAGGCTAATAACTGTTGATACAAAAATTTCATCCTGTTACACCTGAATCATCTAATTTATACCCTACACCCCAAACTGTTTGAATAATTTGCGGACCTACTTTTTCAATTTTCTGTCTTAATTTTTTTATGTGGGCATCAACTGTTCTTTCATCACCAAAATATTGATAATCCCAAACCAATTCTAATAATTGTTCACGAGAAAATACCTGACGTGGTTTTTTTGCCAATGTATAGAGTAAATCAAACTCTTTCGGAGTTAAACCTTCAATCAATTGATTATTTAGGTAAGCTTCACGAGTTTTGGTACTTAGTTTAAAATGTTCAGTTACTACATCGAAATCTTCCGTTGAATCATCTTTTTTTTCAATCATTTGGTTATTTACTTCAAAACGTCTGTGTAAAGCTTTCATGCGAGCGATTAATGTTAATGGACTGAATGGTTTTGTAACATAATCATCCGCACCCATTTCTAGTCCGATCACCTGATCACTTTCAGAATCTCTTGCGGTCAGCATAATAATTGGCACTGTATTAGATACCTTGCGTATTTCACGACATACTGTCATCCCATCGATCGTTGGTAAATTAAGGTCTAATAAAACCATATCCCATTTTTTAGGGTTTTCTAAAAAGGCTTCCAATCCAGCTTTTCCATCATACTGAAAAGCCAGCTCCCAGCCTTCATTTAAAAAGAACATTTGCATCATTTCTACTACAGATTCATTATCTTCAATCATTAATACATTCATTAATTTCACTCCTCGCCGTCCAATTATAGAGCTACACTCCTATTAAGTATACGCTAAAACGTTTAGGACGCCAATACATTCATTGATATTATAAAAAAATTGACCTAGATTCTATGCTATTAATATAGAATAAATGTATTGCTTAAAAGAAATACTATTCTATCTTTATTAAATAGTCAACAAGTTACCTAATAGAAATAATTCAGTGAACTAATTTACTATTAAATACATAGAAATAAAATAAAAATTCAGTTATCTAGATTTTCTTTTTATCTTTTTATATTTTTTCTTATAAAAGCAAGCACTTATACCAACCAATTGAATAAACAAAAGAAATAATAAGAGGTAGGTGAGAATGAGATGTTTATTATCAATTGTTTGTTTAATTAATAGTAATAAAATCAAAAAACTTATTGAATAAAGTAACCAGTTATTTCTCATCCGATCAGCTCCCTTCTTATACTAAGAGTAATTAAATCATAAAATTTTTCATCAAAAAATGCAAAAATTAATTGTTCGATTTCTGCTATCCTACATATTTAATTAAAATTATTCATATTAAAAATCTAATTTCTTTGAAAAATAAAATTAATTTTCTAGATTTAATTCTCTTCTTCTATTCAAATTAAATTTTTTAGAATACAGTGATTTTGTAAAATCGATAACTGATTTCTATCATGTATATATATGAGACCTTCTAATTTAGAAGATCCTTAAATGAAGATATATTTTTCTATTTTGCTTGTTTAATTGCTAATAGAGATAGTCAACCTTTTAGTTTTTTTCTAATTAATTCTATATTAGTCCTATATTGTTTCTTTTCAAATTAGAAGATTGGTGTAATAGCTAAATATAATTTTCCTATCAAAACATTTCTTGTCATTTCATTTATTGAATTACCAAGAAATGTTAATGAATGTTTCTTAGGACCATACCACCAACAAAACCATAATAGTAACCGATAGAAATACAAAATTTCATTAGTGGTTTCTCTTATAACAATTGGTATAGTAAGCAGCAATGATATTACCAGTTGAATATCATTGCTGCTATTTTTATGAGACAAAATGGTTTATTTCTCTTGGCAATTATTTTAAAGTTCTATGTCTATATTATTCTTTTTTTGTCTATTCATTTGATATTATTTTCAAATCTGATTACTTTGGTAAAATAATAACAAATTTTCAAGTAAACAAAGTCTAGTGATTAACAAAATTATTGAAAATTCGCAATCTTGCATTCTTTACCGAATTAAAAAACTGAAATTGCTTTCTTCTCAGAAAACAATTTCAGTTTTTTATTACTATATAATGATAAAAAGACTAATATAGAAATCATAGTAGGGTTGCTCTTTCTAGCGTTCTATTTACTTATAAGCATAACCTATCTAGCTATATTAAAAATAGTTATTTATTCAATATTTTTCCAAAAATTAATTCACCATTTTTTTTAAATACTCTTTATTATTATTATCTATTGTTAAAACATGTACTATTACAAACAAGATTAATTTTTTAAACTATCACCTGTCATTGGTAACAAATTCAATTCTGGTATTAAGGCCATATTCAAATCAATCGATTCATCGATGGATAGACTGTTCTTTTGTTGTCCATTTTCATAAAAAACAGCAATACTTTCATTATGTTTAAGTTGATATTTCTCAATTATTTCCTTTTTTTGATATACAATTGGACAAATATATATACGATGATTGAATGCTTTAATCTGCTTTTTATCATTAAAAATGGCCATTATCTTATCATAATTAGATGTCTTCGGATCTGAAAATAAAATTGTAACAGTTTTTTTATTTTTAATGAGATTATTCACCAATTCATAATTTGCATAGTGAATCTTGGTTGTTTTAACAGTAAGGGGCATCAATTCCTGAATTTGAGCTTGCCGAATATTTTGTTGGATCTTTGAGGTACTAGCAAATAAGACGAAAAGCATGGCAATGCCAATAGCTAGCGAGATTCTTCTTTTTTTTTTACTTAATTTATAGGAATTATTATTTTTCATGCACTTTCACACACCTTATCTAACTTTTGCTTTTACCGACTGACTTGTAATCAAGTTCGCAATTCATTAACAGATGAAGTAGGTCATCAATAGCTAGTATTTTATTTTATGCTAACAATTAAAACAACATTACCGTTTTATATTTCTTATATTTATTATACGAAAAAAATCATTAGAAATATACCTATTTTGCAATTTAAATCAAAAAATTCATCTCACAAAAAATTAGATAAAATAAAATGAAAACCCCTTAGATTTTTATAAAGAGAATCATTGTAAGTTATATAGGAAGATGAATGTATAGTGTGATTAGATAGTTATATTTATAAAAGAACTCAATAGACGGCCATTACTTTATTTAATGATTATTGTTCGTTATAATAAAAGTATTCGTTAAAAGAAATGAGTGATGTTAATGTCTTTCGATGGTGTATTTACGCATGCCATGGTTGAAGAATTAAACCAGAAATTAAATAAGGGACGAATATCAAAAATTCACCAACCTTATGACTATGAAATTATTGTAACTATCCGTGCAAATGGGAAAAACCATAAATTACTTTTATCCGCCCATCCTAATTATGCACGGATTCAATTAACAACTATTAGCTATATAAATCCTGAAAATCCACCAAATTTCGTAATGGTATTAAGAAAATTTTTAGAAGGAGCTATCTTGGAAATGATTCACCAGGTAGCAAATGATCGAATTATTCATTTTACTTTCAGTAAACGTAATGAATTAGGTGACTTACAAAGTATTGTTTTAGTGGTTGAATTAATGGGTAGACATAGCACAATAGTTCTAATGAATAAAGAAACAGGTAAGATCATTGATGCCATTAAACACATTGGTCCTTCACAAAATACCTATCGAACAATTTTACCAGGAATAAGCTATATTGCTCCACCTAAACAAAATTTAGTAAATCCATTTACTTTAGTTGATGATGAACAGATTTTTGAACAACTTTCTCTAGCTGATCCCCTAAATTCTCAATATCTACAGCAACATTTTCAGGGATTAGGCAAAGATACAGCCAATGAATTGGCCTTTCGATTGAATGAAAAACCGAACCAGAAACTAATGGTATGGAAAACTTTTTGGAATGAGGTACAAAAAATCACACCTACCCTATCTGTCATTAATCAAAAAGATTATTTTTCTTCTTTTCCTTTTATTAAAAACGTAGAAACTGTACAACATTTTACAACACTGAGTCAACTACTAGATGTTTATTATGAAAATAAAGCAGAAAAAGACAGAACAAAACAGCAAGGCAATGATCTAATTCATAAGATTGAAAATGAATACAAAAAAAATCAAAAAAAATTATCCAAATTAAAAACAACACTTGCTGAAACAGAAAATGCTGAGATATATCGTAGAAAAGGAGAATTATTAACAACATTTATGCAGCAAATACCTAGAGGAGCAAAAAGCGTTCTTCTGCCTAATTACTATGAAGAAGATAAATTACTAGATATCACCTTAAATCCTGCACTTTCTCCAAATCAGAATGCACAGAAATATTTTCAAAAATTTCAAAAATTAAAAAATGCTGTAAAAATAGTTCAAAATCAAATCCAACAGACGCTGGAAGAAATTGCTTATTTGGAATCTGTTCTCGCTCAACTAGAGATTGCCCAGCCATCAGATATTGAAATTATTCGTGAGGAATTGCTTGAACAAGGATATGTGAAAAAAAAGCAGAATAAAAAACGAAAAAAACACAAATAAGTAGACCTGAGGAATTTATTTCTTCTGATGGAACGCCCATCTTTGTCGGAAAAAATAACCTTCAGAATGATCAACTAACCTTAAAAACAGCTAAAAAAACAGATATCTGGCTCCATGCAAAAGATATTCCTGGTTCTCATGTCATTATTCGATCGCATAATCCAAGTGAAAAGACTTTATTGGAAGCGGCAAACCTAGCTTCCTATTATTCAAAATATCGTTTATCTGCCCGAGTTCCAGTTGATTATGTAGAAGTAAAATTTGTTCATAAACCAAATGGTGCAAAACCTGGTTATGTTATCTATGAAAATCAACAAACTTTATATGTAACACCAGAAAAAGAATTGGTATATCAATTAAAAAGGTAAATCAATTGAAAAATGAATATTACAAGTATATTTTATCTTATTATGTCTATTGAATTTTTATCTTATCTCAAAGTAAAATTTTAATTTATTAAGTTTGTTAATAAGTAGAGGATTTTTCATAAACAATGTTTTTTAAACAAATTATATTCCAACCATTTACTAAAAAAATAATTTATTATATAATATAAAATATAATAAGGAGGTAAATGAAATATGTTGGTACGTTTATCTTTATCATCCAAAAATATGGTGCTTGGCAATCTCCCACATATTTAAATGAAGGAAACAAAAGGCAAATGTTTTCATAACATTTGTCTTTTGTTTTTTTTTATTTTATTTAATAATCGTTTTTTAAGATATAAAAATAAAACATAACTATATAAATAATTTCTTCAATATTAGTTTTAATAACTATCCATTATTGGTATCCAATTATCTTAAAAAACTAGAATAAAATATTTTTTATAATTTTAAAAATTAATTATAAATAATTTATTTAATTTTAAATGATTGATTTATTCTATTTTACTAATTATCGATTGATATGTCAGTAGTTATCTTTATTGTAGTATATTCTGTTGAGTTTTAATTCTATCTAAGTAATCAAATTTAGATCATCATCCATTATATAAAGATCATCTAATTTATATAATAAACTACTAATTAAAAGTTTACCTGAAACTTAATTATGATTTACTATTGCCTAACAAAATATAACAAACTGCTTCGCTAAAATTTCTAATTTGAACTTATTTATTCATCCATTTAAAAAAAGAATCAAACTATTTTTGGTAAAAATTACATACATTAACTATATATAATTTTAAAATTTGAATAAAGAAAAATTAAAAACAACATTCAGTAAACGTTTTACTGAATGTTGTTTTATTTATGACTATGTTATTAAAATAAAAAATTTTAATTTTAAATTTGGCCAAATCGTAGAAAAGATAGATTAATCTAAAGTAGATATATTTTTTATAGCTATCTCTTTTTTACCCAAAAAATATCCTAATAAAAATAAACCTTCCAACAAAATAAAACATAAAATAAAGCAATGTAGAAAAAATTCAGCTGGTAAAATATTAATAACAGGATCAGTGACTGGATTGAACATCCAGTCATTATTATTAAATAAAAATTGATGAAAAAATATAAAAAACTGTTCAAAATTGAACATTACAACAACTATCAAAATAATTGGTCCCAATAAAAGTAACCTGAAAGGTTGCATAAGTCGCCAAAAACGTTTTTTATGCCAAAAATAATATAAATATAAACTACTTGGAAGCCAAGTTATTCCTAGCACACTATAACAAAATAAAAATAATCGTTTTACTTCATAAAAGTGTGAAGCGCCATTTTTTGACATAGAAAAATTTGGCAAAAAAAGCTTTTTTACAAAAGGATTGTTTAAATAGACCATTAAATGGTCAAAATTTTTTAAAATAGTTGCCCTACTCATCATAACCATTGATGGAATTTTTAGATAGGTCATATCAGCTATATACAAGGGTCGAAAATTTATAGTAATTGTGATACTTAAAGAAATAATTGTCAAAATAATACATATAATCCCTAGATTTTCTAACCACATTTGTTGTTTTAAACGCATCTATAAAGTCCATTCATCTAAAGAATCTACAATATAGGTAGGCAATGTTGGTAATGTTGGTAATGTTGGAATCTCTTCTTTCGATGTAAATCCTGATAATACTAACAGGCTATCAATCTGATTTTGAATGCCTGATTGAATATCTGTTTCATAATTATCTCCAACCATTAATACTTCTTGTTTGGGTAATTGAAGAATTTCTACAGCTCTTTCCATAATAACTTTATTCGGTTTTCCAATAAAAACGGGTTGGACATCTGTAGCCATTTCGACTAAAGCAGCAAATACACCTGCTCCAGGTAGTAAACCACGTTCAGTTGGAATATTTCTATCTGGATTCGTTCCAATAAATAGAGCACCTTGTCGTACAGCTAATACTGCCGTTGCCAATTTTTCATAAGTCACCTGTGTATCTAAACCAACAATAACATAATCTGGTTGTTTTTCTTCCCATTCAAAACCAGCTTGTAAAATCAGATCGATTAAGCCAGATTCACCAATGACATATACCTTTTTTCCACGATTATCTCTTTTCATATAATCAACGGTCGCTAAACTAGCCGTATAAATCGTTGAGGCTGGTACATGAATATCAAATTCTTGCTCTAAACGAGTAGAAACAGCTTCTGGAGTTTTTGTTGTATTATTTGTGATAAAAAGAAAGGGTAATCCTTTTTCTTGTAATCGTTCAACAAATCTCTTGCCAGCTGGTATTGGTTGTTTACCTAGATAAATAGTTCCATCCAGATCAATTAAGTATCCTTGATAGTTTTTTGACACTTTCATTACTCCTCACGTTGACGAATCGTAAACGTTCGTGCTTCTTTTTCATCAGACTTTTGTTTATTCATTGTTTTTTTACTTGCTTCTTTTTGTTCATTTCTTGCTTTTAGTACCGGTTTTCTATTTTTAGTTAAATTTTCTTGTTTTTCACTATATACTTTTTTAGGTCTTCGTTTTCTTTTTTTACGTGTTGGCTGTTTTTCTTTTCTCTCACCCACCTGCTCAAGAACAAAGTAAGCACAACCAAAATTGCAATATTCATATAAATAATCTTCTAAAGCATTGATGCGTTGATCTGGATTTGATCTATTATTGGTTGACTTAAAGAAGCCACGTAATCGTAATTGTTCATGCCCCCAATCGCCAACAATAAAATCATAGCGAGAAAGAATGGCACTATATCTTTCACCAAATTTTTCAATGTCAAATGCTTCTTTATATTCTTTCACTAATTGGTATTGATCTTCACCAACAAAGATTGTTTCACCATTTGAATAAACACTAGGTTCTTTTCTTTTTTCAATTGATTTTTCGGTTATTGTTTTAACCGTTGTTGTCTTTTCTATGATGGTTGTTTTTTTCTCCTGTTTAGTAGCTATTTCTTTTTCAGACGACATATATTCACCACCTACTTACCTTATTATATCTTGTTTTGATTCAATTGGATAGTACTACCTTAAAAAGTCTATAAGTATATTTTCAATAAATCTTGCAAGAAATTTTTATCTATTCAGCCAATTTTAGCATTGAAAAAAATAAAAAACATTATAAATAATTAATTGTTACAAAGATATTTTTGGATTTCAACTAAATGGGTTGTTTTAATGCCATCTCGTGTTTCTTTTTTGTCATAAGATAAGCTATAATAAAGCTTATCAAAAATTTTTCGTATAGTCCCATTTTACTGACTAAAAATTTTGTAAATAATTTCATTTTACCAACTAAATCAAGTAAGGAATATCTATTAATGTTATAGTATTCCACTACACCAAGAGAAATGATTAACTGTAGTGATCCTCATTATAATATTAGCTGATAAATCAGTTAATAATAAAGCATTATTTAATATTCTGGCTTGTACTTTTTAGCTATTGTTATTTTAAAGAATAAATCAACCCATAGATCTTTTATGATAGGTAAACTTGATGAAACCTAGCTATTCCCATCTTTTTAATCATTTATTCTATCAAAAAAATTTTATAAGATTAGATCACCATTCTATCTATTAATAATTTATAGTTTATGAATTAGAATAATTTTTTATAGATGCTTTAATTTTTTTTGTTTTGTCACTTGATATGGCGACAAATTTTGCGTTATCCTTAAGTTAGGAATATAAATTATCTATGTGCAAAAATATTATCTTTTCTATTTTTATTTCCTTACTTATTATAATAAAAGTAAGAATTATAATAAAGAAAATTTATCCAAGGAGAAAATCATGAAAATATTTACACCAATTGGTCCTATCTGGTTAAATGCAAATAATGAGGGATTAACCCAACTTTCATTTAATCCAATTTTACATACAATTGATAACCGATTTACCAGACAAGCTGCCGATGAACTCACCGAGTATTTTCTAGGTAAACGGAAACTTTTTACTGTTTCCCTCTCTATAACAATAGGTACCCCCTTTCAACAATTGATTTGGCAAACATTAAAAGAAATTCCCTATCACAAAACTATGACTTATTCAGAAATTGCTGAAAAGATAGGAAACCCAAAAGCCATTCGAGCAATTGGACAAGCAAATAGTAAGAACCCCCTGCCTATTATTATTCCCTGTCATCGAGTAATCGGGAAGAATGGAAAATTAACTGGTTATCTAGGTACTGCTGACAAAGATGGATTGCAACTAAAACAACAATTATTGAAAATTGAAGGAATATCAGTACCTGATTATTAATACTTTTCTTTACAAAACAAATAATGAGAATAAAATCGAATAAGGGAAATAGTAGTATTTTCCTAATTTTTGAATTTTATTCTCATTATTTTATTTTTTTCTAAATATATGGACTAGTTTATCAAAATAAGCAAATTTGATCGCTTTTTTGGTAATTTACTGAAACTTTCTTACTTTCCTATTGATTTGATCGAGTCAATTAATGAATAAATGTCTAAATTATCATCTCTCATTTTCCCAATGATATACCCAATTGCAGCAAATAGAATGAGAATAAATGATTTCCAAAAACCAATGGACAGCAAAACTAACGATAGCAAAAAGAACAAAAGCGACCACATCATTCGAAAACGATAAGGCTGTACATCTTTTTTTATTTTTCACCACGTTCTTCAATTTTTTTCTTTCTTTTTTCATCCATCTTTTTACCTCCTAAATAACTCTTGATTCCTTTTTATTCATGGCTGGTTGCATTTCTTTTTCTTTCAAGTGAACATTTACGCGAATAGCAGTAGTTTCTAGTGCATTTAGTAATGTTTGCTCAATTTTTTGTCGAATTTCTTCCACCATATCTGTATAATTTTCTTTATTGTGAACGAATAAATATACATAAACATCTAAACTCTTTTTCCCTTTAATTTTTACACGTAACTTGGTCTTTTCTGGTCCAATAATTGAACTGTAAGATTCCCGGATAATTTTTTCAATTGTTTTTTTGGGAATTTCAATTGTACCTGTTTTTCTTTTAAAAACTAATTGACTTTTTTGCCTTGGTAAGGCAATTAATGTTAATAATAAAATAAATAAAAATGCTCCCAAAAATAAAAGAATTCCCTTAAAAATGATAGATATAAAAGAATATCGTATTGCCCAATCATTTACCGTCTCGCTTAACCAAGGTATCTTAATCAATTGACTTAATAACCCGATTGTTACACATAGTGCGACGAATAAGATCAAGGATATTACAGTCTTTATTACTTTCCTCATAAGCATCCTCCTTATTTTAATCCTAAATAAATTGTAACTGTAGAAAAAAAATATTACAAAAGATATGAATGACTATTTCAAAAGATACAACCAATGATCCAATTATTAATTAATAAGTCATTATAGTAAGATTATCTTTCAACCTTTTAATTGGTTTAATTTATAACATAAAAATTGATTAAGTCATTTAATATTATAGATATATTGGTTATGCAATATTCATTTATATATAATTATTTAAAAACTACTTTTATTGAGAATGATCAATCCTTTTAATAAAAACTATACAGATAGCATTATTGTTTATCTAAATAATTCTTTTTAGAAAAATCGGTTTTTTCATACGGAGCAATTTCACCATAATAATTGTTATAACGTTGTTTAAATTTTTTAAATAAATAAGTAATACAAATTTTAATGAGGACATACATGGGAATTCCAAACAATAATCCGAATATACCCAACAAATCACCCATAACCAATAGAATGACTATAATTGTTAGCGGATGAACAACTAGGTTCTTCCCCATGACCTGGGGAGAAATAAAGTGACCATTTAAAGATTGAACAATCATCCAAACAACGCATAGTCTAATAAATAGATTCAAAGAACTTATAATGGCAATAATGGCAGAAGGGATAAAAGCAACAATTGGTCCTACATAAGGTATAATTGCCAAAAAACCAGTGATCATTGACAATGTTCCTGTATAAGGCATTTGTATTAATAAAAAACCTAGGAAGGTTAAAAAACCAACAGTAATAGAAACAATAACCTGTCCTTTTAAATAAGCACCGACCTGATTATTAATGGTTTTTCCAATCTCTCTACTATCTTCCCTAAAACGGGGTGGAATAATAGCTAATAATGATTCGAAAAATTTGTGATCATCTTTTAATAAAAAAAAGGCAATAAACGGTGCTGTAATCATCGTTAAAGCCACTGTTGTTAAGGTAGAAAAAACAACCGAAACACCGGCAAGAGCTTGTGTATAATAACTACCTAAACGATCAAAAAATGCATTGGTAAATGTTTGAATTCTTGTTGAAGCAAGTCTGATTGGTTCTTCAACCGGTGAATTTTTAAAAAATTGGATAGTTGAATGTGTAAAATTATCTACATATTTAGGAAAATGGGAAGATAAACTTTTTACTTGTTCTTCTAAGATAGGTACCAGTGCAATAATTCCTAAGCTGATTAGACCAATACTAATAATAAAAATCCCTGAAACGCTATATGTTCGCTTGATACCATGATGCTCTAGATAATTTACTAATGGATTAAATAAATAATACAATATAAGTGCAAAAATAACCGGATTAATCATTATCTTAAAAATAATTTGTAAGGGGTGAAAAATAAAAGAAATTTGCTGAAAAATAGAAATTGTACTACCGATTAATAAGAATACAACCAATGTAAAGATTAATCCCTTACCACCTAGGAATTGAATCCATTTTGTTTCTTTTTTCATTTATCCATCTCCTCTCTTTTATTTTAACGGAGAGAAATAAAGTTGTAAAAAATATACACTTTTAATCATTTTTTAAAAAATTATCTTGTTTTTCAAAGAACATGCGATCAGTTTTTATTCCTATAAAACAAAAAAAGAGACAATTAAGTTAGAAATTGATTAAACTCTCGTTTCTAACTCGGTTGTCTTATTTTTTATTTTGGTTAAACGTTTTTTGTATACCTTTTTTGATTAATTTCCATAATTACCGGTAAAATTACTGGTCGACGTTTGGTTTGTTCAAATAAATAATGACTAAGGTTTTCACGAATATCTTGTTTTAATTTACTCCATTCAAAATCATCATTAGCCAAATGTTTTTCAACAATTTCAGTAATCATATTACTACTTTCTTTCATTAAATCCTTACTCGCCTTTACATAAACAAATCCTCTAGAGGTAATCTTTGCTGGTGAAACAATTCGCTTCTCTTTTCGGTTGATAGTAATAACAGCAACAAAGATACCATCTTCTGAAAGAATTCGACGATCTCTTAAAACAATATTTCCTATATCACCAACACCAAGACCATCAATCATAATATTCTCAGCAGGTACACTTCCTGCCACGTTCATCTGATTATTCTTATATTCTAAAACATCCCCACGGCCAGTAATAAAAATATTTTTATACGGAATAGCCAATTCATACGCCAAATCAGCATGTGCCGCCAGCTGACGATACTCTCCTTGAATTGGAATAAAATATTTAGGTTTCATAAAATTCAACATTAATTGTAATCCATCTGGATTAGCATGGCCGGAAACACATAGATCACTAGAAATTAATTTAACAATGCCACCTGCCCGATAGACGATATTCTCAGTTTTTGCTACTGTCGTTTCCATGGCTGTTGATGGAGTCGTTGTAATATAGACAAGATCACCTTCTTGAATATGAATGTCTTCTTGTGGATTGTCTGCCATTTTTTGTAGGGCTTCAAGCGGTTCACCCATCCGTCCCGTTTCTAAAATCAATAATTGCTCAGGTTGATATTTTTCCATTTCTTTAATAGAAATAATTAAATCTTCACTTGGTAGTTGTAATTTTTCTGCCTGAATGGCTAGATGAATCACTTTTGTAAAGTCTTGTCCTCTAAGAACAATTTTGCGCTTTGATTGATGAGCAGCATTTAGTATTTGCTGTACACGCTGAAGGTTATTAGCTACACAGGCAACAATAATTCGTCCATCCCAATAACGAATCGTATCAAAGACTTCATCTGCAATCTGACGTTCTGAAGCAATTTGCTCTGGATTTTCAGCATTTGAAGAATCACTCAATAAAGCTAAGACATTTTCCTTACCAATTTCAGCCAAACGTCCAAAATCTGTCTGATACATTGGAATAGCACTGGGATCAAATTTGAAATCACCTGTATAAACAATCGATCCTTCAGATGTTTTTAAACTTATTCCAACAGAATCAGGAATTGTATGGGTCGTTCGAAAGAAACTAACCGTCGTATTTGCAAAATCAATTTCGGTATGTTCATCAATAATATGAAAATCATCAAAATTTTCTCTTCCTGAATGACCATGTATGTTTAATTTTGCTAATTCAATCGTTAACTTTGTGCCAAATACCGGTATTTTTAATTTAGACAATAAATAAGGCAATGCACCAATGGCATCAGCATGTCCATGTGTTAAAAATACACCAGCAATTCTATCACGATTTTCTTCTAGATAAGTAAAATCAGGAATAACAATATCAATACCTAAAAGATCGTTTTCAGGGTATTTTAACCCACAATCTAAAACAAAAATTTCCTCTCCTACTTCTGTAATATACATATTTTTTCCATTTTCGCGTACGCCACCTAATGGAATAATTTTAATTGTATCCACCAAATTCCACCTCTTTATATGTTTTTTATAGTAAGCCTTACTAATGTTCTAACTTTTTTATTCATTAAATTTATCTAATAAATGATCAACTTTTTATTAATGATCAATTTATCTATCTATAAGTCATTAAACGAACGATTAAGAAACAGATACAATCATAATGATTTCCTCTCCGTCTTATATGATCGATTTAAAGTCATTTATTTATTCAAAGAAATATTATGATAGATAGTCTTCTATCTATTTAATGGTTATACAATAGAGTAATCATACTAAAAAATAAATCAAAACAACTCACAATAAAATGAATGATACGTCCACAGATCATTTTACTCTCAGTTGACTAGTGAATTATTCCATCAATGAAATTCTCTATTTCACAGGAAATATTAATCATTATGCTCGGCCATCACTTTTTTGTCACATAAGTTATTCTAAATCTATGTTTTAAAAAAGGATCTATCAATTCTTCTACTGTAAAAGTTTTACACTTAAATGTCAACTTTTATATAAATATCATGAAAAATAATCACAAATTCAAGTTATTTTTCAGAAAAAATCAGTTAATTTGTCACTTGAATTGGATGTTTGCTTATCTTTTTATTTTTTCATGCTACATACAGACTTTATTCTATCATATTTCTTCTCTTTATTCATAGAAGATAAAATCATTTAAATGATTAACATCATAAAAATAAGATATTGACATTTAAATTACTTTTCCCTATAGTTAATTCGTATGAGTATTGATTAAGGGAGCGAAGAAAATGGCAAAAGTAGAGAGTTTTGAATTAGACCACACAAAAGTTCAAGCACCTTATGTTCGTCTAGCAGGAACAGAACAAAATAATGATATTTGGATGGAAAAGTATGACCTACGCTTCTTACAACCAAATCAAGATGCTATGTCTACAGCAGCTATGCATACGATAGAACATTTATTAGCTGTTAATCTACGTGATGAATTAAATGATATCATCGATCTATCGCCAATGGGATGCCGAACAGGTTTTTATTTAATTTTATGGAACCAACATTCAGCTAGAGAAGTGCGTGATGCATTAGTCAAAACATTAAACAAGATATTAGAAATGGAAACTGTTCCTGCAACTACTGCAAAAGAATGTGGAAATTATAAAGATCATTCATTATTTGGTGCAAAAGAATATGTAAAAATGGTTTTAGCAGATGGTTTTAGCTTAGATCCATTTGAAAGAGTTCTTTAATCTTTTATTCTATAAAAATTAAATTAGGCTGCTTTCTAAAAGATTCCTTTTAAGAAAGTAGTCTTTTTTGATCTATAAAAATTCCTTTGTTTCTTTTGGTTACTTATATTGGTCTGTTTAATTTAGACGCGTTATACTTTTTATATAAAAGTATCAAGGGAGGCGCCTTTATGGAAAAAATGATTAATGCAAGTATTGCTATGGTAAAAGTGCTAGAAAGTTGGGGAATTGATCATTTATATGGGATACCAGGTGGATCTATTAATTCAACCATGGATGCATTATATAAAGAACAAACAGCTATTAAGTATATTCAAGTCAGACATGAAGAAGTCGGTGCACTGGCTGCTGCTACTGACGCCAAATTAACTGGTAAAATTGGTGTTACCTTCGGCTCAGCAGGACCTGGGGCTACCCATTTATCAAATGGACTCTATGATGCAAAAATGGATAATATTCCAGTTCTTGCTATATTAGGCCAGGTTCTTTCGGCACAAATGAATTACAATTATTTTCAAGAAATGAATGAAAATCCTGTTTTTGCTGATGTTAGTATTTATAATCGAACTGTTATGACACCAGAGAGTCTACCTCATGTTATAGATGAGGCAATTAAAGCAGCCTATAAATATAAGGGAGTAGCAGTGGTTACAATTCCTAATGACTTTGGTACAAAAGAAATCCCTAATTTACTGTTTTCATCTGCTATTAATCATCAGACAAATGTGCTTCAGCCAAAAAAAGCAGACATTGAAAAAGCAATAACGCTTCTTCAAAATGCCAAAAAACCAGTATTATATATTGGACAAGGTACTAGAGGTGGTTGGGAAACTCTTAAACATTTTTCAGAGCATTTTTCTATACCTATCGTTTCTTCTGTTTTAGCAAAGGGGATTGTCCCAGACAATTATGAAAACTTTTTGGGTTTTGCTGGCCGTGTGGCAACAAAGCCTGCAAATGAGGTTGTTGCAGCTGCCGATTTAATTATTTTTGCTGGAAGTGATTTCCCTTTTGCTGCTAATTTTTTTAACCCAAATGCTAAATTTATTCAAATAGATATCGATGCTGCTAAATTTGGACGTCGACATAAAACAGATGTTGCCATTTTGGGAGATGCAATAACTGCTTTAGATGAATGGATTCATCTTGGAGAAAAACGTTCTGTTGATAAATGGTTAAAAGCCAATCAACAAAATAAACAAAATTGGGTAAATTGGTTAAGAAATTTTGAAAACAACAAAAATGAACCGTTACGTGTAGAAACGGTGTTTAAAGAAATTAACAAAATTGCAAAATCAGATGCCATATTTGCAATTGATGTAGGAAATATAACAATTGATGCGATTCGGTTATTAGAGATGAATGGTCAACAACGCTTTACTACATCAGGTTGGTTTGCCACAATGGGATGTGGAATCCCAAGTGGAATAGCCGCACAGTTAAGTTATCCAACGAATCAGGTATTTACATTATCTGGTGATGGTGGTTTTTCTATGGTGATGCAAGATATCATTACACAAGTAAAATACAATCTGCCGATTATCAATATTGTTCTTTCAAATAGATCTTTTGGTTTTATTGAAGGTGAACAAGAAGATAGCAAACAGCAAAAATTTGGTATTCTTTTACAAGATGCCGATTATGGAAAAGCTGGTGAAGCATTAGGCGCTAAAGGGTTTACTATTACAGAACATTCGCAATTAACCTATGCTTTTGAAGCGATTAAAAACACCAAACGGCCAGTTGTCTTGGACATCAAAATTGATAATCAACGCCCCTTACCAGTAGAAGAATTAGTTTTAGATCCTAAAAAGTATTCTGAAAAAGACATTCAAGTATTTAAAGAAAAATACGATGTACATGATATGCCTATACTAACTGAATTATTATAATCTAAATGAAAAGATGGCTATGAATAACTTTATTTCATAGCCATCTTTTCATTTTAAAAAAACCATTTAGCCATCGGTATCCAATACGTCAATGATTGCTAAATGGGTTTTTTCTTCCCTTATACTATTTTTACTCTGCTTTTTCTGAAATGTTTTGCTATTTATGACAAACAAGTAAACTTAAAAATAAGAGTAACCGATCTATTTAAGCTTATCAGTCAGTAGACCTTATTATTTTATTTGTGGAATTTGTTTGTTATATCCTTGAAGCCTGCTTTTACTTTATCCCATAATTTGTCTGCATCATTTTTCACATCTTTTTCTACATCTTTTGCTTTATCTTTTGTTTTTCCATAAGCCGATTGTGTTTTATCTTCTGCTTCTTTCCCTTTATCATTTGTTGCTTTTTCCAATTGTTTCTTTTGATTTTCCTTCTGCTTTATCTTTTGCATTATTCATTCTATCTTGCGGATCAGCCATATAAATTCCCTCCTCAATAATAATTAATTTAATAGATTATTCTACATAATAAGAATAGCATTTATTGAAAAACGTTCCAAATATTTTGCTTTATTTCTTTTCCAACCATTTTTTAGCAGCCAACAATTCTTCTTCTGCTATTTTGTTGGCTTTTTTCGATTGTTCTATAACAACAGTTGCTTTTCTGTTTCTGAATTGCTGAACCAATGATTGATCTTCATCAGGATGATTTTTTGAAAACCAAATGTGTGTTCCTTCTAATAAAAAGGTTTCTTGACTTTCAGAGACAGGCATTGGTTCAAATAAAATGGCTTGATGTAGAGTTGTTTTCTTTTCTAGCAAGAGATGGGCTGCTACGGTTGCCCCATAAGAGCGTCCAAGAAGAAACCAATTTTTCATAGGAATTTCTTCTTTCTCACTTAACATTCTAATTTGGCTTAATAGTTCATGACCCTCTTCCTCAAATTCAGCAGCATCAAATTGTTTTAACTGATTCTGACCGAAAGCTCTATTTTTTCCATCTTCACGAAAAGTATCTTTAAACGTCAATAATGTACTATCAGGATCTATGAACCGAGCAATTTCCATTAGCGAACGATCATTCCCATCCATTTCATATAATAAAATAAATTTATGTCCACTTTCTTTACCTGCTTTAAATTGATAGTTCATTTTTTCACCATCCTTTGACAATTACTCTCTTTTTAGAAGCGTAGCACCCTTTCAAAAAAAGGGCAATCTTTTTGCTCTTAGAAATCATTAAAAGAGTGAAGAAGAAAACAATCTTTGTTTCCGTCTTCACTCTAACATTAATAAATTGTTATTGTTATATTTAACTAATTTTAATAATAGTGATTATTTTTGTCCATAGTAAGCATCTTTTCCATGTTTTCTTAAATAATGTTTATCTAAAATGCGTTGGGGTAATTCTTCTGCAAATGAGTTTAATGACCTTGTAAACAAATTCATTTTACAAACTTCATTCAATACCACAGCATTCATTACCGCACTTTTCGCATCTTTTCCCCAAGTAAATGGTCCGTGACCATGTAATAAAACACCAGGAACTGCTAAAGGATCAAGTTTTCTTTCATTAAATGTTTGGATGATTATGTCACCCGTAGATTCTTCATAACCTCGATCAATTTCTTCCTGGGTCAGATAACGTGTACAAGGAACAGAGCCATAAAAGGTATCCGCATGCGTTGTTCCCATTGCTGGAACATCCAATCCAGCTTGTGCCCAAATTGTTGCCCAGGTTGAATGTGTGTGAACAATGCCACCGATTTCTGCGAAATGTTTATACAATACTGCATGTGTTGGTGTATCAGAAGAGGGATTTAACTTTCCTTCTACAACCTTTCTATCTAGATCACAAACAACCATATCATCTGCTTTCATCGCTTCATAGCTAACACCACTAGGCTTAATCACAAATAATTTTTCTTTTCGATCAATAGCACTCACATTTCCCCAAGTATATTTGATTAATCCATGTCTGGGTAATTCTAGATTGGCTTCAAACACTTCTTGTTTTAACGCTTCTAACATTATGTCTCCTCCTATTTTAAGTAATCAATAGCTGCCTGTTCAATTGGTAATCCGTTTTTATATCGTTCAATAAATTTTTCAAAACCATTGACATCTTCACTATCTGGCATTACTTGACTACTTTTATTTTTTTGAAAAATTTTATGATCAAGGAAATCTGCCAATGATTCATTAGGTTGTTTTTCCTGTAAATAGGCTGCTAATAAGGCAATGCCCCAAGCTCCACCCTCACCAGCTGTTTCCATTGTTTCAATTGGAGCCTGCATGGCTGCTGCAACAATTTTCTGACCAACATCTTTGGTTTTAAATAAGCCGCCATGTCCCATCAGTTTATCCACTTGAACTTGTTCGTCATTTCGAAGAATGTCCATACCAATTTTTAATGCACCCACAGCAGAAAATAATTGAAGACGCATAAAATTCGCTAAATTAAAATTACTTTCAGGTGTACGTATGAATAGTGGACGTCCTTCTTTTATATTTGTGATATTTTCTCCAGAGAAATAGCCATAAGCAAGCATATTTCCACAATCTTTTTCTCCCTTTAATGCTTGTTCAAATAATAATTGAAAAAGTTGATTGGTTGATAAAGAAATTCCGGCTAAATTTGCAAATTCGCCGAATAACTTTATCCAAGCATTAATATCAGAGGAACAATTATTTGCATGGACCATAGCGACTGGTTCACCAGCTGGTGTAGTTACTAAATCGATTTCTGGATGAACCGCTTTTAAATTTCTTTCAAGAACAATCATTGCAAAAATAGAAGTCCCGGCTGAAACATTTCCTGTACGGACAGCAACACTTTTGGTTACTGTCATGCCCGTTCCGGCATCACCCTCAGGTGGGCATAAAGGAATTCCAGCTTGGAGATTTCCCGATGGATCTAATAAATGAGCGCCTTTTTCAGTTAAATGACCGGCTGTAGTTCCAGCAGTCAATACTTTTGGAAAAATATCTTCTAATTTCAATGAGAATCCATGTTTTTCAATAAGTTGATTAAATTGTTTTGTTTTTTCTTGATCATAATTTTTAGTTACTTCATCAATTGGAAACATACCAGGAACATCGCCAATACCTAAAACCATTTCGCCCGTTAACTGCCAATGAATATACCCAGCCAAAGTTGTTATGTAATCAATTGTTGACACATGTGCTTCTTTATCTAGAATTACTTGGTATAAATGTGCAATACTCCAACGTTCTGGAATATTAAAATTAAACAGATTTGTTAATATTTTTGCAGCCTCTTCTGTATTACTATTTCTCCATGTTCGAAAAGACGTCAATAGCTGCTCGTCTTTATCAAATGCCATATAGCCATGCATCATAGCGCTAAACCCTATACAACCAATTTTTTCAATCGATAAACCAAGCAATCGTTTCACTTCTGCTGCCATCCCTGCATAGCTTGCCTGTATACCTTTCCAAATTTCGTCAATTGAATAGGTCCAATAACCATTTTCTAGTTGATTTTCCCATTCAAAGCTACCTGTAGCAATAGGTTCATGCTGACTATCAATTAAAACAGCTTTTATCCTAGTTGATCCTAATTCAATGCCTAAAGAAGTTTTTCCATTTTTGATATCTATAACAGCTTGATCTTTTTCCACTTCGATTTTTCCTCCCTTGCTACTTTCCTAACAGATCACATTAAAACGCTTTCCAAGAAAATTATAAAATATATGTTCGTACATTTCAACGAACATATATAAAATATACGTACAAAATAGCTGGAAATATATTATTTTAATAGCCAATTTGCTTATCTGGTAATTCAAAAGGTAATAAACCAATAGTTCCTAAATAATTGAATTGATGTTAGATTATAGTTGATTAACAAATAATTTATTTTTTTAAAAGTTGCTCTATAGCAGTTTAGGTAAATAATCGATTATATCTCAATTTGAAGATAAGGTCATTGTTGAATCCCTTTTAATTAACTTTGGTGTATACAAAATCTGTTGAGGAAGCTCTTTTTTTTCTTGTGTTGCTTCAATAATCCATCTTGCAGCATCATGTCCCATTTTTTCTTTTGGATGGGTAATTGTTGTTAAAGAAATTTCTGAAGCCTTACTCAAAAATGAATCATCTTGGCCAATAATAGATAGCTGGTCAGGAATTTTTAGGTTTAACTCTTTTGCTAAAGTTACCATTTCAAGTGCAATTTCATCATTATAACATGCAAGTGCAGTAATTGCCTGTTTTGGATCTAACAAGCTATTTTTAACCATCTGAAGCATTTGCATTTTACTTTCTGTAGTATAAGTAAAACTTTTTTCTGATTCAAATAATTTATGGTGTGATTCAAAGGCCCGAATATATCCCCGCATTCGATTTTTTCCTTGTAAATCATCAATCTTAGTAATTAATCCAATAGATGTATGTCCCTCACTTAATAAATAGTCAACTGCTAAATAACCAGCCTGTACATCATCCAAACAAATTGCTGGAACATCCAGTTCTTCATAGTAGGCATTAAGCATAACAAAAGGCGTACGTCTTTCTTTTAATGCTAAATAGTAAGAAAGGTTTGGATTATATTGATTACTTTTCGTTGGTTCAATAATCAATCCATCCACCTGTCTAGCGAGCATTTGTTCTAAACTCTTACGTTCTTGCGTCACATCGTTATTCGTACTTGCTAAAAGCAATGAATAATTATTGCGACTTAATTCTTTTTCTATGCCACGAATAATCGATGGAAAAATATAATCAGACAAATAAGTTGTAATAACGCCAATTGTCTTTTTATTTACAGGTTTTAATTGTTTCAGATACACATCACTGACATAGGTTCCTGAACCTCTTTCTTTTCTTAAATATCCTTCATTCACGAGTAAAGCCATAGCTTGTCTAACCGTGTGACGACTAACTTGATATTTTTTTTGTAATTGCAACTCAGATGGGATAGACGTATTCACTTGTAATGATTTAGAAAGGATTGCCGAACGAATATCATCTGCAATTATTTGATATTTTGTTTTTTTCATTTAAATACTCCTGTCTATGATCACTATTATAAAAGCTATCCTAAAAAAATACAAGGTAAGGCCATCTGCCAAATCCTAACTTTGTAAATAGAAAAAAATCTTTAGTACAATTCTTAGGTAAATTTTCTTTCTTTTATCATTAAAAAAATAATTTAAATGTAAGAAGATAACCTTGCATCCAAATTATTTTTTAATAATAAATAAAATATCTTTTTAAAAATTTTTTATAATAATTATTCTAATTGGCTATTTTACTTCCCCAAATTGTTTCATTATTATTACCGATTGCAGAAAATGTCACAACTTTTTTTGGTGCATGTTCTTGATTATCTTGCTGGAGAATGGCATTGCCTTTATAGGTAACTCCATTGATATACAAAGTAATATTGCCATTTTTCTTTAATTGCCAACTTCCTGATACACTTCCCATGATTTTTCCATCTCGAGATAAATAAATATTTTGTGTAGGTGTAATGGCATTAGTTGTGTTCGTTCCATGATTAATAAATTGATAGTGTCCAACTATTTCTTTAGTCTTCCCTACCTTATTTTCTTTATCCGCAAATTCATAAGGTGTTACAACAGGCCATAAATCTTCATTCATATACATTGAATGTACACGTAATTCATGGTATTCGCCACTATTGCTAAATCGAGTATGATAAACTGCATACCATTGCTTATCTTTAGTAATAATAGCCGAGTTGTGCCCTTGAGCTTTAGAGGCTTTTGTCATTTGATTAAATTGATAATTTCCCATTAGTTTAATTCCCCAATTATCATTATTGGAAGATGAATTAAAAATTGGAATATTACCTTTAGCATCTCTGTACGGACCTTGTGGAGAGGTTGAGCGGAACAATCGCATATTATAACCACCATCTGCTAAAAGTCCCCCCATAAGTTTCAAATAAATAATAGTAATTGGTAGATGGATCATAAACAATATAAGGAGATTCGCCAGATTTATGGTATCCCCCTGTTAATTTAGTACCAAAATATCGATCTACAATTTGACCATTTCCTTTATCGCCATCTACTTTAGGATAAATGGGATTTCCTGTTGTTGGATTTAATTCTAAAATAAAAATTCCACCTGACCAAGAACCATAAGTCATCCAAAATTTTCCGTCTTTATCAAAAAATACCACTGGATCAATCGCATTTGGCGCATAGTCTGTATTATATGTGTGCCCATTATTAATGCTCCATTTTGGATTGAAGCCTGTTACCTGTCCATTAGAAATTAATTTTTTCAGATTTGTATTTTGATAATTGGTATTACGATCACTGCCATCTGTTGAATCTTTTTCAGTAAATCCTGAATAAACAATGGTATTGGCATAAGTATATGGTCCCTCGACATTTTTTGAAACAGCAAAACCTATACAGGAACGACGCCAAGTAGAAGAAGCAGAATAAAAATACATATAAGCGCCTTTATCGCCATTTTTCCATTGATAATTCGCATTCCAGATAACATCTGGTGCCCAAATGGCATAACCACCCCTACTATCCGCATCATTGTATCCTGCCCATGCAAAAGATTCCTTTAAATTTTCTTTCAAATTACCTAATACTAAGTTATTTTCCGGATTTTCATATTCAGAATTAAAAGGTACCTGCCAATTCTTCAGATCGGTAGATTTTGCTTCAGTAATATGACTTCCAAAAATATAAAATGTTTCTTTTCCATTTTCCATAACAGAAATAGTAGAAGGGTCATGAATAGACACACGTTGTTTTGTCGTTGTTACCCATCTATTTGTATCTGTATGTTGTTTCTTTTTGTCTGCTGCCTGTACTTCAAATGTTCTGACAACACTAAAAGTTATTAATAATAAAAAAGCAAGTAGAATATTCATTTTTTTCTTATTCATAAAATTTACTCCTTATTTTTATTTTTCCAATTATTTATCTTTTAGTTCTCCCAAACAAAAATTTGAAAAATGAATGAAGCTTTTTGTGAATATTTTTATTTTATAAAAATCGGTTTCCTTACTTTGTGACTTCACCTCCCATAAAAAATAATATAAATAAGTCAATATTCATTATGATATTAATTATTTATATATATTAATGTTAATTTAAAATGTAAATATCGTCAAAATATAGTTATTAATCTAGCTGGCAAAAAATAAATTTAGCTAGGTGATAATGCCACATATTCTAAAATGTTATTTTTATCTACTAGCTAAAAAGTATGTATCAAACTCATTTCATTTATTAACATTATATAAGGATCATACTATTAAGAAGTTTTTCCTATTAAAATTAAAAAGATAAGAAAAAATTCAATTGAGAAATTTTCTTATCTTTTAATGAAACAACCTAATAAATCTATAAATAATTTTTTACTAACTAAATTGTATAAATAAATTGTTGGATAAATGATTAATCGAACAGATATTTATTATTGATCTTCCGTTAAAATTCGATAACATGTTCTACTTTCATAAATTTCTCCAGGAAATAAATCGATATTTCCAAATTCTGGAAATTCTTCTGCTCCTGGACAAACTTGGGTTTCAAAGGTAATTCCTCCATGATAAATAAGTGGTTTACCATGTATTAGCCATTTATCAGGTAATTGGGCAGTGAAAATAACAATGGCGGATTGATCTGTAAATACTTCAACAGCGACCCTTTTATCAGGTGCAATTAATTTTGCTTTAGCATTTTTAGTTCCAGGTTTGTTTAAGAAAAATGGATGATCCAATCCATCAACCAATTTATTTTGTTCATTTGTTGATTCAAAAGCCTGCTTTATTGGTGCTACCTTACGAAAATCAAATGGTGAACCTTCAACTGTTCGTTTTTCGCCCGTTGGTAAGGTCGCTTGATCGACGACAGCAAACTGATCTGCCTCTAACATTAACTGATGTTCTGCAACTGATTGACTTGGATCACCTGTTAGATTAAAATACACATGATTCGTTGGATTAAATAAGGTTGGTTGATCAGTTGTTGCTTTATAATTTATAATCCATTCATTATTATTATTAAGTGTATAGGTTACTGAGATTTGCAAGTTCCCTGGAAATCCATTCTCACCATCCTTGCTAGTTAGCGAAAATTCCACACTAACTCGATCTTTCGTTTGACCTGTTAATGCCGTCCAACTTTTTGTTTCAAAACTATCTGGGCCACCATGTAAAGTATTACCTTCTTGTGTATTTATAGCCGCCTGATACCATCTATCTTGAATATTAAACTCGCCTTTTCTAATTCGTCCAGCTACTCGACCAATTGTTGATCCTATATAAGTATCTTTTTCTTGATATTCTTCTGTGGAATCAAATCCAAAAACAATATTTCTTTTTTCGGTCTCTACGGGAACATACAAATTGACAATTCGAGCGCCAAAGGTTGTTACTTCTAAAATGATTCCGTTATTATTTACAAGTGAATACAATTTTTCTTCCTTACCAAAATCTTTTACCCTGATATCCATTCTATCCCTCCATTTTTGAATCCCTTTTCAATTATTTTTAAAAAATAATTTCATAAATAGTGAATCACTTTTTTTCTTTTCTAGGTAAAAAACAATCAATTATTCACTGTTTAATTTTTTTCAAAATTTCTAAACTACTTATTCACACCAGTCAGCCTAACATTATAAAACTGAATATAAATGAATCATTCAAGAAACAAAAAAACAGCAGAACGAATTTCGTTCTGCTGGTTTTTTCTGTTTCAAACAATGATTTTACTGAAAAAGAAACTTTTTAGTACCAACCATTATTCATCCAGAAAGTTTTTGCTTGTTCCCAAGAACCATAACGTTCTGAAACATAGTTTTCAGCAACTTTTTCTTGGTTTGCAGGTGAATAATCACCTTTTAAGTATGAAGCATCTAATTGATATCGACCTATGTATTTCCCATTTGTTGCATTGTATGAGCCACTTGATTCTCTTTGTGCAATCCATTCTTTTGCTGAATTTGAATCGCTCGTTGGCGCACTTGTTTGAGCTGGTGCTTGTTTTTGTACCGTTGATGCTGGTTGAGCAACTGGTGTTGCCTGCATAGTTTTTGGTGTAGCTACAGCTGAATCTACCGTTTTAATTTGTAATTGTTGACCTTCATAAATCATATTTATATTTGAAATTTGATTTTTGTTTGCAACTTCTTGTACATTTGTATGGTTTTTTGCAGCAATACTTGATAATGTATCTCCTGCTTGTACTTTATATAAACTGTCTGCATGAACATTTCCTGCTCCAAGACTTAATCCGATTCCTGCTGCTAGCGTAGTTCCTAATAAAATTGTTTTTAGTGATTTCATATAAATGTGTAATCCCCTTTTAAGTAATTTATTATTCGCCGCTATCAACGACAAGGAATACTTTATCATTTATTTGTATTACATGGGTATTTTTACCATAACAACTTGTATCTTTTGTTACATTCTAATTTCATTTCTGTAAAAAACTGTTTTTTATTTTATACTATTTATTTTAAATTTCATAATATAAAGCTAAATATTTAGCATATTTAGCATTATTTTCTATATAATAGTAAATGAAATCTATTTATTTTAAATACTCTAAAATAATATAAGCCATTTTAAATTTTTACCTTAATGCTATAATAACCATTCAGTATTTTCTATTAAAATAACTATCTCTTTCTAGAAAAAATTTTTTTAATCATATTTCTACTCAATTATAAAAATATACAGATATGACTATTTTAGAATAAACAATTAACAAAAATAAGATTTATTCCATATTACAATTAAATTGATTTTTTATTCTTATAATTTAACTATTAATTATTCTTTGAATAAAAATATTCATTACTATTCTGACTCATGAGTTTTTACGTTTTTTACCAATTGATAAATTGTATATATTATTCGAGTTTTATTTTTTGCTTCTTTACTAAAACAAAAAAGACTTCTTCCAAAAGAAGAAGTCTTTGCAGTATCGACTCACCGATAATTTGCTTATTCTGCAGCGTTTGTGTCTTTGAGTCCATATTTTTTGTTGAAACGATCCACACGTCCATCTGCTTGTGTGAATTTTTGACGTCCTGTATAAAATGGATGAGAGTCAGAAGTAACTTCCACACGAATTAATGGGTAAGTTTTACCATCTTCCCATTTAACAGTTTCTTGCGAGTTTTTTGTTGAACCAGATAAAAATTTAAACCCAGTTGTTGAATCCATGAAGACAACTGGATGATATTCTGGATGAATATTTTGTTTCATTTCTCATTCGCTCCTTTGCCCTGAATCATTTGCTGAGTCAGAGTTGTTTTTTCATTAAACAATTACATTTATTTTAACATAAATTGAATCAAGTTACAATTATCTTTTATAATTTCTTTTAATTTGCTTGCCAAATGAAACATCTTGAAAATTTTCAAAAATATCTTTATTATTTTTTGTTTTCTTTAAACATTGAATAAATTGTTCTGTATAATCTAAAGAGTCTCCAATCATGTGATTTCTTAATTTCCAAACTTCTTCCAAAGATTCAGCATTAACCAACAATTCTTCTTTTCTGGTTCCTGATTTTTTAATATCAATTGCTGGAAATAGTCGTCGTTCTGCTAGTTCTCTTGATAATTGTAATTCCATGTTTCCAGTTCCTTTGAATTCTTCATAAATAACATCATCCATACGACTACCAGTATCAACCAATGCAGTAGCTAAGATTGTCAAGCTACCACCTTCTTCAATATTGCGTGCTGCACCAAAAAATTTCTTAGGTTTGTAAAGTGCTGCAGGATCAATTCCACCACTAAGAGTACGTCCGCTTGGTGGTACTATTAAATTATAGGCACGTGCTAATCGTGTAATGCTATCCATTAAAATAATAACATCTCGCTTATCTTCAACAAGTCGCATAGCACGCTCTAATACCAATTCAGAAATTCGTGTATGATTTTTTGGTAATTGATCAAAAGTTGAAGAAATAACATCACCATTAACACTGCGTTCAAGGTCTGTCACCTCTTCTGGACGTTCATCAATTAATAATAAGATTAATTCAACTTCGGGATGATTCTTAGTAATGCCATTTGCAATTTCTTTTAAAATAGTTGTTTTTCCTGCTTTTGGTGGAGCAACAATTAGTCCTCTTTGGCCAAATCCAACAGGTGCAAAAATATCAATCATACGTGTGGATAGACGTCCAGCTGTAGTTTCCAAACAAAGTTGTCGATTGGGATAAAGAGGCGTTAAAGCTGGAAAATGTGGACGTTCCTTTGCTTCCTCAGGGTCTTTTCCATTTACACTTTCTACATGCATCAAGCCATAATAACGTTCAGATTCTTTAGGCGGTCTGGCTTTGCCAGCTACCTTATCACCATTTCGTAACCCAAAACGTCGAATTTGAGAGGAAGAAATATAAATGTCTTCAGCGCTTGGTCCATAATTAATTGGACGTAAAAATCCATAACCATCTTGAGAGACAATATCTAAAATTCCTTCCATAAAAAAGAAGCCTTGTTTTTCTGCTTGTGCTCGTATAACTGCTAAAGATAGCTCTTTTTTGTTCATTTGGCTATAATAAGGAATTTTAAAATCTTTGGCATAAGCATAAATGTCTTTTAACGTGCTATTTTCTAATTCTGCCATTGTTAGATAATCACTCACCTAGCCACCTCCGGCTCTTTTACCTCTTGTATTTCTTTACTTTCTATCATTTGTATATCGGCACCCAAAGCTGTTAATTTTTCAACAATATGATCATAACCTCGTAGAATATGTTCGATATCGCAAATAGTCGTTTTTCCTTCAGCCATCAAGCCAGCAATAACTAAACACGCACCCGCTCTAAGATCAGAAGCTGTCACTTCAGTACCATATAGTTTATTTGGACCTTCTATACAAATTTTATCTCCCTGAACAGAAATATTGGCACCCATCCGTCTTAATTCAGGAATATGTTTGATTCGTTTTGAATAAATCGTATCTTTAATTTCACCACTTCCAACAGCTTTTAACATCAATGGTGTAATAGGTTGTTGTAAATCTGTTGCAAAACCTGGATAAGGGAACGTTCGAATAGTCGTCATTTTTAACCTAGCTGACGGGTGAACAAAAATACTATCTTCCTTAATCGTCATCTGAACACCCATCTCTTGTAGTTTTGCAAGAAAGCTTTCTAAATGTTCGGAAATTATATTGTGTACTGTTACACCATTACCTACAGCAGCAGCAATTGTTAAGTAGGTACCTGCTTCAATTCGGTCTGGAATAATACAATGATGACAGCCATGTAACTTTTTAACACCCTCGATACGTATTATATCTGTTCCAGCTCCCCGGATATTTGCCCCCATATTATTTAATAAAGTAGCTACATCAATAACATCAGGTTCACGTGCAGCATTTTCAATTATGGTTTTTCCTTTTGCTTTTGTTGCAGCTAGCATCACATTAATTGTTGCACCAATTGAAGTAACATCCATGAAAATGCGACTACCCGTTAAACCTGTTTGTGCAGTCTTTAAATGCATCATTCCTTGTTCGTTAGTGATGGTTGCCCCCAATGCTTCTAACCCTTTTAGATGTAAATTAATTGGGCGCGGTCCCAAATGACAACCACCAGGCATGCCAACTGTACCTTCACCGAATTTGCCTAACAATGCACCCATAAAATAATAGGAAGCTCTTAGACTATTTATTCTGTCCGTTGGCAAGGAAATTGGAATTATTTCTGTTGGATCAATCGTCAATGTATTGCTTTTAAAAATTGTTTTAACATCCATATATTCCAAAATATCAATTAGTGAATAGATATCTTGAATATCTGGGACACCTTCTAAAGTAACTGGTGAATCGGCCAAAATTGCAGCTGGGATTAATGCTACTGCACTATTTTTAGCACCACCGATTGTAACTTCTCCTGATAATGAATGGGACCCATTAATAATTATTTTTTTCATCTATACTTTCACCTATCTATTTAATCAGCAAATTTAAAAAAACAGAATACTCGAATTATTTTAACATACCCAGCAAGAATAAAAAAGTAAACAAGTCACATAAAAATAATTTATATTTTTATAAAATTGAAAAAAGCGTCCTATTCACATTTTTTCTTGGTAGTTCTTAAAAAAACAACAGAATTATTTATTTGTTTTCTATTCATAAGATCTATTGAAATATATGAAAAATATTATTTATAAAGATAATTACAAAGTTTACTAATTATAATGAAAATTTATATGATAAACCAACAAGACTAATCACCCAATTTATTGAAAAATATCTTCATTTCTTTTAATAAAAAAAGTGAAATATTTAACATAATAAAATAAAGACATAGAATAGAGAACAACTTCCATGTCTTTATCTTACCAATATACTTTTAAAAAACGTAATTATCCATTAAATGATAAATTACGCTTTACCTTCAGAACCAAACCAATCAATCCGTTGTTTTACTAATTCAGTGATAGCTTTTGTACCTGGAGCTAATAATTTACGAGGATCAAATCCTTTTCCTTGCAAATCTTTTCCTTCTTCAATATATTCACGTGTTGCTGCAGCAAATGCTTGTTGACATTCTGTATTTACATTAACTTTTGAAATTCCCATTGAGATAGATTTTTGGATTTGATCCATTGGAATACCTGAACCACCATGTAATACTAATGGAATATCACCAACAGCATCTGCAATAGCTTTTAAATGATCAAAAGCTAGGCCATTCCAATTGTCTGGATATGCACCATGAACATTTCCAATACCACAAGCTAAGAAATCAATTCCAGTTGCAACCATTTGTTTGCATTCTTCAATATCAGCTAATTCTCCTGTACCAATAATGCCATCTTCTTCTCCACCAATTGAACCTACTTCACATTCAACAGAAATACCTTTGGCATGAGCTTTTGCTACAACATCTTTTGCTTTTTCAATGTTTTCAGCAAATGGAAGATGTGAACCATCGAACATAACAGAAGTATAGCCAATTTCGATACATTTTAAAGCTGCTTCATAATCACCATGGTCTAAATGGATAGCAACTGGTACGGTAATACCCATTGATTCAACTAGGTCATTTACTAAATCATAGCATACTTGATAACCACCCATATATTTTGCAGCGCCCATAGAAGTTTGAATTAGTACAGGTGCTTGTTTTTCTTCAGCAGCTTCAAGAATTGCTTTTGTCCATTCTAAATCATTTGTATTAAATCCCCCAACTGCATATTTTCCTTTATGTGCAGCGTTAAGAAATTTTGTTCCTGATACTAATGGCATAATAAATTCCTCCCAAGTTTTACAACTTATTTGTTAAGTTTTTCTCTAACTAACAGTTCTATTCTACCAAAATTTTAGAAAATTTTCTACTAAAAAAAATTTTCTTGAAATTTTATTAAATCATTTTTATTATTTTCAATTACTCTTTGGATGTCTATTTTTATAAAATTAGCATTGATATTTTTCTTTTTTTATGAACTTAAAAAAAATAAAGCAATGATTTATAACTATAAATCATTGCTTTATTTTTTAATTATTTTTACCACCTAAAATACTTACAAATGAAAGAAATAAATTGATAAAATCAAGATACAATTGCAATGCTAGAAAAACAGCAACGCCTGTACTTGATGGGACCATTGAATTATAATATACAGAGCGAATTTTTTGATTGTCATAGGCTGTTAAACCAGAGAAAATTAAAACCATTAAAATTGAAATAGCATAATCAACTGGCTCACTATGTAACAGAAAAGCATTCAACAACAAAGCGATGAAAACGCCAAGTAAAGCACTATAAGCCGCATGTCCTAGTGCAGATAAGTCACGTTTAGTAAATACGCCAATCAAGGACATAGCAAAAAAAGTAGCGGCTGTACTAATGAATGCACCAAAAATAGTAGCTTGTGTATATAATTGTAAAGTGACTGCCAAGGTTAATCCATTTAAGAATGAATAAGCGATAAACCCACTCATAGCTAATGTCGGCTGTTTGGCAGCTTTAAAACTCAGCAGCAAGACTAGCGCTATTTCCGCAAGCCAGATAACAGTAAATGCCATTGGTTTAGTGTAGAAAAAGAATAAAACCTGAACTCTAAAAACATTCATCACAAGGTAGGCAACAAGCGCACTAATACTAATTCCAATTCCTAATAAACCATAAATCTTTCCATAAAATTTATTCAATCCTTCTTTAGACTCTATTACTTGATTATTCAATTTACTTCCCTTCTTTCCCAGAATATCTTTCTGTTCAGACCAAATCATCCAATCTTATTTTAACCAAACAATGAATGATTAAAACCTGAAACGACTCATTGAATAAATAAAACAGTTACAAAAACTAATTTACACTAATTATGCATAAAAGACAACATTCTACTTATAAGTTTTAAATTAACTTAAATTTATGAATAAATAATCAATAAGTTATGTTTAATTGATGATTTATATCTTATAAAAAAGCAAAGAATTGAAGATTGTTCAAATAAAATATGAAAAAAAGAATTAAAAAATTAAATAAGTTATTATTTTTCGATAGCTAAGTATTACTTTCTTGATAAATGTCTGAATTATAATCTACTACGAGTTGTATTGCTTAATAAGGTTTCATAAGCTTGTTCAAATTTTTGAACATCACCAGCACCCATAAACATGATAACAGAATCAGTATAGTCAAGTAGTTCAGACATATCTTCTTCTTTAATAACCTGACCACCTTTTTTTATTTTATTACCTAAGTCTTCAATTTTAACATTGCCCTGTGTTTCTCTGGCAGAACCAAAAATATCACAAAGGTAAACATAGTCAGCTAAATCTAAAGCTTTACCAAATTCATCAAGTAAGGCAATAGTCCGTGTAAAAGTATGTGGTTGAAAAACAGCAACAATTTCTTTATTTGGATATTTTTGACGAGCCCCATCAATAGTAGCACTAATTTCTGTCGGATGATGTGCATAGTCATCGATAATTATCATATCACCAATCTGTTTTTCAGTAAAACGGCGTTTTACGCCTTTAAATGTTTTCATCTCTATAGCCACTTCATCCATGTCTAGTTCTTCAAAATAGGCAGCTGCAATTACCCCCAGAGCATTTAAAATATTGTGTTGACCATAGGCAGGTAAATCAAAATGCCCAATAAATTTTCCTTCATAATAAACATCAAATGAAGAGCCCTTTGTTGTTCGTTGAATATTTTTTGCTTGAATATCATCATTTTCATTTACACCATAATAATAAATCGGCACATCTGCGTTTAACTTACGTAAGTATTTATCATCTCCATAAGCAAAAATCCCTTTTTTTACCTGATTAGCTAAAGATTGAAAAGCTGAATATACGTCTTCAATGCTAGTATAATAATCTGGATGATCAAAATCAATGTTTGTCATAATGGCATAATCCGGTGAATAGGATAAGAAATGACGTTGATATTCACAAGCTTCAAATGCAAAGAATTCAGCATCAGGATTTCCATGTCCAGTTCCATCACCAATCAAATAACTTGTCGGTTTGACACCACTAAGCACATGGGCTAATAATCCAGTCGTTCCTGTCTTTCCATGGGCACCTGTTACAGCAATGCTAGTATAACTTTGAATAAATTGACCGATAAAATCATGGTAACGAATGACTTCATTCCCTAGTTTTTTTGCTTGCATTAATTCTTCATTTGTATCAGGAAAAGCATTGCCAGCTATAATTATCATGCCTTTTTTAATATTTTTTGAATTAAATGGTAAAATCGGTATATTTGCCATTTCTAAATTTTTTTGTGTAAAAAAGTATTCTTCAACATCCGATCCTTGTACTTTATATCCTTCTTCATGAAGAATTAGTGCTAAAGAGCTCATACCAGCTCCTTTAATTCCCACAAAGTGATAAACTTGGTCTTTTTGACTCTTATTCATTATCTTCACTTCTCTCTCTAATTAACTTATCAATATAATTTTAGGTTTCATTCAATTTAGAAGAATTATAGAGAACTTATCCTATAATTTTAAAAATAATGAATTGAAAATTGATAAAAAACAGCAATAAACTTGTTGCTCTTTGTTAATTTCACTCACCTATTAAGTTTCAATTTTATTAATTTCATATTAAACAACATTAAGATCTAAAAGTAAAGGAATTTTACTCCCTTGCTCTTTCATTAATGCTTGTTACGAATCAAAATACTTATTTTCTTTCATTTCTAAATTAGAGTCTTCAATCATACCTTCTAATGATTTATCTAGAACGTGTTTTTTTTCTTCAGCAGCTTTCTCTTCCAATTCACTCATTTTTTTACTATACGCTGTTTGATTTTTTGCTTTATCTTTAGCAGTTTTTAATTCTTTTCTGGAACGTGGCAATGAATAATCTGAATGATGACCAAATCTTTTAATATCTGGTCGAATTTGTTGATATTGCCTTCTAGTTACCGATATCTCTGGCATTTTTGAAGTTCTATTGAATTTTTTAACAACTGATTCATTTTCATGTTGTTTTACATTAAAATTTCCGGCTTCTTCAAATAACAAATAAGTAGATTGTTCCTTTTTCATTGCTGCCATTAGTGTATCGTTTGTCATTTCTGCTTTTTCTTGCTCATTTTCTTGTATCAGTGAAGCTGGTGTATAGGTTGGAACAAAAAAAGGATGTTCATCATACAAAGAATCTTTTTGTTTTATCTTTGATGATGGAAAATTATATTGATTTTTCTGCCTAACATCTTTAAAAAGCGATTTTTTTTGAAAATGTTCTGAAGTTGTAAATGAATTTTTTCCTAAATAGTCAGGCAAATCTGATTTATGTTTTGTTAAATGCTCTTGTTTTTGGTCTTTTTTAGGATGATTACCTCCTATTGGCATAGAAGATGAATTCTTTTTCTTTTCTGCCACATTTTTAGATGAAAGAGGACTTAACCCAAAGGCAGGTCCATCTGTAATTAATGGTTCATCTTGGAAAAGTACATGTTCACTGCTTATTGGTAATTTTACACCCAGTTCATCGCTATAAGCTGGAAACCTAAAATGCTTTCTCTTCACCTGTGTAGCATTTGACATTTCTTTCATTCCTTTTCACATTCTTTCTGTCATTCTAGCATAGAATAATAAAATGCAAAATAATTTCTATGTTTTTTATGAAAATTTTTGCCTTTTTTTACACAAATTACAAATTATTTCAATTCATTTAAAGCTTTGTTTTAAAACTGTTAACTATGCAATATATGCAAGCATTAGTCATGAATTCACCAACTAATTTTTTGTAAAAATTACTTTTACAAATTTCATTGAAAATTTAATTTGTGTTTTTCTATTAATTTGGTAAAAATAAAAAAGAGAACAAGGTAATTTCCTTGTTCTTTTTCAACATTTTACCAAATAGATGATGACTAAAGATAAATAGAATTTAACCAAACATAAAAGTAGTATTGTTGTAAGTTAAGGATGCTTTTTCATTAGCTTAATTGTATTTAACAGCTATTTTCATATATTATGAATTGTACTAAGATATTTGCCCTCTTTAAAAGAAACAACATAATAGTTTTCTGTCTTATTTTTACTTGTTGTCACAACTTCCCAGGCAGGTTTTCCTTTGTAAATACCTAGTGAGGCTTTCTTTATGGATTCCTCAGGTGATTGCTGTTGAACAAGTTGTCTTACTGCCTCTTCTGTTAGTCCATCTTTTTGATTTAAAACAGTTATTTTTCCACTTTTCTTAGGAATAATAACAGCAATCTCTTTTCCATCTTTTTCTTTTCCAGTTAAGCTGAAATAGACTTTCTTACGAGAAAATTGATAAAAATGATCGACTTCACTTAAATTTGTATGCTGTCTAGCAATTGCTATTGCTTCTTTTTTCGCTTGCTCAATTGGTTGGTTTGAGCGGGTAAGTAAAATGATACTAATAACAATTATAGCTAGAAGAATGACAATTAGACCTAAAAGAAAGGTAACCCTTTTCTTCTCTTTTTTTTCTTCTAGTTCTTCCAATATCTCCATCATCCCTTCATTAAATAGCTGATTTTTATTATAACAGATAATCTGTTCTTTAAGATAGTTGTAGTCAAAATATTTCTATTTATCCTAAAAATTCTTTTAAATCTTGTAAAATATCCTCAAAGGGTAATTCTTTTATTGGTAATTTTTTAGGGAATACTTTTAAAATTTTATTACTATAGTTTGCAGCAATCAATCGACGATCTAATACCAATAGCGCACCTCGATCCTCCTTAGAGCGAATTAATCTACCCAACGCTTGCCTAAGTTTTAAAGCAGCTTTAGGCAAGGATACTTCATTAAATGGCTGAAGTCCCTTGGCTTCCAAGTAAGTATATTTTGCCTTGATAGAAGGTCTATTCGGATTCTCAAAGGGCAATCTAGTTACAATTAATAATTGTAATGTATCTCCTGGTAGGTCTATCCCTTCCCAAAAGCTATCTGCACCCAGTAGAACACATTTCTTAGATTGCATGAAACGTCTTAAAATTTTTTCCCGATTTCCACTAATTCCCTGTGCAAGTATTTCATTTCCTTGTTCTATAAAAATCGGTTGTAACAATTGATAAACGATTGTCAGCAATTCAAGTGAAGTAAATAAAACTAGGATTGATCGATCTTCTTTATTCAATAATGCATTAATAATTGAAGCGATATACTTGGCAAATTCATTGGTGCTTTGTTCTTTAATTTGCAAGGCCTCTTGAGGAATATAAAGGCGTACATTTTCTTCATAATCATAGGGATCCGGTAAACGCTTAACAGAAGTTGAAGTAATTGGTAACCCTAATTGTGAAGATAAATAATTTTTATTTTTGTCAAACATAATTGTTCCACCAGTATAAACGATTCGCTCATAACGCTCATACCAAGATGTGGCCGGTAAATGATCCGCCTCTAAGTCTTTGACACTTAAGATTCCTTGTCTATCATTAATCGCAGTATAGGTTTTAATCCAACGCGCTTGCCAATGATTTATAAATAGATCGAAGCATTGATTTATCAAAACTACTTGATCAAATAGTAAAAATAAACGAACAAAATAAAGACGGTCAGATCGCTTAAATTCTTCAATATGTTTATAAATAATTGTCTGTATTTTTGTTTGTAACTCAAGCATTTCTTTCAAGATAATTTGAACAGTTTGAAGAGCCTTTTCTCCTTCAATAGAAAGATGAGCAAGTAAACTTTGTGAAATTAATTGTTCCTGTTGTTTTTCATTTTTTGTCTTTGTTAAATCTGCTAATTCACTAAAAAAATCAGAAATCTCTTCAGATAAATCAACAAGTGCAGTTTGATAAATCTTTAAATAATGTTTAATCGAGATATGTGCTGTCAATATCGTTTGTAATTTTTTAAAAAGTTGTTCTTTATCTCGAAAATGCAGCCATTGTTTTTTAAAAGACAAACTGTTCAATCGATAACTCGCAACAAATTCATTAATTTCTGGCAAATGTTGAGCTTCATCAATAATTAAATAGGGACTCCTAGGAAGAAGAGGTTCTTCTCGCATAGATTCCTGAATCAAAAATGCGTGATTAACAATCAACACATTACTTTGCACCATTTTTTTATACAGATAACGTACAAAATCTTCATCATAAAGTGGATGTTTTTGGATTAAAAACTGGATGCCACGGTGCTGAACTTCTTGCCAAAATATATAGTTGAAGTTTGTCAGCTGTAGCTCATCTAAATCACCAGTTTCAGTTTGAAGTAGCCAAACCAATAACTTCATTTGATACAGCCCATATTGCTTTTGTTTTATTGGATGTGCTAGCGTTTCTTTGAAACTTTGTAAATCTAAATAATGACGATGACTTTTAATTATTGTTGCTTGTAAGCAGTAAGGAGAAATTTGGTTAGATATTTTAATATTTTTCTGTAATAGCTGATTTTGTAATAAGATGGAAGCCGTACTAATTACCAATGGTCTTTCATTTGTGACAAGATAACTAAGTGGAAATAAATAACCAAATGTTTTTCCAATCCCTGTGGGTGCTTCAATAAATAAATTTTTAGAAGTTTCTTGTTCAGTAAAGTGTCTATAAACTAAATTCATCATTTGTGCTTGCTCAGTTCGATAAGTAAATGATAAATCAGCAAATAGTTTTTCTTTTCCCCTTTTTGTTTTTGGATAAGATTGCTTTTTATACAGATCATATTCATAGGTGGGGATCTCCTTTTTACGTAACGCCAATCCTCCAACGATATGAATCGTTTCATCTAATGCGACTGGGTGTTCCTTCATTTTTTTATAGATTGCTTGAATATACTCTCCAGTTTGTCTAACCAATTGTTCACCTAATTGACTTATCTTTTCCATAGTTATTAATGGTAAAGTATACATTTTTTGTTCAATTATCAACAGCAATTCTGCTGTTACCTGGGCATCACTATCTGCTTGATGTGGATGATTATGTAAAAGGCCTAAACTACTTGAAAGATCACTCAGGCGAAAACTCCTTTCAGTTGGCAAAAAAATCTGTGCCAGCTCTACTGTATCAATAGCATCAATAGTTAATGGAGGTAGTCCACATCTAACCAATTCATGAGATAAAAACCGATAATCAAAATGAACATTATGTGCAACAAAAATAGTATCTGTTAATAAATTAAAAATCATTATAGCAATATCTTCAAAATAAGGTGCCTTTTGTACTCTTGCATTACTAATACCAGTTAAATGTTGAATCTGTTTAGGAATGATACGATTTGGATTAACATCTGTACCAATGTGTGAAACGATCTCACCGTTTTCAATCAATACACAGCCAAATTGAATAATACGATCAACTGTTGGATCTACTCCTGTTGTTTCTAGATCGACAACAGCATAGATAGGGCCTTTTGCCATTGGCTTTCACGCCTTTCATTTATCTAAAAAAATTATACTACAAAAATAATTAATTACACGAATATTTTAGTTAATAAATTAACAACTAGCTGAAAATTTACAAGGATAACACTAGATACCATTCATCTTAATACCTAGAGAATAGTGAACTACAAAATTTATCTTGATAAATAAGTCATTTTTTAAACAAGCAGTTAGATATCATTAAACCTATTTAATAATTTTTAACTATCTTTTTTTAAAATTTAATTTATTTTTTAAGTTTATGAATATTAGGTTTAAATTAATTTTACCTGACCAGCTTTTATGCTCTTTAACTAGAATAATTTAAATGGTTGAAAAATTTTTCTTAGGTAATATCAATATTTTTCATCTATTATTTTTTAATACTCATTCATTAAATAGTGAAAATCGATAAAGATCATTAGCTAGCCAATGATCCTTATCGATTATTCCTTTTAAATAGCATATCAAACAAATAGAATTTACAATAGAAAAATAAAGCAAAATAAAAAGGTTTAGTTGTAAACTATTTTTTCTAATATTGCTTAAAAGTGTTAGCTGATATTCAAAGCATCCACCTTTAAACTGTTACTCATGACTTAGAATATCATTCTAGAATCGTTTTTGAATGTCTATTTAATCTTTTTTATCCAGGAGTTGTTTATTCACTAAGAGAGGAATCTTCCTCAACAGACACATTTTTTTTATTTTTTTCTTTATTATTTCTACGAGCAATGGCCGGCAAAATCATACCTAATAAAATTAATACAATTGGCGTAAGAATATTAGAGATTAGCTGAAATAGCCAAGCTTGTGGATCCGAATGAAAATCAATTTTTGGTATCATTCCTAAAAAACAAGCAACAACTGTAAATGAGAAACACCATAAGCCAAAAATAAATCCAAGTATAGGATTTTTAACAAACTTATACTCTGAATTAAATTTTTTGTAAGCTTTATTAAGTAGCATATAAGCTAAAAATACCCATAAATAACGCATTGGCATAACGATTGAATTTAAGTTAGTCAACCATTTAACCAATTCATTAATATTCTTTATACCGAACAAAGGCAAGATAATAATAATACTCACTAGTGTTCCTGTTAATAAATACCCATTAACCAATGTTCCTTTTTTACTTTTTTTACGCAGCCATGCAGGAATAAATTCAGGGTCAGCATCTGCTAGTAAAATTTTTAGTGGAGCATCAATAGAAAAAGCTAATGCAGCAATTTGGCCCATACCATTTGTTATCGCATAAATAATCATTAATAAATTACCTATGCCATAATAATGCCCTAACAATTGAAAAGCACTATAGGCACCATTAGCCATTAAATCTTTTGGAATATTGTTACTTGCAAATAGCATCCCCATAGCCAAAGAACCTAGAATTGCTGAACCACCAACCATAATTGCCAAGAAGATCATGCCTTTTGGAAATTCTTTTGCTGGATTTTTCATTTTATTAACATATGGAGAAATCTTCTCTGATCCTCCCACTGCAAAGACCAACATAGAAATCGTGGTAAAATAACTTAAATTAAACGTGGGAATATATGTTTTTATCTGATTCATATGAGGTGTAGCAAAGGTTACAGATTGGTTGATCATAGGTGCACCAATGGCAAATAAGATGAATAATAGTGACATAATTAAGGTAGCCGTTCCAGCCAACCCACCAATAATTTTTAATGTCGCAAACCCTCTTGTTGCCAATAATAAAAAAGTTAAGAAAATAATTAACGAAAGAATAGAAAGTTTTACCATAGAAAAGTTATTAATAATCTCACCATTTCCCTTGATGACCCAACCAAATGCAATTAAAATTAATTGTGTTTTTTGTGCTAAATAAGGAATATGAACGACCCAATAAGTCCAGGCAGCATAATAAGCTAAACGTTTTGTACTTGTCTGCTGTACCCATGAACTTACACCTCCATTGCTATTTTTAAAAGTAGAACCTAATTGACCTACAATGAGTACATAAGGAATAAAGAAAATAATCAATACGATAAACCAAGAGGTAACAACAGAGAGGCCTTGTTGTGCATAATTATTTACAACATTTCCTATTGACCAGATCATATTAAAAGCAATCAGTTCAACCGTAAACCAACGTAGCTGACTTTCTTTCATGAAAATATAACACTCCTCAATTGTGATAATTTATTTTTTCATTATAAACAATTTTATCAAATCAAATAGGATAATTCCTTAAAAATATATAACACATAAAAAGAATCAATAAAAATATTTCTTCTACTATAACATATCAAATAATGATAATTGATTTTCATCTGGTAAATCTTTTAATACGCCATTATTATTCATATACTCAATCAATGTTTTGGATACTTTTCCCCTATTTGATAAATCTTCCTTCGACAAAAAAGGTTGCTCTTCTCTTGCCTCAACAATTGATTTCGCTACATTTAATCCTAAACTTGGAACAGCACGGAAGGGTGCAATCAATGTATTTCCATCAATGACAAAATTTTCAGCTTCAGAATTGTATAAATCAATCATAGAAAAAGTAAAGCCGCGCTCCAACATTTCATTAGCAATTTCTAATACAGTTAATAAATTTTTTTCTTTTGTGGAAGCTTCCAATCCTTTATCAGTAATTTCCTTCATACGTTCTTTGATTGCTGTCTTACCTTTCACCATTGTTACGAGGTCAAAGTCATCCGCACGAACAGAAAAGTAAGCACAATAATAAAGAATAGGAAAATAAACTTTAAAATAAGCTACCCGTAAAGCCATTAGTACGTAGGCTGCAGCATGAGCTTTTGGAAACATGTATTTTATTTTTGAACAGGAATCAATATACCATTCAGGAACATTATTTTCTTTCATTGCCTTTAAATATGTTTGTCGTAAATCATTAGGAATTTTATTCCATTGGCCTTTACGAACAGTTTCCATAATTTTAAAAGCCATACCATCATCTAATCCAGCATGAATTAAGTAAACCATAATATCATCACGACAGCCGATCACCTCTGCTAAGGTCGTTTCACCTTTACGGATTAATTCCTCAGCATTTCCAAGCCAAACATCTGTACCATGTGACAATCCAGAAATTTGTAACAATTCAGCAAACGTTGAAGGATGTGTCTCTTCTAACATGCCACGTACAAATCTTGTCCCAAATTCAGGAATCCCCAATGTGCCTGTTTTAGAATAGATCTGCTCAGCAGTTACCCCAAGAACTTCAGAACCATCAAAAATGCGCATGACCTCTGGATCATCCGTTGGAATTGTTTTAGGATCAATTCCTGATAAATCTTGTAACATACGAATAACTGTCGGATCATCATGTCCCAAAATATCTAACTTTAAAATATTATCATGAATCGAATGGAAATCAAAATGCGTTGTGCGCCAATCAGAATCTTTATCATCAGCTGGATATTGAATCGGTGTAAAATCATAAACATCCATATAATCAGGAATGACAATAATTCCTCCTGGATGCTGTCCAGTCGTTCTTTTTACCCCAGTCGCTCCTTTAGCTAAACGATCAATTTCTGCTCCTCTAAATTGCAGATCATTATCCCGTTCATACCCTTTTACAAAACCGTAGGCTGTTTTATCAGCAACTGTACCGATTGTTCCAGCCTTATAAACGTAATCTTCTCCAAATAAAACTTTTGTATAATTATGTGCTTCGGCTTGATAATCACCTGAAAAATTCAAATCAATATCAGGTACCTTATCGCCATGAAATCCCAAAAAAGTCTCAAAAGGAATATCATGTCCATCTTTAAACAGTCGTTCACCACACCTTGGACATTCTTTCTCTGGCATATCAAAACCAGAACCATAGGTTCCATCTTCAAAAAATTCTGAATATTGACAGTTCAGGCAATAATAATGAGGGGCTAAAGGATTCACTTCTGTTATTCCAGTCATTGTAGCTACCAAGCTAGAGCCAACTGATCCTCTAGAGCCAACCAAATACCCATCTTCCATACTTTTATGCACCAGTTTTTGTGCGATTAAATAAATCACAGAAAAACCATTGCCAATAATACTATTTAATTCTTTTTTCAATCTCTTCTCAACGATAGGGGGTAAAGGATCTCCATAAAGTTCTTTTGCTCTTGTGTAACTTAAATTTCGAATTTCATCTTCTGAACCTGGAATTTTTGGTGTATATAATTCATCTTTTACCGGAATAATTACATCACAACTATCTGCAATTTTGTTAGAATTTTCAACAATAATTTTTTGAGCGACGTCTTTGCCTAAAAATTGAAACTCTGTCAACATTTCATCCGTTGTTCGAAAATAGACTTCTGGTAATTGATGACGGTTTAGTGGATTAGCACCTCCCATCGAACTAATTAAGATTTTTCGATAAATAGCATCTTCAGGATTTAAGTAATGAACATCTCCCGTAGCTACTACTGGTTTTCCTAATTTATCGCCAATTTTAACCAAATTTGCTATGATTTCTTCTAAATCTTCTTCATTTTTTATGAGTTCTTGTTCAATCAATGGTGCATATACGGGTTTTGGCATGACTTCAATATAATCATAAAATTTTGCTCGACGCTCAGCTTCATCAATTCCTTTTTGCATCATTGCCTCAAAGATTTCGCCACTTGAACAAGCCGATCCAACAATTAAACCTTCTCTTAATTTATTCAATTGCGAACGAGGAATTCTCGGTACCCGATAAAAATAATGAACATTTGACATTGAAATTAATTTGAAAAGGTTTTTCAAACCAGCTTGTGTCTTGGCAATAATCACCGCATGAAAAGGTCGTGCTCGTTTATAGGAATCTCCCTCACCAATGTGCATGTTTAATTCATCGTGATAATTCATCGAGAATTTTTCTTTGGTTTCTTTCAAAAAAATCCAACATAAATGTCCTGTTGCCTCAGAGTCATAAATTGCTCGATGATGCTGTTCTAATCCAACACCAAATTTTTTAGCTAATACATTTAAACGATGACTTTTCAAGGTAGGATATAAATAGCGGGCAAGTTCCAAGGTATCAATTACTGGATTTTCAGCTTCTGGAATCTTATATTTTCGGTAACTTGTGTTTAAAAATCCCATATCAAAAGCAGCGTTGTGAGCAACTAAGATAGTATTCTCTGAAAATTTCTTAAACATATTTAGCACTACTTTTTCAGATTTAGCATCGCTAACCATTTCATTAGTAATACCTGTTAAATGAATCGTTGTTTGGGATAATGGATGACCTGGATTAATAAATTGTTCAAACGTATCAATCACATTTCCTTTGTGCATTTTGACTGCTGATAATTCAATAATCGTATCGTAAACTGCAGATAGTCCGGTTGTTTCAACATCAAATACGACATAAGTAGCATCAAGTAACTCAACGTGTGCTTCATTATATGCGATGGGCACACCATCATCAATAATGTTTGCTTCAACACCATACAAAATTTTCACATTTGCTTTTTGTCCAGCGGCATGTGCTTCTGGAAAGGCTTGTGCACAACTATGGTCAGTGATGGCAATTGCTTTATGTCCCCATTTCCCAGCTTGTACAACCAAATCAGAAATACTATTTGTCGCATCCATGGTGCTCATATTACTATGTAAATGTAATTCAACACGTTTTTCATTCTCTGGTGCATAATCTTTTCTAGATTCATGGGTGACTTCAATTAAATCTTGTGCGTTCATAACTAGATCACGCATAAATGTATCTTCTTGGATACTTCCTCTAACACGTATCCAGCTATTATTCTGAATAGCATCAAAAATTTGTTCATCTTTTTCACTATTTGAAAATTTTTTTACAACAAATGAAGAAGTATAATCAGTAATTTTTAAAATCAAAATTTTTCGTTTTGATCGTAACTCCCGAATTTCTTTATTGAAAATAAATCCTTCAATTGTTACTCGACGTTCCTCTTCAGTGATAGTTTCCATTGCTAAAATAGGTTCATCATTCGGGATAGCACGACCTAATCGAATAGGTCCTTCTAAAGGGGCAACCTGCTTTTGTTCTTTTTTCTTTTGTTCATGTCTTAATAATGACTCTGTTGCCTGTTGTTGAAAAGCTGTTGCTTGTTCTCTCTTTTGTTCTTCAAATTGTGCTAATAACCGCTCTGCTTGCTGTTCATCCATCTCAGGTTCGATTTTGAAGACAGGAAAACCAAAATTTGTATAATTTTTTTCAATAATAGGTAAGTATTGCTCCTTTAAATAAGGAATAACCGCTTCATTATCAACAGGAAAAGTAATTCGACTATTCTTAATTTGAGGAAGTTGTGTTTTCAATGTTTTTGCTACAATAGGAGTATTGTAATCTTGATTTAATAAAGCTAATTGCCAATAATCGATTAATTGTTGTTCTGTAAATTGTTTTTGGTTAGAAGAAATTTTGACAGAAACCGTGGCAATTGATTGGAAAGCAAGCATTAAATGCTGGATAAAAGATTGATATAAATGAACAGGTAAAATTTCTTCAAATTCAAAATTAAATTCCCATAATCTGCTATGTTGATGAACAACTACCTTTTCAATTTTTCCTTGTTGCATGAGCTGATGCCCTTGTTCAGTTTCTTTTAATTGAATTTGTGTAAGTAACTTTGCAAATAGATCTTTTGCTTTTTCTGTCACAAAATGAGCCTCCCTCAAATAAAAAAACTCAGATACGATTACCATTTCTGAGTGCATCACTTGTAAGTAAGTATACTATTTTTTAATGAAAATTACAATGAAACAAGCAATGACTAAGTTGTTCAACCATTTAATTATTCAGACGAAAAATAATTAAAACTTAACCTATAGTAGCAATACAACCAATTGTCTGATTATTAGAATACTATTAAATTTGATTTTAAATATTTGAATAAAAAAGATGCAGAATTTTCTTCTGCATCTTTTTTATTCATTATCTTCAATTCCTTCTGGCTTTAACAAAATAGCCAAAGTACTTTTTAATTCCTCTTTTTTAACTTCTAGCATTTCACCAGTACGTTTGATTTTTATTTCGACAATATCATCTATTGCCTTCTTTCCAACTGTTATTCGAATTGGGCACCCAATTAGGTCAGCTTCAGCAAATTTAACTCCAGCGCGTTCATTCCGGTCATCTACAAGCACTTCATAACCAGCACTTATCATTAATTCTTCAATCTCTTCTGATAATTGTGTTTGTTCATCATCTTTCATATTCATTTGAACAACATGAATATCAAAAGGTGCAATACCAATGGGCCAATTCACTCCCTTATCATCTGCGTTCTGCTCAGCAATAGCTGCAAATAAACGACTAACCCCAATTCCATAACTACCCATTATTATGTATTGTTCTTTGCCATTCTCATCCAAGATAGTTGCATTCATGGATTCACTATAACGAGTGCCTAATTTAAAGATATGGCCAATCTCAATTCCCTTGGTAAAGGATAAAACACCATTTCCATCTGGAGAAGGATCTCCTTCTTGAACAAGACGTAAATCTTCATAGCTAATTGGCACGAAATCACGTTCTGGATTAACATTTACTAAATGATAACCTGTTTGATTTGCACCAGTAATGGTATTGGCTAAATTTTGGATATGTAAATCAGCATAGATTTTCACTTCGTCTGGTAAATTCACTGGTCCAATAGAGCCAAGCTCAGTCCCTAAATAATGTTTAATTTGATCCTCAGTTGCCTCGGTCAAAAAATCTACCTTCAAGAAATTCTTTAGTTTTACTTCATTTACTTTGTGGTCACCTCGGATTAAAACCATAACAGGTTCTTCATCTGCCATAAATAACATAGATTTAATGATTTTTTGTTCATCTACTTCAAAAAATGCAGCCACCTCTTCGACAGATTTAACATTCGGTGTAGCAATCTCTTCAATTTGAAGCTGTGTTTCATGAGACTTTTTAGACACGAATAAACTGGTTGCCATTTCTAAATTAGCCGCATAATCGCCTTCAGTTGAAAAACAGATCGTATCTTCACCAATATCAGAAATAGCCATAAACTCTTTAGAATCCTTACCACCCATAGCTCCACCATCTCCAATAATGGATCTAAAAACTAAACCACAACGCTTAAAAATAGCTGAATAGGCTTTTTCATAGTCATTATAAGTAGTGTCTAGGCTTTCCTCTGTTGCATGAAAAGAATAACCGTCTTTCATAATAAATTCTCTACCGCGTAATAGACCAAAACGTGGCCGTTTTTCATCACGATATTTTGATTGAATCTGATATAAGTTTAAAGGAAGACGTTTATAAGAATTTACGTCATTTCCAATTAATTCTACAAAGGTTTCTTCATGAGTAGGTCCTAGTATATATTGTCGTTCATTTCGATCTTTTAAACGATATAAATCAGGACCATAAGTTTGATATCGGCCAGATTTTTCCCATAACTCTGCAGGCAATATAGCTGGCAACAGCATTTCAATTGCATCGATTTTTTCAAATTCTTCTCGCATAATTTTTTTTAAATTTTCAATTATTCGATTAGCAAGTGGTAAATAGGCATATACTCCAGCAGCAATTTGTCTAATATAGCCTCCTCTTAAAAGAATTTGATGACTTAGGACTTCTGCATCATTTGGTATTTCTCGTAATGTAGGAATAAACATTTTTGACTGTCTCATTCATATTCTCCTTTGTTTTCGCATAGTTATTTGTTTATTATTATTTTTTATCGATTCAAATGACGATTAAAAGAAAAATCGTTGAATATCATTCCAGGTCACTAGGACCATTAATACCATCAGAAAACCAAATCCAACTAATGTTAACATTCCTTCTTTTTCCTGACTTAATGGTTTTCTAAAAATTGCTTCAAAAATATTTAAAATAATTTTTCCGCCATCCAATGCTGGAATAGGTAGCAAATTAACAATTCCTAGATTAATAGACAACATAGCCATCAACCAAATCACTGTACTAAGACCAGTTTTTGCTGCCTTTTCTGATAGTTGAAACATCATGACTGGTCCACCTAATTTATTCAAGCTAAATCCTGTAACTAATGATCCCAATGCTTTAAAAATTTGTGTTGAATTATCAACCGTTTGCTGAATACCACCTAAAAGTTTATCAGAAAAACTAGTCTTCATAGGAGCAGTTATGCCAATTGTACCAACCTTTGTACCATCCATTTTTTTGGTTTCTGGTATCACTGTTAACTTTCTTTGTTTTTCTGTACTTTTTACTACAAAAGTTAATTTTTTATCAGAATTTTTTTGAATGATCGATGTAAGGTCTGTCCAAGTATTTATTTTTTTATGATTGACTGAAAGAATTTCATCATTACTTTTTAGTCCTGCTTTCATTGCCGGACTATTTTCTAAAACCTGACCAATGTGATTTGTATTCGTTACGACTATACCACCCTGCACAAAAACCCATATAGTAAATAGAACAATTGCTAATAAAAAATTATTCATAGGACCAGCAAAATTTGTCAACATTCGCTGCCATAACTTAGCTGACTGAAACTGAACATCAATAGGAGCAATTCGAACTTTTGTGCCATCCGCTTCAATTATTGATGCATCATGCTTTATTGGGTAACATTTTTCTTGTGCACTATCTCCATTAATATTTCCCTTAATATATAATTCTCTCTCTAAATCACTAGCTGTCATCTCAAGAGGAATACTATTGGGTAATTGGATTTTTTTACTTGTATTAATTGTAATGATTTCCTGTTGATCATTTAATTCGATAGAAAGAGGGGTTCCTGGTTGCAATTCAGTATCTTCTTCTCCCATGCCCGCCATTCTTACGTATCCACCGATAGGAAGAATACGAATAGTATAGGCTGTTCCATCTTTCCCTTGATGTTCAAAAATTTTTGGACCCATACCAATGGAAAATTCTCGAACCAAAATTCCTGAACGTTTTGCAAAAAAGAAATGTCCAAATTCATGAACTAAAACAAGTACACCGAAGACAATAATAAACGTTAAAATTGTTTTCATCGAATTCCTTCTTTCTTTATAAACCTTGAATAACCAATGATAAATTTTCACATTTATACAATGAATAAGATCATTTCATTCATTTATTTAATTTCATTGAAAACATAAGTGAGTGATTCATAGAGTTTCTAATCGTTTTATCAATAAAAGATGAATGCTACCCTTTAATCAAAGGTAATCTAAAAGATAAATATCATTTTTGTCCAACTATAAAATAACACAATTGGAATTTTTAGCCATTCATTTTTCCATAAACAGATACCCAACATCATTTTATCAAGAATGAAGGGTGTTTAGAATAAAAATTAAACAAATTAAAAACGATTGAACTTTTTACATAAAACAATTTCTATTTTATCATAATTTTTATCAAATGACCAATGAATCTATATAACTTGCATTAAATATTTAAGTAAAATTTTTTTAATTTATAACTTTATTTTTTTTCATAAAAAATAAAAAGAATAACTTTTTGTTTAAATAATAAATTAATACTTATCATTTAAATCAATCAAAAAGAGTATAATTATTTTCAATAATAATATAAATCATTTAAACTATCTTTTCTACATGAAAAATTGAAATAAAAAATTTCTCAAAAGTTAGATTTTTATTCTAACTTTTAAGAAACAAAAATTAACTATAACAAAAATGATCATATATCTATTAAAAAATACCAAGTAAATGCATAATTGGAAAAACAAATAATAAACTGTCAAATCTATCCAGGATACCACCATGTCCAGGTAAAATATTGCCAGAATCTTTTACGCCATAATGACGCTTAATCGAGGATTCTACTAAATCCCCAAATTGCCCTATAATTGAAAACATACCAGTTAGTATCAGCATTACAGGTAAAGAATAGGGATAAACGATCTGCCTTGATGTAATCAGAATAAAAATAAAGGCAATAACGATTGCTGATCCCACACCTCCAATTGCACCCTCGATTGTTTTATTTGGCGATACAGCTGGCAACAATTTTTTTTTACCATATTTTCTACCAATCATATATGCACCTATATCTGTTGCCCAAACAACAAATAAACCATATAGTAAAATTATCAAACTAGCATCACGTGCATTGACAAAACTTTGAAATCCCATTCCAATATATAAACTAACAAGTACAGGAAAACCCGCTTCATCAATTGTATAATGATTTTTGGAAATCACAGAAATTCCTAAAATCAACATAACAATCAAATAAAAAAGAATAAAATTATTTGGTTGATTTGGTAAGAGGAAGGATAAGTAATATGTTGGGACAACTAGAAAAATTGCTCCAATAATCGATAATATTCCTTCCAAACTTGTTATACCAAGCTGATGCATTTTGAACATTTCATAAACACCTACACTCGCAAGTATAGCACCTGCTAATGCTATCAAAAATCCACCATAGATAATGATCGGTATAAAAATAATTAATGCTACAATTGCAGTTATTACTCGTTGTCTCACTCGTTTTTCTCTCCTTTATTTATTTCTTTAGGCCACCGAAACGACGACTCCGATTTTGAAATGAGGCAATTGCTGTTTCTAATAATTTATCATTAAAATCTGGCCATAAAGCATCGGTAAAAAATAATTCACTATAAGCTATTTGCCATAAAAGAAAATTACTGATGCGCTCTTCTCCACTTGTACGAATCAATAATTCTGGATCTCTCAAATTTGCTGGTAGGAAACGTGTCATCAAATTATCAGAAATTAATGCCTCATCAATTTCATCAATGGATAACAATTTATTTTCAATTTTTTCACCAATTTCTTTAACAGCTGTTACAATCTCTCCCCTACCTCCATAGTTCAAAGCAAAGTTTAAAATCATGCCAGTATTATTTTTAGTCTGTTCAATTGCCTGTTCTACGGCTTTTTGTGTATGTTTAGGTAGAAATTCCTTGTAGCCCATTACATGCACCTGAACATTTTCCTTGATCAATTCTGGTACAAATGTATCAAAAAAATCCACGGGAAGTTGCATTAAAAAATTTACTTCTTCTGTTGGACGTTTCCAATTCTCTGTAGAAAAAGCATATAATGTCAACACCTTAATACCTAGGTGATTTGCATGTTTTGTAATCTTTTTGACAGTGTTCATTCCTTCTTTATGACCGGCAATTCTTGGTAATCGTCTATTTTGTGCCCAGCGACCGTTACCATCCATAATGATTGCTATATGTTTAGGAATATCGCCATCTTGATCAAAAGTAAAGGAGCTTTCTTTTTGAATATATTTATTTTTTTGCGGAAAAAAACGTAGCATTTTTCCTCCTCCAATCCATTATATCTAGTCTATTATAGCAGTATCTGTAGAAAAAACCTATGCTAAATAGCATTTTTTCTAAATTATCAAATGGGTAAGTAAATGAATGAAAAAATTTTATTGGTATCTTATTAAGGTATTTCCCTAAAACATCGTTTAAAAAATAATTATCAAGCAAAAAAGCGATATAAAAATAAAAAATTTTTATATCGCTTTTTTGCTTGATAAAGATATCTTTCGTTTTTAACTTAATTTATACTTCTAGAATTTCTGCTTCTTTTTCTGAGGCAATATTATCAAGGTTCTTAATACTATTGTCAGTTAATTGTTGCACATCTTTTTCAGAAGTATGCAATTCATCTTCAGTAATATCTCCATTTTTGTTTTGTTTTTTTAAAGTATCCATTGTGTCTCTACGGATATTTCGAACAGCAATTTTAGCATTTTCTGCTTCTTTTTTGACTTCTTTTGCTAATTCTTTTCTACGTTCTTCTGTCAGTTGCGGAATAACTAAACGAATAATATTTCCATCACTTGTTGGACTAATACCTATATCGCTCGCTTGGATTGCTCGTTCGATATCCTTAATGGAATTTTTGTCAAATGGTGTAATCATTAAGATTCGTGCTTCCGGAATGCTAATTGTTGCCAATTGGTTTACCGGTGTCATTACGCCATAGTATTCAACTTGTATACGATCCAATAAACTAGCATTTGCTCGTCCAGCACGAATTTGTCCCAATTCACGTTGTAAATTCTGTTCTGCTTTTTTCATTCGTTCTGTTGTTTCTTTTAATAATTGATCTGTCATTCATTTTCCTCCTTAATTTAATTTATATTAAATTATCTTACTGTCGTACCGATATTTTCTCCCAAGCAGGCACGACGAATATTTCCAGGTTCATTCAAATTAAATACTACCAATGGAATATTGTTGTCCATACTTAATGAACTAGCAGTTGAATCCATTACTTGGAGTCCCTTAGAAATGACATCCAAATGGGTTAATTCATCATATTTTACAGCTGTCATGTCCACTTTTGGATCAGCAGAATAGATACCATCAACATTATTTTTTGCCATTAAAATAACATCAGCGTCTATCTCGGCAGCTCTGAGGGCGGCAGTAGTATCTGTTGAGAAATAAGGATTACCTGTTCCAGCAGCAAAAATAACCATACGTCCTTTTTCTAAATGACGTTCTGCCTTACGCCTAATATAAGGCTCTGCAATTTGACGCATATCAATTGAAGTTTGAACACGAGTTGGAACTCCTAAAGCTTCTAATCTGTCTTGTAGTGCTAATGCATTCATTACGGTAGCAAGCATCCCCATATAATCTGCCTGAGCACGTTCCATTCCCATCTGTGCACCAATTTGTCCACGCCAAATATTTCCACCACCAACAACGATTGCCATCTCAATACCTAGTTCGAATACATCTTTAATTTCTGCAACAATGTCTTTAATTACAGGAGGTTTGATACCGAAGCCATCCTCTCCAGCCAATGCTTCACCGCTTAACTTTAATATAACACGTTGATATTTTGGTTTAACCATCTAAAGTCCCTCCAATTTTTCTAAAAACATTTTATCATAAGTTGCTTTTTCTGCCACCTATTTAATAAAATTTCATTATTTACTCGTCTAATTCATGATACTGATTCGCCTAATAATAGAAATCAATCATTTTCAAAAAAAAGGAGCGCAATAATTATGCGTTCCTACCTGTTAGTTTAACAGTTTTATTTTTTCACTTGACTCATTACTTCATCTACAAAGTTATCTTCTCTTTTTTCAATTCCTTCACCAACTTCGTAACGAATAAATGATTTTACTGTTGCATCTTTAGAAGCAACATATTTTTTGACAGTTATATCTGGGTCTTTTACAAATGGTTGATCTACCAAGGTAATTTCGGCTTTAAATTTATTTAAACGACCAATAACCATTTTATCAACAATATTTGCTGGTTTTCCTTCATTCAATGCTTGTTCAGTTAACACTGCTTTTTCATGTTCCAATTCTTCATTAGGAATTTGTGATTCATCGACATAACGAGGATTAATAGCAGCAACATGCATTGCAATATCTTTTGCCATTGATTCATCAGTTGTTCCTTCTAAAACGCTTAATACAGCAATTCGTCCACCCATATGTAGGTAGGCACCGAAGGCTGCATTATCTGTTTTTTCAACAACCTCGAACCGACGGAAACTGATTTTTTCACCAATCACAGTCGTTGCTTCAATGATTTCAGATTCAATCGTTCCTTTATCTGTTTTAATGGCCATAGCTTCTTCTAAAGTTTGTGGTTTATTTTTTGCAACCGATTCAGCAATTGTTTTTACAAGTTCTTGAAACATATCATTTTTAGAAACAAAATCTGTTTCTGAATTCACTTCAACGATTGCTGCTGTATTTCCATTAACAGCAACGTTTGCTAAGCCTTCTGCAGCTACACGATCATTCTTCTTAGATGCTTTAGCCATACCTTTTTCACGTAAAAAATCAACGGCTTGCTCCATATCACCATTTACTTCGACTAATGCTTTTTTGGCATCCATCATACCAACGCCAGTCATATCACGCAATTCTTTCACCATTTTAGCTGTAATATCTGCCATGTTTATTCCTCCCTGGATAATATGATATCGTCTATCTAGTTTTTAAAAAAGCTATTTCAAAAAAAATTAGGCTGTGATCACTCATTCAGCTTTGATTTGAAATAGCTTAGGTTCATTCATTATTTATTCAGCAGTTTTATTTGCAGTGTCTTCATTTTCTGCTGCTTGATCGGCAACTTGTTCAATCGATGTTGGCTCAGAAGCTTCGTCAGTAAATACTTCTTCAACTGCTTGATCTTCTCCTTGATTTCCTTCGATAAATGCATCAGCCATCTTAGCAGTAAGTAATTTTACTGCACGAATCGCATCATCATTAGAAGGAATAACAACATCAATTTCATCTGGATCACAATTTGTGTCTACCATTGCAACGATAGGAATATTTAATTTTTGTGCTTCCTGAACAGCAATTCTTTCTTTTCTTGGATCAACAACATACATTACATCTGGAATTCTAGGCATATCTGCAATCCCACCTAAGAATTTTTCTAAACGTTCACGCTCTTTATTCAAACCAACAACTTCTTTTTTAGGTAACACGTCAAATGTACCATCTTCTTCCATTGTATTGATTTGTTTTAAACGAGCAATACGTTTTTGAATTGTATCCCAGTTTGTTAATGTTCCACCTAACCAACGATGGTTAACATAGTATTGTCCAGCACGAATTGCTTCATCTTTAATTGCTTCCTGTGCTTGTTTTTTAGTCCCAACAAATAACGCAACTCCGCCATCTTCAGCAACATTTTTCATGTAATCGTAAGCAGCATCCACCAATTTTACAGTCTTTTGTAAATCGATAATATAAATGCCATTTCTTTCTGTGAAGATATATTTCTTCATTTTAGGATTCCAGCGGCGCGTTTGATGACCAAAATGCACACCGGCTTCTAACAATTGTTTCATTGAAATTACTGCCATGTTTTTTTCCTCCAATTTGGTTTTTATTTATTCCTCTCTAGTTCTCTCTTTTATAAAGAACTGCATTACACAGCACCGCTTTATAAATCAAACTAGATGTGAATTTATGTCGTCAAAATAATTCAACGTACCCTTCATAGTATACAGCACTGCAAAGTAGAAATCAATATTTTTATCAATTCTATTAGATCGATTCTGTAAGATAGACAGCTACCCAAAAATTATTACTAAAAATCAGCCTTTTTTTATCTGCTCAAAATGAAAAATTAAAATGCCAGCAGCAACCGCCACATTTAATGATTCTGAAGCTCCCTTCATTGGAATATGAATCACTTGATCTACTTGTGTTAATAAGGACTGATTAATTCCTTGCCCTTCATTTCCAACCATTAATCCATAAGTATGAGGTACTTTTACCTGCGTATAAGCCACTGATCGTTGGGTAACTTCTGTTCCAAAAACTGGAATTTCTTTTTCTTGAAATTGAGAGAGGACAGCTGGTAAAGATGCATGCAGGATAGATAAATGATAATTGCTTCCTTGCATGGATCGTAGGGTTTTTGTACTATATATATCGGCAGTTCCCTCACCTAAAATAACTCCCGCTAATCCGGCTGCATCAGCCGTACGAATCATTGTTCCGACATTTCCTGGGTCTTGGATATTATCTAGTAATAACCAGCCACCGTCTACCATAATATCTTTTATTTCTCTCTCTTCCTGCATAGCTATAATGGCTAAAATTCCTTGCGGTGTTGGCAACTTTGATAAATAATGCATGACTTCCTCACTCACTATAATGATCTGAGAAAAATCCTTATCCAATAACCATTCTTCCCATTCCATTTTTCCTTTTGATGTTAATAAAATAGATTCAATTGATTGATTTGTATTTATAGCTTCCTCAACTAAATGAAAACCTTCAACAATATATTTTTTTTGATCTTGACGATATTTTTTTTGTTGAAGTTTTCTCCACTCTTTAATTAGGATGTTTTTTGTAGATAAGATTTCTTTCATTTTCACACCTCTCCGTTATTATAACATGAAAAAAATAAAGCAATGTTTGAAACTTGCAGATAAATAAAAAAATAGCTATCATTGTCTTATCAATAAAAAAGGATGTGTATATCTTATGAAAAAAGTCAGTATGAATATTCAGGGACACGTTCAGGGTGTTGGTTTTAGATATACAGCAAAAACACTTGCTGATCAGTTAGGTGTTACAGGAAATGTAAGAAACGAAGAAGACGGTTCTGTTACCATCAATGCCGTTGGTAAAAATAAAGCAATTGATGAATTTGTTTTAAAGATTAAAAACTCACCTTCTCCCTCTGGTCATGTTACCTATGTTGATATTAGCGACTCGCCTTATTTAGAAGATTTTGAACAGTTCACTATTACGATTTGAATAATAAATAACAATCCAACGAAATGAGTAAATATAAATAATAGTGAATACTTTGCTTACTGTTTACAAATCGGGAAATTAGCCTAAATGAAGAAGTCCGTACTAATGCAAGATTGAAATTCCTTCTATTAGCCTGCCATTTCGCTTGTAAATAACAGATTTAATCGAAACTTTTTGTGATTTTCATTGAAAAAAGGAAATTTTTCAAGTATAGTTAGATTTGTGAAAATTTTTTAGAAAAGGAACGAAATACATGCGAAAATTAAACCGATGGCTCTATGGTTCTGGGTTATTCGCTCTGTTGCTCTTTTTAGCAGGCTGTGTAAAAACTGGCAAAAATGGACAACCAACTGGTGATGGGATTGTTTATAATCTCCTTGTACAGCCAATGAGCAATATGATTACATACCTAGTAAATCATTTTAATTGGAATTATGGTTGGGCAATCATTGTTATCACAATTGTTGTTCGAATTATTATTCTTCCATTAGGACTCTATCAATCTCATAAAAGCTTGGTTCAATCAGAAAAAATGCAAGCACTTAAACCTCAATTAGATATTGCACAAAGTAATCTAAAACAAGCAAAAACTCAAGAAGAACAACTAAACGCACGTGCTGATATGCAACGCGTCTATAAAGAAAATAACGTTAGTATGGTTGGTGGTATTGGCTGCCTGCCATTATTGATCCAAATGCCAATCTTTTCTGCTTTATTTTTTGCAGCTAAATATACAAAGGGAATTACGCAAGCAAATTTTCTTGGCATTAGCCTTGGAAAACCAAGCTTAGTCTTCGTAGCTTTAGCAGGAGCTGCTTATCTTTTACAAGGTTACCTATCCACAATTGGAATTCCTGAAGAACAAAAGAAAACTATGAAATCAATGTTAATTGTTTCACCACTAATGATTGTCTTTATGTCATTTAGTTCACCGGCCGGTGTAGCTTTATACTGGGTTGTAGGTGGTATCTTTACTTGTATTCAAACGTTTATTACAAATGTTTTAATGCGACCAAAGATCAAAGCAAAAATAGAAGAAGATTTAAAAAACAATCCTCCAAAGCAAGTCGTCTTTGCTCGCAAGGATATAACTGCTGATAAATCAAAAGAAGATAAGACAACCAAAAATAAATCTTCAAAAAAGAACAATTCTACTAATGGCCGAAATGCAGGAAAACAAAAGAGAAATACAAATAAATAAATACAAAGATCTAATCAATCTTGTATTAAGTTAAATTGAGCGAATTATGAAACAATCAATTATTTCATAATTCGCTCAATTATTTTATGTTTTTTTCTATTTTATCTCTTATCTGATGAAAGTTTATGATAAATCACTCATATTAAACTTAACTAACACAAGTAATTTATTTATAGATTTTCTAAATGGGTAAATCATTATTTGGTGATCAAAAGATCAAAACGAGCAATAGATGACGCCATTTGAGCAATTTGAAGTAATTGCTTTAAGCGATTGTTCTTAATTGCTTTATCTTCTGTCATTACCATTGTTTGATCAAAATAATTTTCAATCAGAATTCTTAGGTTCATCAAAGCATCATAATTTTCATCAATGGTTTGTTCGTCAAAATTAGCTGAAATTTTTTGTACCGCTTCATATAATTTTTCTTCTGAATTGTTTTCAAATAATTCTAGCTCTACAGTTAATATTGGTTCTTTCATCAATTCTTTACCTTTTTCAGCTAAATTAATGACACGTGTTAATGCCTCAATAGAAGCTTTAAAATCATCATCAGCTAAATGTTTTCTTAAAGTCTTAGCCGTTGTCAATAGTTTTAATAGGTCTTGTTGTTCAGATGAAATGACTGCATCAATAATATCATGTCTAAAATGTTCAGATGATAATAATTGACGGATTCTTCCCTTAATAAAATCAACAACTTGCATATTATCATCATTCAGCTTAATTCCGAAAGATTCTTTGGCATTAATTGCTGCATAAATTTCTTTCTGTAATTGAATAATAGGAAATTCCCATTTATTTTCAGCAACGATCCGGATAATACCATATGTTTGACGTCGAAGCGCATAGGGATCATTAGATCCGCTAGGAATCATATCTTTAGCAAAGAATGAAAATACACTATCCAATTTATCTGCTACAGCTAATACAGAGCCAATTATTGAAGTTGGTAATTCTCCCTCACTAGATATTGGTAAATAATGTTCCCGAATCGCTTGAGCGACATTTGGTTTTTCGCCATGCAGTAAGGCATATTTTTCTCCCATAATTCCTTGCAATTCAGGAAATTCGTTAACAACATTTGTCACCAAATCAAATTTATAGATTTCAGATGCTCGTTTTAGATCCAATAATTCTGTTTTTGTTAGTCCTACTTTTTTTCCAATGATCTGGCTAATTAGACAAACACGTTGCATTTTTTCATATATGGTACCAATTTTATCATGGAAAGTTACCTGTTTTAATTTATTGACACACGTTGTAATAGAAAGTTTTTTATCTTCATTGTAGAAAAATTCTGCATCTTCTAAGCGAGCAACTAAAACTTTTTCATTCCCTTGAATTACATTTTTTAGGTGAACTTGATCCCCATTTCTAACTGAAATAAAGTGAGGGAGTAAATCACCTTCATGATTATATACTTCAAAGTAACGTTGATGATCTTTCATTGAGGTAATCAGTATTTCTTTAGGTATAGCAAGATATTTTTCAGAAAAATTACCAACAAAAGCAGTTGGATATTCGACTAAATTTGTTACTTCTTCTAGTAAAGCTTCATCATAGATGAGGTGCCAATTATTTTTTTGCGAAATTTCTTCCATTTGTTGTTGAATGATCCGTTTTCTCTCTTTTGGATCAGCAATTACAAATTGTTCACTTAATTTTGTCTGATAGTCACTTGCTTGTCTGATTATAATTTGATCACCTAAAGAGCGATGTCCTTGAGATATATTATTTGTTTGTACATTTAAAATTGAAAATGGAATAACTTGCTCACCAAATAAAGCTGTTATCCAATGAATTGGACGAATATAATCTAAATCATAATTTGACCAACACATCGTCACAGGAAAGGTCATACTTAAGATGATTTCTTTTAAACCAGTCAATACATTAACAGCAGCTTGTCCCTTGATGTATTTTGTTATGTAGGCATATTCTATCCCCATTAATTCCCTAAAGATAATAGCGTCTGTCTCAACGCCTTGTCCTATGGCAAATCCCTGGGCTGCTTTTGTCCAATTTCCCTCATTATCTAAGGCAATTTTTTTAGCTGGGCCTTTAACTTCCTCGTAAATATCTTCTTGTTCATCAGGAATTTCACTAACATAGACAGCTAAACGACGAGGAGTTGAAAATGTTTGAATCGTTTCATAGGTTAGACGTTGCTCATTTAAAAATTGAACGATCCGCTCTTCCAATTGTAGACGGCTAGGTGTTACAAGATTTGCTGGTATTTCCTCCAACCCAATTTCTAATAATAAATCTTTTGCCATACTAGTTTTCCTCCTCCATAATTGGTTTTTCATTTAATAAAGGGAAGCCTAATTTTTCTCTTTCAGCAACAAAAATTTTTGCTACTTCTTTTGCCATGCTTCTAATCCGTGCTAAATAACCAGCTCTCTCGGTAACTGACACTGCACCACGTGCATCCAATAAATTAAATGTATGGTTGCATTTTAAAATATAGTCGTACGCTGGATGGACTAAATTTTTCTTAATACAACGTTTAGCTTCATGCTCAAAACGATCAAAATTACCTAACAATAATTTTTGATCACTAATTTCAAAAGAATACTTAGAATGTTCATACTCAGGTTGTTTAAAAATTTCTCCATACTTGATTCCCTTTGTCCATTCAAGGTCATAAACACTATTCACACCCTGAATATAAGAAGCTAAACGCTCCAGACCGTAAGTGATTTCTGATGTTACAGGTTTACAAGAAAGTCCACCTACTTGTTGAAAATAGGTAAATTGTGTGATTTCCATGCCATCTAACCAGACTTCCCATCCTAAACCTGCACAACCCATTGATGGATTTTCCCAATTGTCTTCAACAAAACGAATGTCGTGCTCTAAAGCATTAATACCTAATAAATTTAAACTTTCAAGATAAAGTTCTTGTATATTTTCAGGTGAAGGTTTCATTACTACTTGAAATTGATGATGTTGATATAATCGATTGGGATTCTCGCCATAACGACCATCATCTGGTCGTCTGGCAGGTTCTACATAAGCTGCATTCCAAGGTTCTGGTCCAATTGCTCGCAAAAATGTATAAGGACTCATGGTGCCTGCACCTTTTTCAGTATCATAAGCTTGCATTAACATACAACCATTTTCTGCCCAGAATTTTTGTAATGTTAAAATAATTTCTTGTACCGTTAACTTGTTTTCCATATATTTTCCTCCTTGAAACCTATTTATTAGAAATTATTAAATAAAAGTAACCAATCATTTCTATTATAGAATTGATTTCTTGCCTAACAAAGACTATCTATAATCTGATTTGTGATCAGCAAATAAAAAAGTCCCTATGTCTTTAATAGACATAGGGACGAGAAGATCGCGGTTCCACCCTACTTCCGATTTATCAATCGGCAGCTTAATTTGTGTACTCAAAAGTGCCTTTCAAAAGTCCTTCATCTCTGGCTTTCACTTTCCCAGATTCGCTAAATAAAGAAATCTTTTTACTTTTCTTTTTCCTCGTACATATTCTAATTATTCTTATGATAAGCTCAGATGAACAGCTTGTCAAATTATTTTTCAATTTTCTTTATCTAGTTATTCATAATAGAATTTATTAGTTAAGTAGTAGTCTGCCTATTCATTGAAACAAAAAATAAAACTAATCCAGCTAATTCATTAAAAAACAAAATATTCCAATAAAAAGTAAAATTGTTTCTTACAAATTAAAAATCATTCCTTTTCCAATGCTTCTGGTTCCCTTGAAGGTATTTTTAATGTATGTTCCCAAGTATGCATTTTGTCAATAAATGTTTTACTTTTCAGATGAATTCCAACATAATCATCGTACAATTCATCGATTGTTTTGCGAATGGCCAATTTTGTCGTTTCTTTTACATGAATCGTTTGTACTTGATCATAGGAAATAGCTGAAAATAAACGAATGAAGTGAATACATCGTGGATCTGAGTGATAACGATGACTATCCAGTATCCAATGTTTTTCACATAAAATACCACTATATTTAGGAGAAAAATCAAACTTTCCATTCGTGTTTCCACAAACAGCACAAGCATGCCACTCAGGAATTACACCAAAACGATGTAGTAATTGGACTTCAAAAATGTTTGTAATAATTTCTGCATCTTTTCCCTCTTCCAAGGCGGTTAATGCTTGATTAGTAAATTGATATAAAAGAGGATCATATACACGATCTTCAATTGCTGCATCGACTAAATTTAATATATAAGTAGCATAAGCATTAATAAAAATATCCTGTTGAATATTTCGAAAACTGGTTACTTCTTTGCTATTATTTAAAAATGAAAGACCATCATGTCTAAAATCACCTATGTAAACTGCTTTAGTGAAAGGCAAAATAGCTGGGATCAATGGATTATTTTTTCTATAAGCATCTTTAACTAAAAACATCAATTTACCATGGGATTCAGTAAAAATTTTCACTAACTTATCTTTTTCCTTAAATTGTTTAGTAAACAGGATAATTCCTTTTGTATCACCTAAAACCATTTTGCTTTTCTCCTTTCACACTCAGTAAATATAGGCTAAAAAAGAAGGGGTCATTCAATCAAAAATAAATTACTTAATAATCTTCTTTTCTGTAACCAAAGTCTTGCAGATATAGTTTTTTATCACGCCAATCTTTTTGCACCTTTACCCAAAGTTCTAAATACACCTTATCATCTAGCAGATGTTCAATATCTTGTCTTGCTTTTATTCCTACTTGCTTCAGCATTTTTCCACCATTACCAATAATAATTCCTTTCTGGCTATCTCTTTCCACCACAATTGTTGCTTGAATGTGTACTTTATCGTTTTCATCACGCTTCATTGAATCAACAATTACAGCCACAGAATGAGGGATTTCTTCTCTTGTAAGTTGTAAGATTTTTTCACGAATTAACTCAGAAACAATAAAATATTCAGGATGATCTGTTACTTGATCTTCTGGAAAATACTGAGGACCAACAGGCATTTGTTCAACTAAAACATCCATGAGATGATCAAAATTATTTCCTTCTGTAGCCGAAATTGGAATAATTTCTTTAAAGGTCATTTGCTGTGAATAATCTTCAATAATGCCGAGTAGATCATCTGGATGTATTTTATCAATTTTATTAATCACAAGATAGACAGGATTTTGCATTTCTTTTAAACGTTCAATAATAAAGTCATCACCTTTTCCACGCTTTTGATCTGCACTGATCATAAAAAGTGTCGCATCAACTTCACGAAGCGCACTATAAGCAGTTTCTACCATAAAATCTCCAAGACGATGTTTTGGTTTATGGATACCAGGTGTGTCAATAAAAATTAATTGTGCTTTTTGTGTTGTGTAAATGCCTTGAATTTTATTTCTAGTTGTTTGTGCTTTATCGCTCATGATTGCTACTTTTTGACCAACAATTCGATTTAACAAGGTTGATTTACCAACATTTGGTCTACCAATAATAGCAATAAATCCTGATTTATGTTCTTTTTCCATCTCTTTCTTCCTTTCATGATTAATGCAAAAATTGCCAGAATTTCGATCCAAATAACAATACACCGATAATTACTGCAAAAATAGTTGCAATTAACACAGCTCCTGCTGCCATATCTTTCACTTTTTTTCCAATTGGATGAAAACAAAAGTCAGTAATCATATCTACTAAATTTTCAAAAATTGTATTCATAACTTCCATGATCCAAACTAAAAAAATAGCAAACAATAACCATAACCATTCGCCTAAAGTTAAATGAAAACTGATACCCAACACAATTGCAATTCCACCTAGTAAAACATGAATGCGCATATTGCGTTCTTCCTTAAATACTGTCTTAATACCTTGGCATGCAAACTTAAATGAAGAAATGAAACTTTTATTTTTTATTACCTTTCTATCTTTTGAGTCCATAATCATCCAATATCTTTCTTTGTAAGTCGAACATTTCCTTTTCATCTTCCTCATTCATATGATCATAACCGTTTAAATGTAGGAAACCATGTACAGCTAAAAAACCCAGTTCACGTTCAAAGGAATGACCATAATCTTGTGCCTGCTCTTCAGCTTTTTCAATCGAAATAATAATATCTCCTAAATTTTTAGGTGGCAAAGAAGTAAGCATCTCATCAAGAATAATTGGAAACTCATCTTCTCCTTCATCCTCTAAAGCAAAACTAATGACATCGGTAGGTACATTTTTTCCTCTAAATTTTTGATTGATTTGCTGAATTTTTTCATTGGTTGTAAATGTAACAGACATTTCAGTTGTATCAGGTAGCTTCAAGAAGTCCGCTGAAAACTGTAATAATTCTTTTATTTTAGTGAAGTAATTTTCAGAAAATTGATTTGTTTCATCAATAAAAGTAATATCCATAATATCTACCTCGTTTCTTGGTTCATGTTTTTAGATGTTTCTGATTTTATTTTTGGATATTGAATTCGTGAATGAAAAGTACTCAACAATCCACCAATTAATGATTTTTCAACAATACGAATTTCTCGCATGGTCAATCCAGAATCGTCCAATTGTCCATCCTCAATTCTCTCCTGAATCAAATTATAGACAAATTCACTAATTTTTTCTCGACTGGGATGATGCATAGCACGAATAGCTGCCTCACAAGTATCTGCTATACTGATAACACTGGCTTCTTTTGATTGGGGACGAGGTCCTGGATAACGATAATCTTCCTCATGAACATTGGGATCTCGTTCTTTTGCTTTAAAATAAAAAAATTGCATAAGGGTCGTACCATGATGTTGCCAACAAATATCAATCACTGCCTGAGGCATATGATATTCTTGTAATATTTGCGCTCCTTCTGTTACATGGCTAAAAATAATTTGTTTACTATCTTCAGGAAGTAAAAAATTATGTGGATTTTCACTACCAGGTGGTAGATTTTCTACAAAAAAGTTAGCGTGCTTTATTTTTCCAACATCATGATAATAACTAGCCACTCTTGTTAATAAAGAGTTTCCGCCAATTTCAGCTACCGCATTAGCACTCAAACTAGCAACCATCATACTGTGATGATAAGTTCCTGGTGCTTTTTCTAATAATTGTTTAAGTAATGGATGTTTAGGGTTACTAAGTTCATTTAAAACAATCATGCTGTCATCAGTCACTAAAAGTTCAATATAGGGATGTAGTCCTAATGTTGCTAAAAATGACAATACACTCCCTGCTAAGGCGCAGATTAAGGCAACCCAGGTTTTGCCATCATTCAGGCCCATTCCCTGATAAATCATTAAAATACCAGTTGCACATACAGGAATAATAATAATCCACATAATTGCTGGGAATCCTTGCTCGCTAATTCGCTGTCTTTTCACCACTGTAGCTAAAAAACCACTAAATGCATACATAACTAAAATAATTGTTAATGCATTTGTACCAATCATATTATAAAAAACAAATAAAGCAAAAATAAGTTGAAAAATAGCCACAAGAATGCCAGAACGTCTATTAATAAAATAACTCAAAACAAGTGGGGCAAATGCTGCTGGATAGAATAATGGTATATAGCTTAATTGCTCTGTTTGGAAAACTTGAAAGAATTTCATCATTAAAATACTTAAAAACATCGTAGATGTATAAAATAAAATGAAATATTTCTCTTTTCCATCTTCCGTCACCTGTGTTGTAAAAAATAGCAGCACAGCTACCTGCAAAATAATAGTTAATATCAGGGCAACAATTGGGAAAATAGATGTACTTTGATTCATCATACCCAAAAGTTTTAGTTTTTCAATAGCCTTAGCATCAATTTGATTGCCCTCACGTACAATAATTTCACCTTGATAAATCATGACCGGTTGTACAGAGTCTACCGCTTGTTGTACTAATTCCTTTGTTTTTTTATTATTCGTAAAATCATTTGGTACAATTCCCTGATCTACTACATAACGAATGGCTCGTTGCATAGACCCAGTAATATCCAAGTATTGAATTTGATCAAATGCTTTTTGTCTAATTTTTTCAATTTCCGATTCTCTAATATGCTTCTTCATTGCTTTATCAATAAGTGCTAAACTTTTTGTTTGGACAGTATCCAGCTGGTCATTATTTAATGAAAAGGCAGTTTGATAAAAGTTCGTAGGAAAATTCTGGTAAAAAGTAATAGTATCTTGATCAAACATTTCAAATCTGGATTTTAAGTCAGCTATCTTTTCGGCTATTGTGGGTTCAGGAACTGTTTCTCCCTCTTTAGCTTTTTGTTTTTTTTCTTGATATTCTTTATCTAGTCGATCATTCGTTGCTTTGATTAACTTAAATAGTTTTTCAGTCCAATTATGTTGATTTGTTGCTATGTCTTCTTGATATACATATTCAGGAGTTACAGATTCAGCAGCTAATTTTTTCTTTTGTTTTGTATCATAGGTATTTTCAATATTTTTATTCGCCCGAATGGTTTTTTCAGCCAATTGTCCTTCCTTAATTTCCATTTTCTTCTGATAAACACTAGTAAACATAATACCAAATAATAAACAAGAAAATAAAAATAATAAAATAGGAATATAGGCTTTATCTAATCGATTACAAAACTTTAATATAAATTTTTTCACGAATTCTTTTCACTTCCTTCATGAAATGCACTAACTAACTTATTGACCATTTTCATAAGCGTCTATAATTTCGGCAACAACTGGATGTCTAACAACATCTTCTGTCTTAAAATTAACAAAGCGAACCTGTTTGATCGTTTGTAATGTCTTCTTAGCATGCATTAAACCACTAGTAACGTTTTTAGGCAAGTCTACCTGACTTGTATCACCATTTACAACCATTTTAGAATTAAACCCTAAACGTGTTAAAAACATTTTCATTTGAGCAATTGTTGTATTTTGTGCTTCATCTAATATTACAAAAGCATCATTCAATGTTCTGCCACGCATATAAGCTAATGGGGCAATTTCAATAACTTTTCTTTCTATTAAACGTTCTGTATATTCCATCCCTAATGTTTGATATAAAGAATCATAAATGGGTCGCAGATAAGGATCAACTTTTTCTTTTAAATCACCCGGTAAAAAACCCAAGCTCTCACCAGCATCTACTGCCGGACGAGTGAGAATAATCTTTTGAACATTGCCTTTTTTCAAAGCAGCTACAGCCATTGTTACTGCTAGAAATGTCTTTCCTGTACCAGCTGGTCCAATACCAAAAACTATATCATGCCGATCAATTTGATCAACATATTTTTTTTGACCTAAATTTTTTACCCGAATTGGTTTACCATGATAATCCTTGAGTATTTCATCTTCAAACATCATCAAAAATACATCTAATTGATTTTTACGTGCCAGTTTTAAAGCAGAGACAACATCTGATAAGTGAATATGAATACCATGATGAATTAATTGTTGTAAGCTTTCTAAAATATCTTTTATTAAAAGCATTTCTTCTTTTTTACCAATCAGCTGAACCAATTGTCCACGATTATTAATCGTTACTTGTGTTTGTTCTTCTAAAAATTTTATATTTTTATCATGTATACCAAAAAGTAAACTTAAATCATCTAGATTATCTAAAGTAAAGGTGAGTGTTTCGGATTGGTCAGTTATCAAAAAGCAGCCATCTCCTTTTTTGATTTCCTATAATGATACCATATTCTGAATTGTTTAAAAAGTAGCCATCATTTTTAAACGTAAAGAGCAGTATAGATTAATGGTCGTTATTTCACCGTAATTTAATAAAAAGCAAGTTAATAACTTATTTTATTTATTTAAAAACAACAAACTGGATCAAGTTTACTAATAAACTTGATCCAGAACAGTTAAAAAATTATTCGTTTTTTTGCAATAATTCTTTTACAATTGTATTCACTTGATTTCCATCTGCCTTACCTTTTACTTTGGGCATAACAATTCCCATAACTTTTCCAAATTCTTTAGGTGAGTGTGCCCCGACCTGGGTAATTGTTTCCTGAACAATCTGGATAATCTTACTCTCTGAAAATTGCTCAGGCATATATCTTTCAACAATTGCAATTTCTATTTTTGTTTTATCAGCCAGATCTGTTCGTCCAGCCTCTTCAAACTCTTTTAGAGAATCTTTCCGTTGCTTCATTTCACGAGATAGCATCGTCAATTCTTCTTCTCCGTTCAAATTGTGGCCTTCTTTAATCTGCGCATTTTGAACGGCTGTTTTTAACATACGTAGTACAGATAAGGATTCCTTATCCTTTGCTTTCATAGCTGTTTTGATATCATCATTCAATGTAGTAAGAAGTGACATGTTCCCAGCTCCCATTCATAGAAAACTAGAATTTTTTGCGTTTTCTAGCTGCTTCAGATTTTTTCTTACGTCTTACACTTGGTTTTTCATAAAATTCACGTTTACGTGATTCTTGTAAGGTACCCGCTTTTGAAACGGAACGTTTGAAGCGACGAAGAGCATCGTCAAGAGATTCGTTTTTACGAACAACAGTTTTTGACATGTAATTCCCTCCCTCCGAGCTTAAAAAGTAACCGTTTTTCTATTTATGATACAAATGATCACCAATAAAATACTGTTCTTGTTCTATTATATCGAATGCTATTTTTGACGTCAACCATTCTTGAAAAAAAACTAAAAATAATAAACAAAAAATTAGACATTTTGACAATTTTCACATCTTCCAAGAATTTCAAATCGATGTCCCTCAATTGTACATCCTGGCAACTGATCTTCAAAAAAATCCATTGGACACATAGACACCTGCCTCGTTTTTCCACATACAATACAAATAAAATGATGATGATGTCCAATTCCTTGATGGCAATGAAACCGAAATAAGTGCTCACCATTCATTTCTGTTGTCTCTAATAAGTTTATTTCAACAAAATCACGAAGGTTTCGATAAATTGTATCATAACTAATTCCTTGATATTTTTCCTTCATAAATGTATAGATTTCTTTTGCAGCAACATAGCGATTCATCTTAATTAAATAATGCAGCATTTCTTCCCTTTTCTTCGTATACTTTAATCCATGCTGCTTCATAATTGCCAATGATTGTTGAATAATTGATGGTTGTTGTTTCAAATGATCATCTCCTTGATAAATCATCATTCTTACGAACAGGCAATAAAATTATGGTATAATAAACAAAGAAAAAAAGCAAGGAAGGGATAAAAATGTCAAAAAAAATAAACAAAGAAAAAAATATTGTGACTATCTTTGTTATTTCTGATTCTGCTGGAGAAACAGCAGCTAAACTTGTTGCTGCTTCAATGGCACAATATCCTACCGTTGATTTTTTGCTTTATCGCAGAGCCTTTATTGATAATGAAAAAAAATTAATAAAAGCATTAAATGAAGCAAAGGAAAAACAAGCATTGGTTCTTTATACGATTGTTAATCATGAATTTGTACAATTTGCAAAAAATTTTTTAACTGAAAATAATTTATATCAATTGGATCTTTTAACACCTTTAATTAGTAAAATTGAGTCTTTAACTGGTCATCCACCAACAAGAGAGGCAGGTGCCTTACACCATTTAAATGAAAATTATTTCAATCGAATTGAAGCAATGGAATTTGCAGTAAAGTATGATGATGGGAAAGATCCACGTGGCTTTTTAGAAGCTGATGTTTTACTTTTGGGGATTTCACGCACATCAAAAACGCCCCTTAGTCTGTTTCTGGCAAATAAAAATTTAAAAGTTGCTAATTTACCATTAATTCCTGAAGCTCATTTGCCCAAACAATTATGGGAAATGAACCCAAAAAAAATTATTGGATTAACAAATAATGCATCAACATTGAATACCATCCGAAAAGAAAGAATGCGTGCATATGGTTTACCTGAAAATAATTCTTATTCAGATATCGAAAAAATACGTAGGGAATTGGCATTTTCAAATGAATTGTATCAAAAACTTGGCTGTGTAGTGATTAATGTTGCTTCTCTTTCAATTGAAGAAACAGCTTCAATGATTATGAATGCCCTTCATCTAGAAGATCATAGTTATTTTTTATGTTAAATAACTATTTTGGAATACATCTTTAATCAAGTTTGTTAATTCTATTTTGCCCTTGTGAAATCTATAAAATACATAGCTATTGAAAAAGTGAAAGATTTATTTAGAATCCTATCATTTTTCAATACTATGTATTTTGTTTTGATAGTTGATTTCAAAGGTAGAAAAATTGTTATGATAGAAAATAGTATATTAAATTGCAGAATTTCAATATTATTTTTTGTCCACTTTCTATGTAATACTAAATAGATAATAGATTCAACAAGAAATTCCCATTATTTACAATTAACTAAAAACTTTATTATTCAATCTATAAATAAAGTAGATTTAATGAAATAAATTAGTTATGTTTAATATGTTGAATAGTTTGATTTAAAATATCAAGAACATGATGGTCGTCTAGGATATAAAAGATCGTTTTACCAACACGATCCGTTTTTACAACATGATTTTCTCTAAGTAATTTTAGTTGATGGGAAACGGCCGACTGTTCCATATTTAGCTTTTCACTAAGTGCTGTTACGTTTAATTCTCCTTGCTTCAAATATAAAAGGATTTTTAAACGTGTAGGATCGCTCAAAACTTTATATAATTGACTGACTTTTTGAATTTCTTCCTTTTCTTGCACGGGAATACTTCCTTCTTTCTTCAGCTTTATCCACAAACATAGGTTAAGTTTATCATGTTTAAAGAAAATTAAAAAGAAAGAAATCTAAAAGGGAGCAATTGAGTAACGAATGATTCATACCCAATTGCTCCCTTTTAAAAATAAAATACCTATGTCTTCTGTAGATAGTTTTTATGAAAATACACTAATAAAAATAATTTAAGCCATTAATTGTTGAATAACAGCTTCAAACTCATTAATTTTATTATTTGCTTCTGGTTGGGAAGTTGCCTTTGTAGCCAAATAAAACTTGATTTTTGGCTCGGTCCCTGAAGGTCTAATTGCAATCCAACTACCATCTTCCAACAAATATTTTAATACATCTGAAGAAGAGGTGGTTAAAGCTTCAACCTGACCATCAGCTGAAGTTTTCGTCAATTGTTTAAAGTCTTCTGTTTGCAGTACTTTAATTCCAGCAAAATCGGTTGGCGCTTCATTTCGAAATTTTTTCATTAATGTCTTGATTTTTTCATTTCCCTCAATACCATCCATCGTGATTGGAATTGTTTTCTCTTCATAATAACCATATTGTTTATAAATATCTTGCAATCCATCATATAACGTTTTGTCTTGTTTTTTATAATATGCAGCTACCTCAGAAAGCAAAGTGAGTGCCTGAATTGCATCTTTATCACGGACAAATGGTTTTACTAAATAACCATAACTTTCTTCGAAACCAAACATAAAAGTTTTTGAATGATCTTTTTCATATTGTTTAATTTTTTCAGCAATGAATTTGAAACCTGTTAGAACATTTACAACGTCTACATGGTAATCCTTTGCAATCATAGCTGGCAATTCACTTGAAACAATTGATTTTAAAATAACAGCATTTTCTGGCAAGGTACTTGCATTTTTATTTGCTTCTAGTAAGTATTTTACCATTAATGAACCTATCTGATTTCCAGTTAATAACTGATACTCGCCATTTGACAAACGAACGGCAGCACCAAGACGATCGCCATCTGGATCTGTTGCTATCAACAAATCTGCTTGCTCTTTCTTACCTAAACGAATAGCATATTCAAATGCAGATGGTTCTTCCGGATTTGGTGATTTTACAGTAGTAAAATCGGGATCTGCTATGGCCTGTTCAGGAACAAGCTGAAAATTCTCAAAGCCAGCTTGTTTTAATGCCTTCTCACCTAACATTCTCCCAGTTCCATGTAATGGTGTATAAATAATTTTTAATTTTTTACTCATTTCATGAATTAAGTCTTGATTCACAGTCACTGTTTTAATTTGTTCTAGATAGGCATTGTCAACTTCTTCACCAATCATATGAATAAGATTTTTTTGGTTTGCTTCATCTTCAGTTAAAACCGTTATTTCTAAGGGATTTTCTATTTCCAGAACAAATGCTGTCAAGGCATCCGCATCTTTTGGTGGCATTTGTCCACCATCTTCACCATAAACTTTATAGCCATTATAGATAGCTGGATTATGTGAAGCAGTAATCATAATTCCAGTAAATGTTTTTAAATAACGAACTGTAAATGATAATTCTGGTGTTGGTCTTAAGCTTTTAAAAATATAGGTTGGTATGTTGTGAGTTGCCAATACTCTTGCTGATTCCATTGCAAACTCAAACGACATATGCCTGGAATCATAGGCAATTGCGACGCCTCGCTCTTTTGTCGTTTCATCTTTTGTGTCCATAAAACGAGCCAAACCTTCAGTCGCCTGACGAACAGTAAAAATATTCATACGATTGATTCCTGCACCCATGAGTCCCCGCATTCCAGCTGTACCAAATTCCAAAGGTGCATAAAAAGCATCTTTTCGTTTTTCAGGATCATTTTTCAATTCCATTAATTCTTCTTTTAAATTGTCCGGTACATTTTTTTCGTCTACCCATTGTTCATAAACTTGTTCCCAAGACATGAAAATACACCTCTTTTAAATTTAGTTGTTTATTCGTTTCTTTACAAGTATAGCATTGTCTTTTATAAGAAGAAAGTAATGTCCTACTTTTTGCTCTTTAAATGGTATGTCATAAAAGATAAATTAGAAGTAAAATTACTATCAATGAAAAAAACGACAAAAATTAAACAAAATCATTTATTTTGTTTTTTATAATTGTGTAAATTATTTTTTATTATTTAAAATATATTTTATTATTGCATAGAATTTATCAACTAGAGTCAAAAAGAAGTAGCCGGCTAGTTAAACAAAGAATCCCAATTTGTCTTTTTAATTTTTTAATCTTAATTGCATTGGCCAATAAATATTCTGTGAATCAAAATATTTATGACTAGTACCACTTAATTTATTTATAATATCATTATTATCTTCTTACTAGATAGAAATAATTTGATGTTTAGATAACTTCTTTGTGGCTATTTAAATTATTTTAAAATCATTTATTTTATATCGATTTATTCAGGGATTTTTTATCCTAATCTAACTTTTAAGAATGACAAAATTTTTTTGTAAGTTTTCTTATTTTTTCTTTGAATAAAGAAAAATTAACAGCATTTAATTGTGAAAAATTAATTCGAAAACTATTGCTTTGTTTACCAAAAACAAAGCTTGGTGCAATTAGTAACTTTTCATCAAAAAAAGCTTGCCAATCTCGTAAGGAAAGGTCTATTTTTGTCCAATGAATCCAAAGATAGAATCCTCCCTGAGGTTTTTGAACTTCCCATTCTTCAAATTCTTGAAAAAATTGCCAAACTTCGTTCCCTCTTTGATCAATTTGTTTCTTTAATAAATCAATTTTTTGAGGAAAATTATTATCAGTTAATGTTATTTCCGCCATCAATTGAGGGAAAATACTCAAAGAAAAATCCATCATTTTCCTAGCCTGTGCCAATTGTAAATTTACGGAAGCTGGTGCACTTAACCAGCCAATTTTGGTTGTTGAACCTAAAATTTTTGAAAGTGAACCAACATATAAAACATTTTCAGGTGCTAATTTTTTTAGTGGTTGAATTTTATCTTTAGGTAAAAAACTTAATTGACTAAATACATCATCTTCTAAGATCGGAATTTTGTATTTTTGACATAATTCTATTAGTTCATAACGTCTTTTCATTGTCATTATATTTCCAGTAGGATTTTGAAATGTTGGATTTACTATAATCATTTTAATTTTATGTTGATGAATATTATTCACCAATTCAGTTATAGACATTCCTTCCTCATCTGTAGATATTCCATATAGCCGAATTCCAGTTGCTTGAAAGATTGGCAATGTATAAAAAAAAGAAGGTTTATCAACTGCAACGCTATCACCAGGTGCTAATAAAACTTGTAGGATAAGATATAATGCTTGTTGTGCACCTGATGTAATTAGAAAATTCTGTGGTGCTACTTCAAAATCATATTCTCGTTTTATCTCATCACTAATTGCCTTTCTTAATGGTAAATAACCTAAATCATCTTGTTTTTCTTCTTCTTGTAAAAAATGTTTCCAGATTAATGCAGGAAACTCAAAGGTAGGAATTAATTCCATTGCCAACTCACCTGTGTAAAGATCCAACCAGCCAGCCTTTTTAGTTGCAATAATTAATTCAATTTCCTTTATAAATGGATCTTTTTGAATAAATATGTTTTGCTTTAAATAGTGATGCCAATCTGTTTGTGATGCAGTTGCAATTCCCCATTTTTCCTGATTAACAATGGTTCCACTGCCTGGCTTTCGAATAATCCAACCAGAAGAAACAAGTTCTTCTAACGCATGAACAACGGTTGAACGATTGACAGAAAATAATTCTGCTAATTTACGTTCTGAAGGCAGTCGTTCACCAGGTAATAAAATACTAGTTTTAATATATGACAAAATAAGTTCTCTAATGCTAATATAAATAGGAGTGTTTTTCTCTTTTTTTAATTCCCACATAATAGGCTGCTCCTTATAATTGGATGAGTTGAAAATACTCCAATTGGCTGTTTTTGTCAAATAATCAATCCGTTATACTAATTATAAAATAATTTGAAAGAAAAGAGGCTGAAAAATGATAAAGAAAGTTTTAACCATTGCAGGTTCAGATGCAAGTGGTGGTGCTGGCATTCAAGCAGATCTTAAAACATTTGAAGAGTATGGCGTATTTGGTTTTTCTACTATAACAAGTATTGTAACAATGGATGAAGATAAAAACTGGGATCACACCATTACACCAATTGATCCAGAATTGGTAGATAAACAGTTAAAAACCGTTTATGCTAGTCGTCCAATAGATGCCTTAAAAACCGGCATGTTAGGTACCGTTGAGACAATCGAAATTACTAGACATTATATAGATAAATTTGATATGCAAAATATTGTTATTGATCCGGTTATTGCTTGCAAAGGCACTTGCCAACTTCTACAACCAGAAAATGTAGAAGCAATGTCTCATTTATTATTACCTAAAGCATTGATAACAACGCCGAACTTAGTTGAAGCAGGTATTTTATCAAAAATGGGTGATTTGACTTCTGTAGATCAGATGAAAGAAGCTGCTAAAAAAATAAAAGAACTTGGTGCAAAAAATGTAGTTATTAAAGGCGGTCATCGATTAAACATTGATAAAGCGATTGACCTATTTTATGATGGCAATGAATTCACCTTATTGGAAGGGCCTATGATCAAAACAAACTTTAATCATGGCGCAGGTTGTATATTTGCAGCTGCTATTACTGCCAGCATAGCTAAAGGTACTTCTGTCATAGATGCTGTTCAGCTAGCGAAAAAATTTGTTGCTGCAGCCATTGAACACGGTCAACAGATTAATCCATTCGTAGGCTATGCTTGGCATGGTGCTTATAATCAAGCTGAAAACCGAATGAACAATTAATAAAGAGGAGTGCAAAATTAATGATGAAAAAAACATCTTCTATTCATTCGATTGCCTTAATCGCCGTTTTCATTGCATTGACCTTTTTAGGTACAATGATTAAAATTCCATTACCTACTGGTGAATTCGTTCATTTAGGTAATATTGTTGTATTGTTGGCAATTTTGTTTATTGGTTATTTAAAAGGTGCTTTAGCAGGTGGTATTGGCTTTGCTTTATTCGATCTTTTTAATGGTTATGCTGCTACTGCTCCCTACTTTATCGTAGAAAGTTTTGTGGTAGGAGGTGCTGCCTCTTTGGTTGTTTTACTTTTCAACAATAATTTAAATCATCTATGGAAGGTTACTTTAGTTGCCTGCTCAGCAGGAATTGCAAAAATTATGATGACTCAAATAAAAAATACTATTGTCCTTTTACTTTCAGGTGCTAACTTGAAAAGTGCTTTTGTTGGTGCAGCCATTATGTTACCAGCTACCATAATCAATGCAGTTATTACTGTTATTGTTGTTTCAATTATTTATTTTCCCTTGAAAAAAGCGATTCATGCTTCTACGAAATAAAATATAGCTTACTTATTTTATTTATATAAAGAAAAATAATAAATAAAAATACTTTTCGATCTTGCTAATCATTGTAACCATTAGCAAAATCAAAAAGTATTTTTTATATCAATTTATCAAAAAACAGATTATAAGGATTAAATAGTATCACCATTGAAAATTGAATTTTTAACAATAACATAATCGACTTTTCTAATTGCCTCTAAATCACGTCCACCTGCATAAGAAATAGCTGATTGTAAATCTTGTTTCATCTCAATCAATGTGTCTTCTAAATTCCCTTTATGGCGAATCCAAATTTTCTTACCTTCAACATTCTTCTTTTCTCCCTTTTGATACTCAGAAGCACTACCAAAATATTCTTTATATAAAACATTGTTTTCAATTTTTGTTTCGCCTGGTGATTCTTCATGACCAGCAAATAATGAGCCAATCATCACCATGGTTGCACCAAAACGAACAGATTTAGCAATATCTCCATGGGTACGAATTCCCCCATCTGCTATAATAGGCTTTCTAGCTGCTTTTGCACACCAGCGTAGAGCAGCCAATTGCCATCCTCCTGTTCCAAAGCCAGTCTTGATTTTTGTAATACAAACTTTTCCAGGTCCAATACCAACTTTTGTTGCATCAGCTCCTGCATTTTCAAGTTCACGAACGGCCTCCGGTGTACCAACATTACCCGCAATAACAAAAGTCTCTGGTAAATATTTTTTTAGATGATAAATCATTTGAATTACAGCTTCAGAATGTCCATGAGCAATATCAATCGTTATATAATCTGGAATTAAATTTTTTTCAGCTAATTCTTCAACAAAGCGATATTCATTTTCTTTTACACCAACACTGATTGAAGTCAATAAATGTTTTTCTTTCATTTTTTTAATGAAGGAAAAACGTTTTTCTTCATTAAAGCGATGCATAATATAAAAATAACCATTTTTTGCTAAAAATTCAGCAATAGATTCATCAATAATCGTTTGCATATTTGCAGGAACAACCGGCATTTTAAATGTATGCTTACCTAGTGTGACAGAAGTATCACACTCAGAACGACTACCTACAATACATTTATTAGGGATTAATTGGATATCTTCATAATCAAAAACTTTCATTCATTTTGCCTCCTAGATACTATTTAATCATTACGTAAAAAGTTCGAACAATTGAAAAAGATTAAGTTTTTAATTGCCTATGCTAATTTACACTAATTAAACAAGAAAGTCAAAAATGATCAATAAAAATTTTTAAATATTTTTTTTATTAATTCTTTAGTATTTGTTTTAGTTTTTCTTGTTAATTCCTTTTGATCAAAACTTATTGATTTTTTAAATTGTATACTATCCATCTTTCTATTCTCCTTTTATTTTTGTATACTATAATAGTGAAGAAAATGAAAATTGGGAGGGATCACCTTGTTAAATATCGAACAAATTATTACTGGCAACATTCAAGAAAATTGTTATTTAATTTATAATGACACTCACCTATTAATCATAGATCCAGGTGCTGATGCAAAAAAATTACTGAATTCATTCAAAAATGCCAAAGACAACCTGTAGCCATTTTATTAACACATACACATTATGACCACATCGGTGCAGTTGAATCACTCAGACACCTTTACACCATTCCTGTTTATGTTAGTCCCTTAGAACAAAAATGGTTATCAGATCCAATTTTAAACCTATCTGGTCTAAACAGACATAATGATATGCCTGATATCATTGTCCAACCTGCAGAATTTGAATTTTAAATGCAAGATTATACTCTTGGAGATATTAAATTTAATGTTGTTCCTACTCCAGGGCATTCAATTGGTAGTGTTAGTTTTATTTTTGATGATTTTGTTGTAACTGGAGATGCATTGTTTAAGGGATCTATTGGTCGTACAGATTTATATACGGGTGATTTGCAACAATTGCTTCATAGTATTACTACCTATTTATTTACTTTACCTGAAGAATTTCCAGTTTATCCTGGACATGGTGAAGCAACAACGATTGAACATGAAAAGAAAACCAATCCATTTTTTAACTAAACTAACAAGCCAGAAATTTATTTAGGAGGAAAAAAATGACTGAAACAAAACTTTACATTGTTCGTCATGGGAAAACAATGTTTAATACAATTGGTCGAACGCAAGGATGGTCTGATACGCCACTCACAAAGGAAGGCGTTGAAATTATTCATTACCTTGGTAAAGGACTAAAAGAGATTCCATTTATTAATGCATATTCCAGTGATAGCGGAAGGGCAATGCAAACAGCACAAATTATCCTAGGAGAACATCCAGCAGGGTCGACTATTCCTTATCAAACGGATGCTAGAATACGTGAATGGTGCTTTGGATCTCTCGATGGTGGATACAATGGTGAACTCTGGGGAGTTGTTCCAAGAATTTTAGCTTTTAAAAATTATGATGAAATGATGACTCACCATATTACCTATAAAGAGTTAGCAAATGCAATCATTGAAGCGGATACAGCAAACTGGGCAGAACCCTATAGTAAAATTCACGAACGTGTATGGGAAGGATTTAAAAATATTGCACATCAAACTGAAAAAAATGGTGGTGGTAATACCTTAGTTGTGTCGCATGGGCTAACTATTTCTTTTTTACTTTCTTTAATTGATTCAACTTTGCCTATGCAGATAAGTTTAGAAAATGGCAGTGTTACAACCCTTCTTTACGCAAAGGATAGATTTACTATCGATAAAGTTAACAATATTCAATATATTAAAAATGGAAAAAAACAACATGATTAATCATAAATTCACTATTTTGTTCTCTAAAAACTAGTGATTTCTATCCTAATAAAAATAATTTATTTAAATTACAAGATCTAAAGTTAGAATTTTCAAGTATCATTCTAATTTTAGATCTATTTTCGTCTTTCACAATTTTACATTGATAGCTGCATCTATTCATCAATCCTTTCACCTATTGATATTTTACATTCTTTATTTTTTATCAATTAAATCTTAGAAATAAAAAATTAGTTTTTGCTCATTACATGGCTCTAATAAAATAGATTGTTTTCTAAAATTTTAAAAATATTATTTTTTTAATTGATTAATCATTTTCTCATATTCATTAATATTTATTATAATTATTACTATTTAATTTTAATTTTAATTATTTAGGTAACTTATATTTATTGATAACTACTATCATTATCATTTAATACATTTTATTATCAATAACAAATTATTTGTGCTATTCTTATGACGAAGGGAGATTTTTTATGAAACTATCAAACGAGCATAAAGCAATAGTGGAAACTATTTTTTGTTTCATTTTTATGTTGATTGGATTCATTATACAAAAAAATCAGTTATCATTTTATCCAGTTATTTTTATATTAGCCATTCTGATCGGTGGATATAAACAGACAATTACAGGTATTGAGGATATTATTCAAAACAAACATTTAAATGTTGATTTACTTATGTCGCTAGCTGCTATCGGTGCTTGTATTATTGGTGATTGGCTTGAAGGAGCTATGCTAACTTTTATTTTTTGTTTAAGTAATGCACTTGAAGAATACACAACGAATAAAAGCCAAAAAGAAATCAAACGTTTATTAAGTTTAAAACCCCAATCTGCTATTCTAAAATTAGCTGATGGACAAACAAAAGAAGTCTCTATTTCTGAATTGACGATTGGTGATGTGATTCAGGTACCAAAGGGCATTGTCATTCCCATTGATGGTATTATTCAACAAGGAAGCACAACAATCAATGAATCTGCCATTACTGGAGAAGCCATTCCTGTAGAAAAAAAGATAGGTGATGAAGTATTAGGAGGCACATTGAATGTTGGTCAATCGATTACTGTTACAATCAATAAAAAAAATGAAGATACAACATTTGCTAAAATTATTCAATTGGTCGAAGAAGCTCAAAACACGCCTTCTCAAACTTCGACCTTTATAGAAAAAATTGAAGGTATCTATGTGAAGTGTGTTTTATTACTGATTCCCTTAGTAGTTTTAATGATGTATTTTATCCTACATTGGTCCATCGAAGAAAGTTTTTATCGTGGAATTGTTTTATTGGTTGTTGCCTCTCCATGTGCACTGGTTGCTTCAGCTACGCCAGCTACACTAGCAGCTATTTCAAATGATGCAAAACGTGGTGTCCTATTTAAAGGAGGGCTCTTTTTAGAAAACCTTGCCAGCCTTAAAGCAATTGCCTTTGACAAAACGGGTACATTAACTAAGGGAACTCCAATAGTTACTGATACGTTATTTTTGGACAATCAACAAGAAGCAATAGAAATTATTTATGCAATTGAATGTCATTCTATTCATCCGCTTGCACAAGCTATTGTTAAATATTTTGAAAAAGAAGTTCAGCAGGTTTATGAGAATTTTGAAGTAAATGATATTACAGGTTATGGTATGGAAGCAGTGATCAACCAAAAAAAATGGCAAGTTGGCAAATATAATCAAGATCTTTTGATTGATGAAGCAACACAACTACAGGTCAAACAACTTCAACAAGAAGGAAAAACGGTTATTTTTCTCTCTAAAGAGCAGCAACTGGTAGCCATTTTTGCATTATTTGATGTTCCTAAAAAAGAAGCCAATGAAGTGTTAACCTATTTAAAAAGTCAAAATATTCATATCACCATGTTAACAGGAGATCAACAAACTACAGCAGAAACCATTGCTAAAATTTTACCAATTGATACATTTTATGCAAATTGTCTACCAGAAGAAAAAACAACATTAATTCAACAACAAAAAAAACAATATAAGATAAATGCAATGGTTGGTGATGGCATTAATGATGCACCTGCTTTGGCAAATGCAGCTATTGGTGTTGCTATGGGTGAAGGAACAGATATTGCGATCGATGTAGCTGATGTAGTCCTTATGAAAAATGATTTAAACAATTTAAAATTTAGTCATATGTTATCAAAAAAACTCAAAAGAATTGTTATACAAAATATACTTTTTTCCAGTAGTGTTATTCTACTACTTATCTTATCTAACATACTGCAATTGATTAACTTACCCCTTGGTGTTGTTGGTCATGAAGGAAGTACAATTTTAGTCATTTTAAATGGATTACGTTTATTAAAACCAATTTCAGCAAAATAAAATATAAGATCATTATTTACCCTTCTTTGAAAAAATAGTAAGATAAAATTATTTATGTGACTTATTAAAACGAGTCTTCATTTCCTGTTAAGGAAAAAAACTTGTCAACTTTTATTGCAAAGACTGTTTGTATTAGGTATAATAATTAGTGTTGAATTACATCTGGTTTTCCAGTGTGTAAGAACTTATCTATCGGAGGTGAAACACATGCCAAATATTGAATCTGCAATTAAACGTGTACGTAAAAACGAAAATGCAAATGAACAAAATTCATCTCAAAAAAATTCAATGCGTACAGCAATCAAAAAATTTGAAGAAGCTGTTACAGCAGGAGCCAACAATGTAGATGTTTTACATAAAGAAGCTATTAAAGCTATCGATATGGCAGAAACAAAAGGCTTGATTCATAAAAATAAAGCAAGCCATGACAAATCTCGTTTAAGTAAAAAATTAGTAAAATAAAAAGCTGTTCAGGAAGTTAACAATTTTGTTGGCTTCTTTTTACTTTTTATGTTTATTTATTACTATGACTTCTATTCATTTCATCAATACTTATATTTTTTTAACGATCCTGTCAATTTTAAAATAGTGAGTTGAAATAATAATTCTTTATCCATTTTACTTGTCTTCATTGCATAATCATTCTCAATAAATCCATCATAAATACCTTCTAAATGTTTTAATTCAGAATTTCTTACTTGTTGCATTGCAATTTTCACACGATAAGGATGAATACCTAGAGTTTCAACAATATTTGCTTGTTGGTATCCTAACTGAACTAAAATTTTTGTTTGTATTAATAATCTCATTTGGTTTATTAATATAGCATTTAATTTAATTATCTCTTCTCCTTGCAAAACTAAATCTTTATAAAGCTCTATTGCTTCATCCGTCTTGCCTATTAATAATTTATTAGCTAACTCAAACACATTATCTTCAAGAGACCTAGGTACTAATTCTTTAACCATAATATAAGTAATTATTTTTGTATCCCAAGCATAGGAAAATAATTTTTGTGTCTCATTTATTAGTTTAGATAGGTTAAAATTAGTTAATTGCATTAATAATTCAAGAGCATCCGCCCTGATAGTATAGCCTTCTGCTTTAATCGTCTCTTCGGTATATCGATATAACTCTCGTTCATTCATTGAATTTACATCGATGTTTTTTGCCTGCTTTTGTAGTAATTTTGTAATTTTTTTTCTTTGATCTAATTTTGCAACATTTGCAATTAAGACTACAACAGAAGTAGCTAATGGCTGCTTTATATAATCTATTAATCTATCTATATTCTGTTCAATTTCTTTGTTTTTTCTTTCAGACATTAAAAAATAGGGATTTTTTATAAAAATTAAGCGATAATCATCAAAAAATGGCACCGTCTCTGCTTCTTCAATGGCAACTTCTAGTGAAGTTTCTTCCATATCAAAAGACAAACTATTTAATTGGCCATCTCCTTTAAATATCGCTTGCGATAAATTTTTTTTAAAGAGCTCAATTAAATATTGTTCTGTTCCTGTTAATAAATAAATTGGTGCAATCTTCCCAGTCTGTAATTCTTTCAAGGCAGTTTGTAAATCCATAATTTTCTCCTTTTCTCTTCTCATCCTAACATTTAAAAAAGATAAAAGCTAGTTCGTTTTTTTAACAACTTTTCCTTTTGACAATTTACTTCCTGGTAACCATTCATAATAAATCATTCCTTGTTGGTCTGTACGAAAAAGATCTATTTGCCTTTTTTCAAGCTCTTTTAAAACTTCAATATTCGGATGATTAAAGTGATTATTACGACCACATGAAATAATTGCCTCTTGTGGTTTTAATTGATCTAAAAACATTGGGCTACTTGAAGTTTTGCTACCATGATGACCTACTTTTAAAATATCAATCGTCAATGTTGGCCAATACTTAATGAGTTGGTGCTCTCCCTCTATTTCCAGATCTCCAGTGAATAAAAAACTTTTGTCAGCAATTTTTGTATACATAACGAGAGAATCATTATTCTCACCTATTCCTTCTTTAAAAGGTGAAAGAAATTCAAAATGAAAATAACTATCTATATTATCACCTGCCAATAATTCATAACACCTTGTTCCATTTTTGCTTAGTTGTTTAATTGCTGATAAAAATTTTTTCTTTTTCGTTGTTCCATTTGGAAAATAGAGATTTTTAATTTTAATTTTTTTACTAATCGTTAATAAATCGCCAAAATTGTCTTCATCTCCATGGGTAATAAATACTTTATCTAGTTTTGTAACTCCTCTGCTTTTCAAATAAGGTATCACTGAATAGGTTGCTCCCGCTTTTTCCTGCTGACGCATTGCCCACTCCTCTTTTTTAAAAGCAAGTTTTCCACCTGTATCAATCAAAATATTTTCTTTATGAAAGGGTGCTTGCAAAAAAATACTATCTCCTTGACCAACATCTATGATAGCTACTGTTCCTATAGGAGAGAGAAATTTAAAATTAAGAACAAGTAAAAGACAGATAGAATAACTTATTGCTCGTCTTTTTTTATTTATCCAAGCATTAAAAAAACAAATCAGCAGATAAATTATTAATAAACAGGTAAAGAATGAAAAATGTCGAATACCTATATTTCCACTCCAAAATTGTTCAATTCTCATAAAAAGAATGGTTAACGATTGAAAAAACTGTTCTAAAATAACAATATAGATATTTATTTTACTAATAAATGAAAATAAAAAACTACTTAGTATAATTGGTAAAAGAATCTTTTTAAATAGAGGAAAACAAATCCAAGTTAACAAACTGCTGAAAACTTGCCATTCATAAAAGGTAACACCTGCTAAGGGAATCATGGTAATACCTAGCAATAAAGAAAGTAAAGAAGATTTCAACCATTTAGATGGATAATGAGCAATAATTTTTAAAATATAATAAATAAAAAAAGAAAGAAAATAACTAAATTTTCCAGCATTTGTGAACAAAAGATAAGGATTTCCTAATAAATGAACTATTAATGCCAAGCTCCAGCAATCTAAACTAGATAATTTTAATGAATATTTCTGATTTATTAATTGAAAACTCATTTGTAACAATGCTCGTATAACACTAATAGAAAAACCAGTCATTCCACTATAAAAAATAGCAAAAAGCAATTGTAACCAAAAAACTTTATTTGTTTGAATACCTATTCTAAGCAAAAAATATCGAAGACAATTCATAAAAAAAGTGGCATGCATTCCTGATAAGCTAAATAAATGTAAAATGCCTAGCGTTGAAAATGTTTCTTCAATTTCTGAGAATTCTGATTGTTTAATCCCTAAGAGCAACATATTCATATATATAGCTGTTTGTTTTCCAAAATTTCTTTGAATGTGCTGCGCCAGCCAACTTCTTAATATACCTATCCATCTGTCAAAGCGATAAATAGGTACTACAACAGCTGAAATAGAATGAATTTTTTTTACTGTAATTATTTGGTATATCTTTTGTTGTTTCAAAAATTTTTGGTAATTAAATCCAAATCGATTGATTTGATCTAATGGTTTCTGACTACTTCCCACAAAAGAAATTTCAACAGGTCTCATGCGCGTTTGCCAATATATTTTCTCTTCTTTTGAAGTTAATTTGTAAAAAGCAAGATTTTTAAAAGTGAATGTGGGATTATCTAGCTTTACTTTTCCTCTCAATTGTAGACGATCACCATCTACCCGAATATTATCTGGCCAAATAGTCAATTTTCCTGAACAATTTTTCATTTCGTCTAATTGATGTTTTTTCTCATGAATTAATAAATAGCCACTAGATAATAAGGTAAGAAAGGCAACCAATAAACAACATAATTGGATTTTTCTATGTTTGGTACAATAAATCCTTATTGCAATGATTCCTAATAAAAAGACATTTGATTTATGCATCTCTAATAAAAATATAGCAACACCCAAGGAAGCAAGTGCTGGAAAAAAATAATAGTTATTTATCTCTTGTAGATAATTCTTCAAACGGTGATGAATATTCTCCAAAATGTAATTCAGCAAAATAATCTTTTGAAAGTAAAACTTGTTCTATTTCTACACCAACTTTTTTTATTAAATTTATTGCATAGACATCATTTCTATAATTTTTTAAATAAAAATTTTTTAATTCCTGCCTGTAAAATCATTTTTGTACATTGCAAACACGGAAAATGGGTTACATAAATTTCTGCTCCTTCCGTTGGTATGCCAAACTTTGCACATTGCAAAATAGCATTCATTTCCGCATGGATTGTTCGTGCACAATGATTCTCCATCATAAGACAATCTTCATCAAGGCAATGAACGTCACCACTAACAGAACCATTATATCCACCAGCAATAATTCTTTTATCTTTAATAATTGTTGCACCGACTTCCAAACGTTTGCATGTACTTCGTAGTGATAACAAAACACTTTGAGCCATAAAATATTGATTCCAAGGAATCCTCTCAACTGTCATTTTATTCTCCTTTTAGACGATTTAATTTATTTCGTTACTTATGCAATGATTATCTGCTGATCAATAATATATTATATTACATAGTTAAATGGTAAGCGATCATAAAAAACTAGTCAATAAAACTTTATTTTTCCAGCCACTTTTATTAAGATACAGTAATAGCGTCTTTTAAACTTTCTACCGTTTTTGCACCAATTCCAGACACATTTTCAAGGTCTTCAATAGTCTTAAATTCTCCTTACTCTTCTCGATAACGGATGATTTCTTGAGCTTTTTTCAATCCAATACCATTTAATTGTTGTAATTGCTGTTCGTCTGCCTGATTTAAGTTTACTTTCTCATTTTCTAATTTTTTATTTAATTGATTTGTTTTTTCTGGAGTAGAATAAGAGATTTCTTGGATCTCTTCTCCTTTTATAGGTATATAAATGACCATCTGATCTGCTATTTTTTGAGAAAAATTTACCTGTTTTGTTTCTGCTTCTTCTGTTAAACCACCTGCTAGAGCAATGGCATCCCATACCCGCATATTTATTTTTCCTTTATACATACCTGGTGCTTTTACGGCACCTTTAATATCTAGATAAGGACTTTCGTTTTGTTGTGTCGCTTTTTCTGTCTTATCTATTTCTACTTTTTTCTCTTCTTTGGATATATCAAACGTCGGTTGTTGCTTTACAGTTTCCTCGCTTTTGCTCATTGTATAGTTTATACCAATCAATGCTATAAAAATTATTATTATAAAATCTATGCTAATAAATGATAGATAACTTTTCAACAATTTTTGGCATCTTTCCATCATCTCACCTCCTAAAAAAAGATACGTAAAATAAATGGATTTTGATGTTTTAATTACTAATAAGTAAAATAGCTAGAATAAATCATTTCTTTTAATCCTAACTATTAGATAGTTTTTTCTTATTCAATCGAATAACCATATATCATTCAAAAATTTTATTATAAAAATGGTTCTTTAAACGTTAAATTAAACATTTAAAGAACCATTAGAATAACATATTCTTATTAAATAAATTCAAATAATACACTTTGATTTTTATTCATCATTTTCACCTAGATGATACATAATTACCATTTTAAATTTCTCCCATCATTTACTACCTTTTTCTGGGAGTTTTTCTAGATAATTCACTGCTTCTTGAACAGTTTTAACAGGAATTATTTTCATTTTAGTATCTATTTTTTTTGCTGTTTGTTTTGCTTCTTTATAGTTTGATAGTATCTTTGGATTTGCCTTGCGTATTTCCTTTGTAATTTCATCATTTGGAGCGAAAAAGATATCAATATTATTTTTACTAGCAGTAACTATCTTTTTATCAATTCCACCAATCCGTCCAACAATCCCTTGATTATCCATTGTACCAGTTCCAGCAATTTTATAGCCTTTTTGTAGATCTTTATGCGTGAGTTGTTTATAGATTTCTAAAGTAAACATTAATCCAGCTGAAGGTCCACCAATATTATCTGTTTTAATGGAAACAGGTATGGAAGGAATAATCTCTGTATGATCAACTAAAGTAATTCCAATCCCCGCTTTTTTGGTTGTTGGCAACTGCATGAGTTTACCAGTTGTCTTTTTTTCTTTTCCATTTTGGACATAGGTAATTTTAGCTTTTTGACCAATTTTTTGTTTTTGAACATAATCCATAAAAGACTCTTTATTATTAAAAGTATGGCCATCAATTCCAACAACTGTATCTCCAACCTTAATTTTTTATTGAAATCTGATTTATCTTCAATTGCTAATACATAAACCCCTTTAAATGTCATTTTATAAGGAAGATGAGCTAACTTTAAAGCCTGTTCAATAGCCGCATTTTTTGATGAATCCATATAATATTGCTGGATTTGATTATACTCTTGATTGCTATTGTCTCCCATTAACTCTTTTTTATTTTCTAGTTCATAAAAGTCAGAGAATTTTGCTATTAATGCCGTAACCATTGTCGCTGGACGTATTCCTACAGTAGTTAGATAAAAACTACCCCTTGCATGATCTTTTTTATTATCAACACGAATAATTTCCTTTAAATTTTCTGTAGTTCCTGGCCCTTCAATATAATAAGGAATTGGAACAAAAAAAGCAACGGCTAAAATAAATATAAAGAAAGTTGGTAAAAATACTTTTAAAGAGAATTTTTTATTTTGTTTCATTAGCTATTCAGTCCTTTTTGCCTTTTCTCATTTAGCCGATTATTTACTTCAGTTGGTAGATAATTAGATACGTCTCCATTAAAATGAATAATTTCTTTTAAAATACTAGAACTAACTTGTGTAAAGTTCTGATCTGCTAACAAAAAGACTGTTTCAATTTCAGAGGCCAATTGTTGATTCATCGTGGCAATATCACGTTCATATTCATAATCTTTTACATTGCGAATTCCTCTAATTAAAAAATTAGCGCCTAATTGTTTGGCACTTGTTATTGTTAATTGTTCTTTTTGTGTAACTACCCTTGTATTGGGCAAAAAAGCAATCGTTTTATTAATCATTTCAACCCGTTCAGATAGAGTAAATAAAGGAGTTTTATTGGTATTGACAAAGATCCCAATAATTACTTCATCAAATAATTTGGCACTACGCTGAATAATATCTAAATGCCCTTTTGTTAATGGATCAAAACTGCCTGGGAAAAGAGCAATTTTATTCATAAGGAACCTCTCTTTTATAAATAGTAATTTTAGTAATACCATAATCCATTTTGCGTATTTGCTTTAATTGAGCAATACATACTGGCAATTCACACATTTTATCTGTTTCACAAACAACTAATGCTTCCTCTGCCAGCAAGTTATCAGTAGATAGTTGTTCAACTTGTTGTATAATCTTTTGCTCAGCATAAGGTGGATCTAAAAAAACTAAATCAAATTGACGATTTTCGGCTTTTAAATGGATTAAAGCTTTTTGTGCATCTGACTTTTTTATAATAAATTTTCCTGTTTCATCTACGTTTGCAACATTTTCTTTAATAATTTTAATTGCTTCATAATTTTTATCAACGCAAACTGCTTTTTCCATTCCTCTTGAAATTGCCTCAATCGCTAGATTTCCACTACCAGAAAATAAATCAAGAACAACTCCTCCATCAAAATACGGGCCAATGACATTGAAGATAGCTCCTTTAACTTTATCTGTTGTTGGACGAGTTAAGTTATTTTTTAATGTTTTTAATCGACGGCCTTTATAAATCCCAGAAATTATGCGCATATATGTTTTCCTTTTATATTATTTATAAAAAATCTTTTATTTTATATATTTTGCTAAATATAATCATCCAATTGTTCAGATAATTGGATTTTTGTTGTTCGTTTTTCTAGATCAAAACTATTTTCTATTTTTGAGGTATCTGTTTTATTATCAATCTTACCAGTAAAACTCATATTTAAGTCTGGCAAATAAGATTTTTCAACAGTTTTCACAAAATTCAATTCACTGATTTTATTTTTTATTATATCAATGCCTTCATCTTCAGTGTATAAAACAACATATTTTGCGCGATGAGATACATAATGAATAATTCCATACCGCTTCAATTGTTTTAATTGCCTTAAACTATACAGCCAAATAATTAAACATCGACGTTTTTGTATGGTTAATTCATGTTTAACATCCATGGCAGGAACCTCCACAATTTGCCTTTTTTTTTCCTTCAAAAAAAGGATTACCTGTATCTACATGAATAGTTTGAGAGATCGTGTTAGCGATTTGCGTTCCAATTACATCTAAAATCGTTTGTATTTCTAATTCAGCTTGACGAAATGTTGCTACTTCTGGTAATATATCCAGTTCTCTTTTAGCTTTATGTACATCTCGCTTTTTTTTGTAATAGTCAGGTACATAGTGATCATAATTTTTTATTGCTTCAAAAGATTCTCTACTATTTAGAAAAGCTTGTCGCTTTTTTAAAACAATTGAGGAAGTATTCATTTTCTGGTAAGCTTGATGATAATTTTTCATTTTGTTACTTGTTGTAATTGCGCTACTCAGTTGAGTAATTTGATCTTCAATGTTAAACAGCTGATTTGTAATAATCATATGATTCATTTTCCTTTATTCAGAGATTTTTCGTCTATATTCCTGTGTATTAAGATTAGCATGCTATGATTATCTAATGCAACACTCAACATTTCCTTTTGTTTATGGTTAAATTTTGGATAATCCAATGGATCAGAAAACCATGATAATAGTGTAAATACTGGATCATAGATAGGTTCTTGATAGATAATTGTTCTATTATTTTGATTCATATTCTCAATAGTTAACCATTGTTTGACTTCTTCACTTGATAAAGAAAAATAAAGATTAACAAAAGGAGAATTTTGGATTTCACTTAATTTTCTTAAACGTTCATCAGAAAGAAATAAGGTCTTTTTTTCATTAAATTCCTCTATAAATAGTTCTGCTTGTTTTTGGTTATCTCTATTCTCTGTATATACAGGTAGTTTTTCAGCTTTTCTTAATCGATTAATGACCTGAATAAGTTGTTTTTTAGAATAATTACCACTTTGTTGTTTATTAGGCAATAGTTGCTGGCCTTTATTTAATTGATAAGGCAGCATTGTCAGCAAACTTTCTTTATCTAGATAAATAATTCCTATTAATTTTTTATTTCCTTGACCAAAAAATAAAATAGCGAATGTATCATTATTAAAGGCAATGAGTGGGCGATAATTCATATCTTCCTCAGTTAATTCTAAATTATATTGTTTTTTATTATAAGAGAAGTTAAAATTTGAGTAAATTGTTATCTTGTGAGAGACTTCTGACAAAATCATACCTAAATGAAAAGGAGTTGTTTCCTGCGTTTTATTAAGTACCTTGATAGCAGCTATCTTTCCATCTTTTACATTTGCTTCTATATATTCACCATTTGAACGATTAAACTGCCAACATTCATAATTATAATTGGCAGTTATTTTTGCACTTGGCATTCCTAATTGATTAATTAAGAAAGAACTATTTTTACCAATATAATCAGCATAACCAGTTGTTGGTAATTTTTCATAAGGAAGCGCTTGTTGAAAATTGCTTTGTTGCTCAGTGTCTACTTTAGCAATTTCTGTTTTTTTTACTGGAAAATAGATTGGTTGTAAATAACCAAGAATTATTATAGTTATAAGTACGAAAACAAAAGCCAAAAATCGCTTCATAGCTTCTCCTATCCATCTTTACTCAGTTATTTTAATAATATATAAAAATAGCGATGATTTCAGTGTTTTTAATCACCGAATAGGTATGAGGATTAAACTTTATACTTAGATAAAATATCAAATCAGCAATTGTTTATTTTAATTCGATTGCTTATTCTTTTTCATAAATATCTGTATACAATTGGTCTAATTCTTTCCCAAGGTGTTTAATCAATTGTTGTCCTTCAGCTATAGTCAATAGACCTAAGCGTTCAGCATAAGTAACCTGTCTTGAAAATCCATAAATTTGTGTATCTATTATTTCTTCAAAAGCTTTACATTGAAAAATACAAAGACTATTTTTTTGACTTTGAATTAATTGTTTAATTTTACATGCATCTTCATTTAATAATTGGATGGCATGTTCTTTTGAAATAGGTTCCATACTTTTGCCTCCTACTCCTAATTGTTTAATTATATCATAAACGATATAAAGATTCATGATTTTTAAAACATCATTTGTCTTTTATTCTTGAAAAAAATAGCGACAATTGGTATTGAAATAATAAGAAAAAATGAATGAATCAAATTTTATTTTCTGATTGGAATTCCTTAATTTTATTAATAAATAGTTCACCATATTTATCTAGTTTATTTTGGCCAACCCCTTTAATTTGTAAAAACTGAATCGTATTTTTAGGTAACTTTTCACATATTTCTTTTAAGGTACTATCAGAAAAAACCAAATAAGGAGGAACATTTGCTTTTTGCGCCAAATCCATACGTAATTCTCTAAGCGTTTCAAATAATTCATCATTGTCAATTACTTTATGTACTTTTTGATCCTCTTTTCTAAAAACAGAACATTTTCCTAACAGAACTTCTATTCCCAAGGGAGACACCTGAAGAATCGGGTATTGTCCAGAAGTAGCAATCAATTGTCCCTTAGCTGTTAAATAATCAATTAGCTGAACAACTTCTTTTTGTGTTCGATCTTTTAATAATCCATAAGTAGGCAGTTGATCAAGATGCCACTGTTCAATTTTTTTATCTTTTGATCCAGTTAATACTCTACCAACTAGGCCTTTACCAAATCGCTCTCCCATTCGCTTGACACAGGATAATATTTTTTGAGCATCTATTGTAATATCAACCAACTCTCGTTGATCCAAACAATTTGTACATTTATGGCATTCCAGGCCATGATCACCAAAGTAATTTAAGATAAATTGCTGTAAGCATACTTGAGTATTTGCATATTGAGAAATTTCTTTTAGTTTTGTATATTGTTGTTGCTTATAATCATCTGTACAAGTCATTTGTTCAATAAAATAATGATGAATTTGTAAATCTTGAGGGGTGTAAAATAAAATCGCATCTCCTGGCAAACCATCACGACCAGCGCGTCCTGCTTCCTGATAGTAAGATTCAATATTACCAGGTGTCTGTGCATGGATAACAAAACGAACATTACTTTTATTAATCCCCATGCCAAAAGCATTGGTAGCAGCAATAACTTGTAGTTGATCGAACAGAAATTTTTCTTGATTGTCATTTCGTTCTTGTTCGCTCATTCCACCATGATAAATTCCAACAGCAATTTTTTTACTTTTTAATAATAAATAAATCCGTTCAGCTTCCTTACGTGTATTGACATAAATAATTCCTGCTTGTGCTTGGTTTAATTTGAGATATTCTAATAAGAATAAGTCGCGATTTTGGTCTCTAATTACCTGAAAAGATAGGTTTTCTCTTAAAAATCCTGTCTTTACCTGGTTATCAATAGGAATATATAATTTTTTTAGAATATCTTCCGCCACTTGTGGCGTTGCAGTTGCAGTCAATGCAATTATAGTTGGCTGTTGTTTAAATTGGTGAATAATCTCTGCTACCCGTAAATAGCTAGGTCTAAAATCGTATCCCCACTGAGAAATACAATGAGCTTCATCAACGGCTAGTACATCAATAGGTACATGTAATAAAAGTTGTTGAAAATCATAAGATTCTAGCCGTTCTGGTGCAATATATAATAACTTTACCTTCTTATCTACTGCTAATTGGATCCGATGATTCATTTCTTGAATAGAAATTGTGCTATTAATAAAGGTAGCTGGAATTCCTAACAGATTTAAAGCATCTACCTGATCTTTCATTAATGAAATCAAAGGTGAAATCACCAAGGTTAAATTGGGTAGCATCAGGGCAGGTAATTGATAACAGATAGATTTTCCTCCACCTGTTGGCATAATTCCCAGAACATTTTGTCTATTCAAAACACAATTAATTAATTCTTGTTGTCCAGGACGAAATTGCTCATATCCAAATACTTTTTTTAGTAATTGCTTTGTATCAGCCATTATTTACTCTCCCACCTGCATACTCTTACGATCCATTCTACCATTTACTATTCAACAGTTCAAGAAATCTTGTGAAACAAAAAAATTTATGAAACATTTTAAAAAATAAAATAGAATAAAATAGCGATGCATAAATAACTCATTTTTGCACTAGACCTAGTTATCCACAAAACGATTTCTCTTCATTCAAAAATAGACCTAAATTTATTAATTTATGACTACCATTTATGACTATTTTTTATTTTCATCTATTTTAATCATTAAAAGTAAAAAATAGCAAAAAGAGCTAAAAAATTTAATTTTCTAGCTCTTCCTACCTATTTATATAAATTTAAATGTTCTTGATTAACTTTTTTTCTTTTTATTTGCCTTTTCACGTTCACTTTTATTCAATAATTGTTTTCTTAAACGAATACTTTCAGGTGTTACTTCACAGTACTCATCATCATTTAGAAATTCTAATGATTCTTCTAAAGTCAGCGTTTTTGGTTTTTTAATAACAGATGTTTGATCTTTTGTAGCCGAACGAACGTTTGTCATTTGTTTTGCTTTGGTAATGTTCACCGTTAAATCATTCTCTCGGTTATTTTCACCAATAACCATTCCTTCATACACTTCTGTACCCGGCTCAACAAAAACTGTTCCACGTTCTTCAATACTCATGATACTGTAAGTTGTTGCTTTTCCAGTATCAATGGATACCAAAGTCCCTTGATGACGTCCACCAATTTGTCCTTTAATCATTGGCAAGTATTGATCAAAAGTATGGTGCATAATGCCATATCCACGAGTCATCGATAAAAATTCTGTCGTATAACCAATTAATCCACGTGCTGGTGCTAAGAAAATTAAGCGAATTTGTTCATTGCCTGTGTGTATCATATCTTGCATTTCACCTTTACGTTGGCTTAATGATTCAATAATACTGCCCATGTATTCTTCAGGTGTATCAATTTGAACACGTTCAAATGGCTCACAAATTACACCATCAATTTCACGTTCAATCACTTCTGGACGAGAAACTTGAAGTTCATAACCTTCACGTCTCATATTTTCAATTAAAATAGATAAATGTAACTCACCACGACCTGAAACTGTCCATCGATCTGGTGATTCGGTTGGATCTACCCTAAGAGACACATCTGTTTGTAATTGTGCCATTAGGCGTTCTTCAATTTTTCTAGCTGTGACAAATTTACCTTCACGTCCAGCAAAAGGTGAATTGTTCACCAAAAATGTCATTTGTAGTGTTGGTTCGTCAATATGAAGGATTGGCAGCGCTTCTTGTTGATCAACGGGTGTTACCGTTTCTCCTACAAAAATATCTTCCATTCCAGAAACAGCAATCAAATCTCCAGCTTTAGCTTGTTCAATTTCCAGACGTTGTAATCCAAAATAACCGAATAATTTTGTTACGCGGAATTTTTTAACAGAACCATCCAATTTCATTAAAGCTACCTGATCACCAACCTTAATTTCTCCTCTAAATACTCGACCAATTCCAATACGACCAACATATTCATTATAATCTAGTAAGGAAACTTGAAATTGTAATGGATCTTCACTATTATCAATTGGTGCAGGAATATGATTAATAATGGTATCAAAAACTGGAATCATGGTTTTTTCTTGATCAGCTGGGTCTTCTGATAAGCTAGAAGTTCCATTGATAGCAGAGACATAAATAACTGGGAATTCTAATTGGTCTTCATCTGCACCTAGTTCAATAAATAATTCTAATACTTCATCAACAACTTCAGCTGGACGTGCAGAAGGTTTATCAATTTTATTTACAACAACAATTGGTGTTAAATGTTGTTCAAGTGCCTTTTTCAAAACAAAACGTGTTTGTGGCATTGTACCTTCATAGGCATCAACAATTAATAGAACACCATCTACCATCTTCATAATTCTCTCTACTTCACCACCAAAATCCGCGTGGCCTGGAGTATCCATGATATTAATTTTTGTGCCTTTATATTTAACTGCAGTATTTTTAGCTAAAATGGTAATTCCACGTTCCTTTTCTAACGCATTCGAATCCATTGCTCTTTCTTGTAGCTCTATATGATCATCCAAGGTATCAGATTGTTTCAATAATTCATCGACTAATGTTGTTTTTCCATGGTCAACGTGAGCAATAATGGCTACGTTGCGAATATCATTTCTATAGTTCAATATAATTACTCCCTACTCTAATATTAACTGTAATGTAAATCCCGACTTTTTATTATACCAAATTTTAAGATTAAAATATAGTCTTTATCTATTAAATTTAAAAAAATTTACATTTTTTATTATTTTTTCTGAAAATTTCTATATTATTTTTTAATAATTTTTAATTTATTTTTTGCATTTATCTAGCCTAAAGTTCATCAAAAGATTTATACTACAAATAACGGACATGCCACACTGTTTTTAAATTTTCAACTCGATAATGAACAATTAAAGATTGAAATATTGACTTGTGATTTCTTGATAGGCTACTGGAGTGGCTGCTAAAAAGTATTCTCGTCCTGAGAATTTCAAAGGTTCACCCGAAACATTTGAATAGAAAAATCCAAATTCATTCAGTAGAACAATGCCTGCGGCATAATCCCAAGGATATAAGTTAGAAAGATAACCAATATGGTTTCCTTTCAACATAGCAATCAATTCTAAACCTGCACAGCCGGTGACACGAATACCACGACTAGTTTCACCAATTTCTTTTGCATGATGAATATTTTTACCAAACATAAAGGCATTCATTCCCATTAATCCATCAGATAATGATTTCATTTTAGGTGATTCTAATAAACGATCATTGCAATGTACACCTAAGTCTACTCCTCCCCAATAGCATTGATGATTCATTACATCATAGATGAAACCAAGTTCTCCTTTGCCATCAACATAAATTCCAATCATAATACAAAAATTTTCTTTTTCCATCACAAAATTCATTGTTCCATCAATTGGATCAATAATCCAAACACGTCCTGTAAAAGAATCAATGGAAGAATACCCTTTCTCCTCACCTAAAATGCGATCTTTTGGATAGTTTTTTTGGATTTTATCGATTAAGAAACCTTGAATTTCCTCATCCATATTTGTAACTAGGTCTGTACGACCAGATTTTTCAGTTACTTCTATTTCTGCTCTGATATTTTTTCGAATATACACTGCTGCTTCCTCTAGCCATTTTTTTATTTGTATAATTAGCTTTTCTTTCTCCATTTATTTATCCTCCAGTTTCAATAATCCTTTTTCCATTCCTTTTGCTTGTTGCAGTGTTTGATAGAGTGAGTAACCAGACACCTTTTGAAACTTTTTGCCTAATGCTTTTTCTTCACCAATACTAGGGATCACAGTTTTGAAGGTTCGATAAGTTTTCATAAATTCATTAACCTCGATACCAGTCTCGTTTGCCTGCTCAACAGCTGCCCATAAACGAGTTACTATAATAATCTCTTCCTTAGTCCAGTCTAGTTCTAATGGATATTGATAATTCTTCATGTTGATTCACCTCATGGCAAGTTTAGCATAATTAAAAGGAAAATAGGAATTATTCTTATTATTTCGTTTTTATTTCATTCTCAAAATTTGAAGTATTCATTAATTATTGAATGAACGAAAATTATTGAATGAACGAAATTTCTATTCATGAACTTAAAAATAATTCTATATCTTTTCTTAGAAGAAAAAAACAAGCATGATTATTTCAATTCATTGATAGCTTGTTTCCGCTCTTTTATTTTTTATAAAAATCCAATTAAATAAAAAGACATGAGAAATACTCATGCCTTTTTATTTAATAGATATGTTCGTAATTTATGAATTTTGTCCTGATAAGAATAAATGGATTGTTTTTATAGAATATTAAAAGATCTTTACCTGAGTAGGTTGTGAAAAACAATCAAATAAGAAGAACCTTATTTGGTTGTATGATATCGCCACTTATTTTTAAAGCTATACATTAATGGATTCATTACTTCTTTAAAAGCACAATATTTGTCTACCATTGTTACAATATAGCCTTCTTTATACCTAGGCGGCGCTATTGTTGCTCCCCACATATGTTTGATAATAATATCTTTTTCTAAATCCGACAATTCGGTGATACTTTCTGCATTTTTAGCTGCGATTCGTGGATGCATATAAGCATGTGTACCACCATCAAATTTAGTTGTTCGCCAATCATAAAAAAATAAATCATGCAATAAACCAGCTCTAGCTACTGCTCTTTTATTGCAATGCCAACGTTTTGCTAGCCTATAGCTATTATAAGAAACACTAATACAGTGTTCCAGACGGGTTGTATGAATATGATGTACATAATTATTTAAACGTTTCACTTCATCCGTTGCTAATAAATCTTCTACATACGAAACATATTCTGCATCTTCAAACCATTTTTCAGCCATTTTCTTACCACCTTTTTTAACGCTCTCTTTAAATTAATGAAAGTATAGCATTTAAAATAGGCGAAATCTAGGAATTTTCTTTAAAATTCTGCACTTTAATATTTACTTAATAAAGGATTCATCATTTACATTTCATTTGGCGCATGTAATCCTAATAAACGTAAATCTTCTTTTAAAATAATTGTTAAAGCATAAACCAAGGCTAATCGATTCTCTTTTTGATTATCTTCTGTTAGTATTTTTACTTGAGCATAATATTTATTAAATGCCTGTGCTAAACGAATAGCATGTTTAGCAATAACAGAAGGTTCATATTTATCTGCCGCAGTTAAAACAATTGTAGGAAATTCTTGCAACAATTTGATAATTCTCCAGCTTTCTGAATCATTTAATGCATAATTTGTATCTGCTTTAGGTATAAATTCTGCTTTTCTTAGAATACTCATTGCACGTGCATGGGTATATTGTACGTATGGTCCTGTTTCACCTTCAAACTGAACAACTTCATCTAAGACAAAATCAAAATTGTTCAAACGATCATTTTTTAAATCATGAAAAATAACTGCGCCAATTCCTACTTGTTTTGCTACTTCTTCACGATTCATTAATTCGGGATTCTTTTCTGCAATTTGTTGATTAGCTGATTCTATAGCTTCATTTAATACCTCTTCTAGTAAAACAACTTTTCCCTTACGAGTAGAGAGCTTTTTACCACCTTGAGTGATTAAGCCAAATGGAATATGCTTCATATCATCTGACCAATCAAATCCTAATTCTTTTAAAACAGCTTTTAGCTGTTTAAAATGAATGGCTTGTTCGTTACCAACAATATAAAGAGATTTAGCAAAATCATAGGTGCGTTTGCGATATAACGCAGCCGCCAAATCACGTGTAATGTATAAGGTTGCTCCATCAGATTTACGAATCAAAGCTGGATTTAGTTCGTAAGAAGAAAGATCAACAATCTCTGCACCTTTATCCTCTTCTAATAGATGTTTTTCTTCAAGCATTGTGACAATTTCATCCATCTTATCATTATAAAAGGCTTCACCATTATATGAGTCAAAAGAAACTTCTAGCATTGCATAGATCTTATTAAACTCTTGCAAAGATTCTTCGCGGAACCATTTCCATAGTTGTGTTGCCTCAGTGTCGCCTTCTTCTAATTTTTTAAACCAAACTCTAGCCTCATCGTTTAACTCTTCATTTTTTTCGGCTTCATCATGGAATTTAACATACAAATGGAATAGTTCAAGAATGGGTGTCATTTTTACTTTCTCTTCTGATCCCCATTTCTTGTAAGCCACAATTAATTTACCAAATTGGGTTCCCCAATCACCTAAATGGTTAATTCGAACAGGTTGATACCCAATTTTTTTCAAGATTAATGCAATAGAATTACCAATAACGGTTGAACGTAAATGCCCCATAGAAATTGGTTTTGCAATATTCGGAGAAGACATATCGATAGTAATATTGCGATTTTCACCGATTGTATATTCTCCATAATGATTTTTTTCTTGCAAAATAGTTTGAATAACTTGTTGACTAATCATTTCCTTACACATAAAGAAGTTCAAATATGGACCAACTACAGCAATTTTTTCAAATTCTGTTGTGTTGATTTTTTCAGCTAATTCAGTTGCAATTTGTTTGGGTGCTTTTCGGTAAGTTTTTGCAAGTATAAAAGTTGGAAAAGCAACATCTCCATGCTCTACTGCTTTAGGAGTTTCTAAAGCTTGTAAAATTTGCTCCATCTTCAGGTCATCTTTAACGACTTCATAAATTGCTTTTGCTACTATTTCTTTATTGTTCACTTTAATAGCCCTCCTATATAAAAATAAAAACAAATAAAAAATCTCTAATGGTTTAAAAACCATTAGAGACGAGAAAAATCCCGCGGTACCACTCTGATTGTCAGGAATGACCAACTTAACTATAACGGTAGCTGCCGTTTCATCTCAAAAGTGCGCTTTTCTATTTCCATTTATCTAGCTCACACTCTCCCAGATTCGCTTAAAAATAAAAAATAGAATTTTCTTCATCAACGATGAATCATTATTAATTTATATATTAACAGAAAAAATTCCATATGGCTAGTTGATTCTCTTATTATTAGTGGATAAATGACAATTCTGATCAGTCAAATAGAAATAAAAAGAACAACTGAAAATTAAATAGAAAAATGAATAACAAATGTTTTATTTTTCTATTTAATAATCCTTATAGTTTTAAAATTAGAGATAAGGAAAATTTAAACCTGGCAGAGCATTTAAATCCCATTCAGCAAAATGACCTTTTTCCCACTCTATGTACGCCGCTGCACCAATCATGGCTGCATTATCACCACATAATCGTAATGAAGGAATAATTAAGTGAGTTGTTGGTAAATTTTCCTCTAAGGATTTTTTCATTTTTTCTCTTAAGCCTTGGTTTGCTGCTACCCCTCCAGCAATAATTAATTGCTTGACAGAATATTCCTGACATGCTCGAATGGTTTTTTCCACCAAGACGTCAACCACACTTGCTTGAAAGCTAGCTGCTAAATCTTCTTTATTTAATTTTTCTTCACGTTGTTGTGCATTATGAACTGTATTAATAAAAGAACTTTTAAGTCCACTAAAACTAAAATCATAATTATCTTCTTTTAACATCGCACGTGGAAAATGATAGGTATCTTTTCCCTTATGAGCCAAGAGGTCGACTTCTTTTCCACTTGGATAGGAAAGACCTAAAACTCTACCAATTTTATCATACGCTTCTCCTGCAGCATCATCCCTAGTTTCACCAATAATTTCATACGAGCCAGCCTCTTTCATATAAACCAATTCGGTATGTCCACCACTAACTAGCAAAGAGATTAATGGAAATTTAAGTGGTTCAATCAAATTTGCTGCATAAGTATGACCAGCCATGTGATTCACTTGTACTAAGGGTAAACCATGCGCCCAAGCGAATGCTTTGGCTGCTGAGACGCCAATCAATAAAGCACCTACCAATCCAGGTCCATAGGTAACAGCAACACCACTAAGATCTTCTGGTCGAACAGCTGCTTCTTCCAATGCCTCTTCTATACAAAATGTTATCTGTTCAACATGGTGACGACTAGCCACTTCTGGAACCACACCGCCAAATCTTCGATGACTATGGATTTGTGATGCAATAATGTTTGAAAGAATTTGATGACCATCTGCAACAACTGCTACACTTGTTTCATCACAGCTACTTTCTATTGCTAATAGTAACACTCTTTTCATTTTCTCCATACTTTTCACCTTCTAACTTTTTACACATTACCCATGCATGTTCTTTTGGTGCTTGATAATAATTTTTTCGATGTCCTATCATTGAAAAACCTAACATTTCATAAAAATGCCTTGCCACTTTATTTGATTCTCTAACTTCTAAAAATACTTTTTCAATTTTTTCATCGATCAATTGCTGCTGAAAAGTAGCAAATAATTGTTTTCCAATGCCTTGTTTCTGTTTGTTTTTTGTGATTACAAAGTTATTAATCTGTACTTCAGATAAAAGTACATGATATCCAAGATAACCTAGCCATTCATTTTCTTCAATAAAAATAAGATACTGACTATGAGGCTGTAGTAAATCATCAAAAAATTGTTGTTCTGTCCAAGGTGATCCATTTACATAACTGACTTCACTTAATTGCCAAAGTTGAGATGAAGCTCTTTCTCTTGATAATTGTTCTTTTGTTAAAATCATTTTTGGCCTTCTTCTAAATAACAAATCATTTCTAAAGCATCTTCATTTTTTCAACATAGTATCCCTGCTTAATGCTTTTTGGTATAAAACCTGTTTTTCGATATAAGCATTGTGCAGAATGATTACTTATCCGAACTTCCAGCGATAATGTTTTACATTTATGAAAATAGGCATATCGTTTGATTTCTTCAATCAAATATCTTGCGATTCCTCTACCTTGATAAGCCGGTTTTACGGCAATATTTGTAACATGTAGATCCTTTTTAGCTAATCTACAACCAATAAATCCAACGGCTTCTTGTTTATAGCTAATTAAAAGATACAAATGAGGAGATAAGGTATGCAATTCAGATAAAAACATTGAATTCGTCCAAGGCAATTCGCCATTGTAGACTTCTCTTTCTATATCTAATAACACTTTAATATCTTTTATGGTAATTTCATGAATAAAATATTTTTTATCTTGAATGATTACCCAATCTTTGATACAAAAAGGTTGATCAGTAAAAAATAAACTTAAATTGGATAGCCAATTAAATTTTTTCCACATAATTGCATTCTCCAGCAGTGTGGGTTTTCAACCAATTTTCTTCTGCCTCAACTCGTTTCAAATAACTCGGTGAAAATGTATGAATATTCTCAAGCGGTGTTTGATCTTTTCCTAATTGAGCTAGAACAGCGCCACAAGGTATTTGCCATTGAGCAATTTTATTTATAGTCGCTTGAGGCAATTGTTTTTTAATAGTAACTTCAAATTTTTTAACGTCAACTCCGACAAAATAGATCTTTGAAAATTCTTGCAACATCATTAGCCAATCCGTTAATGCAATATGTCGATCTGAATAAATAGTCTGTAACTTTCCCTTCTCATCATAGGTATAAGCTCCCGTATAAATATTTTCCCTACGAGCATCAAATAAAGGAATAATGATACCATCAATTCCAACACAATTTGCTGCTAATGTTTCTAAACTGGAAACCGCAGTTAACTCTTTCTTCAAGGTATAGGCCAACGTTTTAGCAGTAGTTATGCCAATTCTCAATCCAGTATAAGAACCAGGACCCCTTGCAACCACAAAACGATCAATAGCTGTTGGCTTCAGATGAAGATCATGCATCAATCGATCAATGGTTGGCATTAATGTGATACTATGATTTTTATTTATTGTGGTCGTATATTCTCCTAAGATTTGATCCTCTTCACAAACAGCTACACTTAAAGCTTGATTAGACGTATCCATGGCTAATAATCGCAAACTTGATCCCTTTCTTTCTCTTTTATTCTCTTGTACTGTTAATCTGTCGATTATTGTAGCATAATTATTGTTTCTATAAAAGTCTGTTAGTTTTAATACGTTTTACTTTGTTAATTTTTTCATTAATCAGATACTTTTTTTCTTGTTTATCCTATTAAAGATGTTCTTTGATTATTTTATGTTTGCTTCTAAATAATCAATTAAAGGTTTCCCAATATTAACGGGTGTATTATTTTTTCTTGAATCTTCCGTCATAATAACTGTTAAAAATTTATTATTACTTCGATCCATTGTAAGTAGAAAACTATTTTCAGTACCTAAAGTGTCCTGTTTATTTTTTATTTCTGCTGTCCCTGTTTTAGCGGCTAAAGAGAAGGCTGGATTGTACATATTATGAACATATCCTGTCTCATCTTCAACACTTCCTAACAGATCATCGGCAATTAGATTTGCAGATGATTTACTAATAACATTTGCTTTTATTTTACGTGGCTGGTCCAATTTTAATTTTGGATAAACCAATGAACCGTTATTTTGAAATACGCTAAAAACTGTTGCTTGTTGAATAGGTGAAAGTAGTAATTGTCCTTGACCATAGCCAGTATCTGCCAACAAGATTTCTGAATCTAAATTATGATTAGAGATTTGTGCAGGCTGCATTTCAAACGGTAATTTTAAGTCTTCACCAAAAATAAATTTATCTAATCCATTTTTGAATGTTTTCTTTCCCATTCGTAATGTTTGCTGTGCAAAATAAATATTATCCGAATGAACGAGTGCTGTTTTTAAATCAACTAATGGATCTGCCTTTACCCTTGTTACATAGTAATCTCCCCAATCATGATTTTTCTGCCATTTTAAGCCACTGATTGGCAAGGATTCATTGGGTTTCAAGGTATTAGCATCTAAGCCAATTGCACCTGTAATTGTTTTGAATGTTGATCCTGGCGCATAACGTGTTGCATATCTTGCCGTAAAAGGTGAATTTTTATCTTTTAAATAAGCATCATAATCAGATGAAGAAATTCCTGCTACCATTTTATTTGGATCATAAGAGGGTGAGCTGACAACAGCTAATAAATCTCCTTGTTGTGGACTCTTAATAATAGCACTCCCCGGTTTATTATCAAAGATTGAAAAAGCTTGTTTTTGAGCAGTTTGATCAATCGTTAAATGAAGAGTTTGCCCATCTTGTTTTTTCGTTTTTTGTAAAATCGTTTTTTCGTTATTTTTTTCATCTGTAATCATAAGAGTCCCACCGCTTTGGCCTCTTAGTTGTTTATCATAATATTTTTCTAAACCAGTTTTTCCGACCATCCCTTCACTAGCTAAAGAGGGATCATTTTTAATTTCTTCAGCTGTGACTTGTCCTGTATAGCCAATTAATTGAGCTGCTGCCTCTTTTAAAGGATAATAGCGAACTTTTGTTTTTTGAATCATTGTTCCCTGTGGCAATTCATTCACAGGTGAATCAGAGATAGTCAGGGGAACAAATGAATCTGACTGTACCCATGATTGTGCTAATTTTTTATTTATTTCATCATCAGAAAAATGAAACTGTTGACCAATTTTTTTTATTGTTTCCTCTTTTTGTTGTTCATTTTCTCCCAATTTACCTGGTACAATTCCTACTTGATCCAGTTCTTGATTTACTGCTAAATCATTGTCATTACGATCAACAATTTTTCCTCTTTCTGCTTCATTTGTTTGGATAGAAACCTTGTCATTTTTTTCCATTTTTGGAAAAATTAAAGTTGGTGTCTATTCAATAAGATAATTCTTCCCAATCTTTTTAAGTGTTGCCTGGTAGTTAAGATTAGAAAGTTTTCCAAGTGGTGTGCTCATTTCTAATGTATAGTTTAATGTATATTGTTGATTATTTTTTTTAGCGATTGAAATATTTTGACTTTTGATATCCTGTGCTTGTATGCCAGTGAAAATTGTTTGATACTTCTTTTGCATAGATTGAACAGTATACCCATTTTTGCTTAAAGATTCTTCTTGAAGAAATTTTGCTAGTTGATTGAATTTTTGTTTTTTTATTGCTTGTAAAAAGTTACTTGCTACCTTTTCAGCCGCTTGCTGTTCTTGTTTTTGATGCCAACTATTATAAGCAAAATAACCACCAATTCCTAAAATAATGACACCTATCATTATTCCTAAGATTATGCTTTGTTTGTGATTGTTTTTTGGTTGCCTTCTCATTTCCATTTCCTAAACTCCTCTTCATCATACATATGTAGTCTTTCTTTATTGAACTTGAACTATGAACTTCAACTATAAAATTTTCATTACTATTTTTTTCAATAAAAAATAAATAAGTTTTTTATTAAGAATTTTTATCCTAATTAATATAATTACTGAATTGTATAATAAAAAACTATAAAAAATTTAGTTGATCAGCTATAGGACCTACTGAAATTATAATAACAAACTACCTATCAATCTTCCTATAGTTTATTAAATTGGTCAATACTAAACTTAATTAAAAAGCTAATTACCATAAACAGCTAGTTGATTAAAAAAAATTAAAAGTGATAATATTTTACTCTCTAATTATTTAATTTAGATTTTTAATCTATTATTAGATTACTTTAAATGAATCATTCAAAGAAACAAAAAAACAGCAGAACGAATTTCGTTCTGCTGTTTTTTCTGTTTTAAACAATGATTTTACTGAAAAAGAAACTTTTTAGTACCAACCATTATTCATCCAGAAAGTTTTTGCTTGTTCCCAAGAACCATAACGTTCTGAAACATAGTTTTCAGCAACTTTTTCTTGGTTTGCAGGTGAATAATCACCTTTTAAGTATGAAGCATCTAATTGATATCGACCTATGTATTTCCCATTTGTTGCATTGTATGAGCCACTTGATTCTCTTTGTGCAATCCATTCTTTTGCTGAATTTGAATCGCTCGTTGGCGCACTTGTTTGAGCTGGTGCTTGTTTTTGTACCGTTGATGCTGGTTGAGCAACTGGTGTTGCCTGCATAGTTTTTGGTGTAGCTACAGCTGAATCTACCGTTTTAATTTGTAATTGTTGACCTTCATAAATCATATTTATATTTGAAATTTGATTTTTGTTTGCAACTTCTTGTACATTTGTATGGTTTTTTGCAGCAATACTTGATAATGTATCTCCTGCTTGTACTTTATATAAACTGTCTGCATGAACATTTCCTGCTCCAAGACTTAATCCGATTCCTGCTGCTAGCGTAGTTCCTAATAAAATTGTTTTTAGTGATTTCATATAAATGTGTAATCCCCTTTTAAGTAATTTATTATTCGCCGCTATCAACGACAAGGAATACTTTATCATTTATTTGTATTACATGGGTATTTTTACCATAACAACTTGTATCTTTTGTTACATTCTAATTTCATTTCTGTAAAAAACTGTTTTTTATTTTATACTATTAGATTTTAAATAACTAATAATTAGATAACTATTTAGTAATTTTAAATAAGTAGTTCAATCAAAGACAAAAATAAAAATACCTAAAAATTTATTTTTAATAGCAAAAATAAATTTTTAGGTATAGAAAAATTATTTAAATCATCAGCCATAATTTAGAGAAAGACACGTTTTACACACAATGCGGCCAAGAAGATTCGAACTTCCACGGTATTTCTACCACTAGCGCCTGAAGCTAGCGCGTCTGCCAATTCCGCCATGACCGCAAATAGAAAACTAAGAATATTATCGGCTATTTATAAAAATAACTCTCTCTATCATTTTCATTTGGTACTAAGACAACAATTTTCTGATAAAAAATCATATAAATGCGGACGATGGGATTTGAACCCACACGAGCTAATGCTCACAAGACCCTCAATCTTGCATGTCTGCCTTTCCATCACATCCGCTAAAATACTCTATATAGGGGTAAATTTGTAGCTGTATTTTTTAAAAAAAATAACAAATACCGCTTACTACTTTAACAATGGTAATATAGAATAAAAAAAATGTCAATGAACAGTCTGTTAGAATAAATAGAAAATCTTAAAATTATCTTTTTAGGAATTTGAAAAAGATTAAAATAGTCGAACGTCATAAATTAATTTTTCTTTCAATAATTTATGACATTCATCTACCTATCTTAATTCATTAATTTTAACTAAATTCATTTTGGCGCAAAATTAAATGTCCACCACATTTCCCACAAACAAAACGTTCAGTGTTCAATTTACGTTTTCTTAAAAATGTTGTTCGGCATTGCTCACATTCATAATGATGAAGAGATTTTGCTTTTTCGTCTATTAATGGAGGAACAAAGCGACTTCCCCCTGTTTGCTTTAATAAACGTTTAAATTCCTTATCTTTATGCTTATATCCTTTTCCAGCCAGGTGCAAATGGTAATGACAAAGTTCATGCTTAATCACTTTTATTAATTCATCAATACCATACCGATCAATAATTTTAGGATTAAACTCTAAATTATGGGAAGCCAGATAATAACGTCCGCCTGTTGTTTTTAATCTATAATTAAATGAAGCCATATGTGAAAAAGATTGATTGAATGATTCATTTGATATTTTTTCCACTAATAATTGCAATGGTTCATTTGTGATAATTTTTTCTTTTGTTATCATTCGTTTTCATTTCTTCTTGTCTGTGGTAGCATTGTTAAACTAATTCTTGCTTTTTTCAAATCGACTTCTTCCACCCAAACTGTTACAATATCACCCACAGAAACAATATCTGTTGGATGTTTAACGAATTTTGTACTCATTTTTGAAATATGAACCAACCCATCTTGTTTGACACCAATGTCAACAAATGCACCAAAGTCAATGACATTTCTTACCGTTCCTTCTAATTCCATTCCAGGTTTCAAATCTTCCATTGAAAGAACATCCTTTCTTAGAAGCGGTGCAGGCATCTCATCACGCATATCACGACCAGGTTGAATTAAAGCTTTAATGATGTCTTTTAGAGTTTCAATTCCTACATCAACTGTCTTTGACAACTCTTCTACAGACAGTTGTTTCAATTGATCATTAGTTTGTTGACTGCCTAATTCTTTTAAAGTAGTATTAGCAAGCGTTATAATTTCTTTAGCAATCGGATAACTTTCTGGATGAATGCCCGTATTGTCTAAAATATTTTTACCATTTGGAATTCTTAAAAAACCAATCGCTTGTTCGTAGGCTTTAGGTCCTAAACGAGGCACCTTTTTAACTTCATCACGTGCCATAAAAGCACCATTTTCATCTCGATAGGTGACCAAATTTTTTGCTGTTGTTTTATTTAAACCTGAGATATATTGTAGTAACTGTGGACTTGCTGTGTTGATATCAATACCTACCTGATTAACTACTGTTCCTACAACAAAATCAAGTTGTTCTGCCAAACGTTTTTGTGAGACATCATGTTGGTATTGACCAACACCCACTGCTTTTGGTTCAATTTTAACTAGTTCAGCCAAGGGATCTTGAAGTCTACGGGCAATGCTGACAGCACTTCGTTCTTCAACATGCAAATCTGGAAATTCTTCTCTGGCCACATCACTTGCTGAATAAACAGAAGCACCTGCTTCATTGACAAGTATATAAAAAACTTCTCGTTCAATTTGTTTTAGTTGTTCAGATACAAAAATTTCAGATTCTCGGCTGGCTGTTCCATTTCCAATAGCAATCATTTCAATTTGATATTGTTCAATTAACTGATTAAAGATTTCACCTGCAGCCGCACGCTTTTCTTTTGATGCTGGTTTATGAGGATAAATGACTTGGATGGCTAAAACTTTTCCAGTTGGATCAATAACTGCTAACTTACAACCGGTTCGATAAGCCGGATCAAATCCTAAAACGATTTTTCCCTTCAATGGTGGCTGTAAAAGCAAATGTTGAAGATTCTCGCCAAAAATATTAATTGCCTGTTCATCTGCTATTTCTGTTAATTGATTTCTAATTTCTCTTTCAATTGCTGGAGCGATAAACCGTTTATAACTGTCCAAATAGGCAGTTGTTATATAAGCAGCTGATAAAGAATTTGTTTTATTTCCAATTAATTGATTCGCAAAATAATTATCGATTCTTGTTTCATCTACAATTAATGCAATTTTCAATACTTCTTCTTTTTCACCACGGTTTGTTGCAAGCACACGATAAGGAACAATTTTACTAACAGATTCTGAAAAATCATAATACATTTCATAAATGCCTTTTTCATCTTTTTCCTTATTCTTTATCTTACTAACATATTGGCCATGTTTCCAAGTAAAGTCACGAATCCATTTACGAAATTTTGGTTCATCACTAATTCGTTCAGCTAAGATTTCATGAGCACCCTGTAAGGCTTCTTCAGCACTTGTAACTTCATTTTTTTCATTTATATAAAGTTCAGCCTCAACAAGTACGTCTGCATTCTCTTTTAATGCCAATAACCAATCTGCTAAAGGTTCTAATCCTTTTTCCTTAGCAATGGTTGCCTTTGTACGACGTTTTTGTTTATAAGGGCGATAGAGATCTTCAATTTGTTGCATTTTTGTTGTTTGTTGTATTTCTAATTTGAGTTCATTTGTTAACTTTCCTTGTTCCTCAATAAGACGAAGAACTTCTTTTTTACGTTTTTCTAAATTTAATAAATAATGATAGCGTTCTTCAATTTGCCGAATTTGTACTTCGTCTAAACTTCCTGTCATTTCTTTACGATACCGAGCAATAAAAGGAACTGTATTTCCTTCACTTAATAATGTTAAAATCGTCGTTAACTGATTGGTTCGATAGTTTGTTAATTCTTTTTGAAGAAGTCCAACTATTTCTTGGTTATACGTTTCAGTCATGGCAAAATCCCTCTTTTCTTCAAATACATACTGATTTATTTTAGCATATTCTTTTTCTAGCGACTACTAGTTCAGTATTTTATTATTTCTTGTACTAAACCTGGTGAATCAAAAAATTAAAAATACAGCAAGTTTTTAAAAGAGAAAAACCCACCATCGATTTCCATAGCGTCTAACGAAGAATCAAGAGCATAAAATTTTAAAAAGTATCTAACACAGACAAAAGAGTCATCTGGTTTAGATACTTTTTAAATATACTATTAATTGATCATTAAAAACATTCAATCTATCTACTAAATCGGAAATTTTTAATTACTTTTTCTTCTTACCACCAAAAGCATCCTTCATTTTATCAAAGAATCCTTCTTCTTGCTGTTCATCAACCGACTGACCACCTGCTTCAGCAAATGCTCTTAAGGCCTCTTTTTGTTCTTCATTTAATTGTTTAGGAATAATTAATTTTGTTTGAACATGCTGATCACCTGTACCGTTTCCGCGCAATTTAGGTGCCCCTTTACCACGTAAACGGAAATTGGTCCCTGTTTGGGTACCAGCAGGAATTTTTAATTTTATATCACCATGTACGGTAGGTACTTGAACTTCATCTCCCAAAGCAGCTTGAACAAAGCTAATTGGCAATTCATAATAAATTTCAGAACCTTCACGATCAAATATTTGGCTCTCTTCCACACTGAATACGACATATAAATCACCATAAGGTCCACCATTTTCTCCTGCTTCACCTTGATTTGATAAACGCATTTGCTGTCCATCTTCAACGCCGGCAGGTACATTCACCTTAACAGTATGAGGTTTCTTTTCATGTCCAGTACCATGACAAGTTGGACATGGTTCTTTAATTTCTTTTCCGGTTCCTCGACAGACATCACACGTTTGTTTACTCATCATTCGTCCTAAAGGCGTTTGGCGTTCAACATTTATCGCCCCTGTCCCATGACATTTATGACAAACTTCTGGTTGTGTGCCTGGTTTAGCACCATTTCCACCACAAGTATGGCATGTATCTTCTCGATTATATTTTATCTCTCTTTCAATTCCAAAGATTGCTTCTTCAAATTTCAACTCTATTGTATATTGTAAATCAGCGCCTTGTCTTGGTTCGTTTGGATTTGTACTTTGACCACCGCCACCAAAAAATGAATCAAAAATATCTTCAAATCCACCAAAACTACTGCCGCCAAAACCACCAGTATCAAAACCGCCAAAACCACCGCCACCATAATTTGGATCAGTACCAGCATGTCCATATTGATCATAAGCTGCTTTTTTCTGTGGATCACTTAATATCTCATAAGCTTCTGAGATTTCCTTAAATTTTTCTTCAGCATCCGCTTCTTTATTGATATCTGGGTGGTACTTCTTGGAAAGTTTACGATATGCCTTTTTTATTTCATCATCTGAAGCACCCTTTGATAAACCAAGCACTTCATAATAATCTCTTTTTGTAGCCATTAGCTTCCCTCCAAGCTTATTCCCTTCAAATTTATTTACACGAATAAATATCGTTGTAATCATATCATAATTTATGAATAATCTGAATAGAATTTCTAAAATTAATATGTAACTCCTGTTTTTCTGACAAAAAAGAGGCAGGACAATAGTTTACACTACTTACCCTTGCCCCATTTATAAATAAATAGCTGAGACAAAATCAATTTGTTTGACTGTCTTATCATTATTCATTCTTTTTCTGTCTATTTTGCATGGATAGAAAAGTCTAGTATAAACATCATAGACGTTCATTTATATTAATCAGAAACAAACGATGTCATCTCAGCTGAATTATTTACTAGTTATTTTCATATAATTATTTATTTTGATCTTTATCTTTGTCTTTGTCATCTACTTCTTCAAAATCAGCATCTACCACATCATCACTACCACCTTGTGCAGCGTCTGGGTTTTCTTGTGCTTGTTGTTGTGCAGCTTGTTCATAAAGTTTCACTGTTAAACCTTGAACAATTTCATTCAATGCATCACGTTTTGCTTTCATTTCTTCGATATTATTTGCTTCTGAAGCAGCTTTTAATTCATCACGAGCAGTTTCTGCTTTTTTAACTTCTTCAGCGTCTACTTTTCCTTCTAATTCTTTTAATGTTTTATCGATGGTAAATAGTAAAGTATCTACTTCGTTACGTAAATCAACTTCTTCTTTACGTTTTTTGTCTGCTTCAGCATTTGATTCTGCATCTTTTACCATTTGCTCAATTTCTTCATCTGATAAACCTGAAGAGGATTTGATTGTAATAGTTTGTTCTTTTTGTGTACCTAAATCTTTAGCACGAACGTTAACAATACCATTTTTATCAATATCAAAGCTTACCTCAATTTGAGGAACACCACGTGGTGCAGCTGGAATATCTGTTAACTGGAATCTTCCAAGTGTCTTATTATCTGCTGCCATTGGACGTTCACCTTGTAAAACATGGATATCTACAGCAGGTTGATTGTCAGCAGCTGTTGAAAATACTTGAGATTTACTTGTTGGGATGGTTGTATTGCGATCGATTAATTTAGTAAATACACTACCCATTGTTTCAATTCCCAAAGATAGTGGTGTAACATCAAGTAAGACAACATCTTTAACATCTCCGGTAATCACACCACCTTGAATTGCTGCTCCCATGGCAACTACTTCATCAGGGTTTACTGATTTATTTGGTTCTTTGCTTGTTTCTTTCCGAACTGCTTCAACAACAGACGGAATACGTGTTGATCCACCAACCAAAATAACTTCATCGATTTCAGAAGGATTCAAGCCAGCATCTTTCAAAGCTTGACGAACGGGTACTTTTGTACGTTCTACTAAGTCACTTGTTAGTTCATCGAATTTTGCACGTGTTAAGTTCATTTCCATGTGTAATGGACCAGATTCACCAGCAGTAATAAATGGTAAACTGATTTGTGTGCTTGTTACACCAGATAAATCTTTTTTCGCTTTTTCAGCAGTATCTTTAAGACGTTGCAAAGCCATTTTATCTTGAGCTAAATCAATACCGTGTTCTTTTTTAAATTCTGCTACCATATGATCAATAATTTTATTATCGAAGTCATCGCCACCTAGATGATTATCCCCTGCAGTAGCCAATACATCAAACACGCCATCTCCTAATTCAAGAATTGATACGTCAAAGGTTCCTCCACCTAAATCGAATACTAAGATTTTTTCATCTTTTTCTGTTTTGTCTAAACCATACGCTAATGCAGCCGCTGTTGGTTCATTAACAATACGTTCTACTTCTAAACCAGCAATTTTTCCGGCATCTTTTGTTGCTTGGCGTTGTGCGTCATTAAAATAAGCGGGTACTGTAATCACTGCTTTATCTACTTTTTCACCAAGATAATCTTCTGCAAAACCTTTTAAATACTGTAGAATCATTGCAGAAATTTCTTGCGGTGTATAAGATTTTCCTTCAACATCTACTTTATAGCTAGCTTCGCCCATATGACGCTTGATTGATGAAATTGTATTTGGATTTGTTACGGCTTGTCGTTTTGCAACTTCTCCTACTTGAATTTCACCATTTTTAAAAGAAACAACAGAAGGAGTAGTACGATTTCCTTCTGGATTTGCAATAATTTTTGCTTCGCCGCCTTCTAAAACTGCGACAGCTGAATTTGTAGTTCCTAAGTCAATACCAATAATTTTACTCATTTTACTTATCTCCTATCTTCATTTAAATTCAAATTTATTAAGAAAGTCTTACTACTGAGAAACAACAACCATACTTGGTCGTAACACTCTTTCTTGGAGTTTATATCCTTTTTGTAAAACTTCTACTATTGTATCTTTTGGTATTTCTTCTGTTGCTGGCACTGTTTGAACTGCTTGATGAAGTATTGGATTGAATTTTTCGTTTGTTGCCTGGATTTCTTCAATTCCTTCTTCTTTCAATGCATCCTGTAAACTTGTCATCACCATAGAAATTCCTTTTTGTAAGCTTGATCCTTGTTCATCTGTAACATCTATTGCTAAAGCTCTTTCTAAATTGTCTAATGCAGGTAAGATTTTTTTGCCTAAGTCTTGTGAGCGATAACGAACAAGTGATTCACGTTCGTTTTTGAAACGATTGTTCATATTTGCAATCTCTGCTTGGGCTCTTAAAAACTTATCTTCCATGTCTGAAAGTTCTGATTGAAGTTTTTCTATTTCTGATTCTTCTGTTTCCACTTCAGAAACACCAGCATCATCAATTGCTTCCATTTCTTGCTCGTTTTGTTGTGCTTTTACTTCCTCAGATGATTCTATTGTTTGTTCATTTGTTTTTTTTGTTTCTGTTTCTTCAGACGATACTTTTTCATTTTTTTTCATATTAGCATCTCCTTTTCTAAAAGCACTACTTTTATAATTCCATCATTAGCATTGCTATTTCTTTTTATTATTTAGTTATTTTATTCGCCAAGGAAGCGATAATAATCATCCAGCTTTGAAGCAAGTTCTTCACGAAATAGGTTAACCAAACTAAACATATGTGAGTAAGGCATACTTGTTGGTCCTAACAATGCGATGACCCCTTTTCCATGTCCACTCACTTCATAAACTGCAGTAATCATGCTCATATCTTCTAAGAGATCATTTCCTATTTCTGAGCCAATTTGAATAGCAATAGGTGGTGTATTGGCTTTTTCAGCTTCATTAAGTAGTTGTGCTAATTCATTTGTATCTTGCATAAATGAATAAACAGATTTTATTTGTTCAATATCTTGTTTTACCCCAAAATCTAGTAAGTTCATACGTCCACTAACGAATATACGTTCCTTAAACGCTTGTCCCAATAAGGTATCAAATAAATTCATTACACCATCTGGTGTTTGAAAATAGCGATGTAAAATCATCGGAATTTCCGTACGTAAACGATGATAAACAGTCAAAAGTGGTTGTCCAACCAATTTATCATTAATGATTTTAGTCATTCTTTCCAAATCTTCTCCTGATAAATTTGGTGGAATAAAAAATACCTGATTTTCAACGTTGCCTTTATCTGTCACTACAATTGCAAGTACCTGACGATCATTTAAAGGAATCATTCGAAAGCCAGTTAATTTTCTTTCTTTTACTTCAGGTCCTAAAGAGAAAGCAGTATAGCTCGTTAATTTAGAGAGAATTTCTGTCGATTTTTCAATAATATCATTAATTTCATTAAATTCCTGTCCAAATGAATACTGAATGGTTTGTACCATTTCTTGATCAATTTTTTCAGGTTGCAATAAGTAGTCTACATAATATCGATAGCCTTGCATAGAAGGTATTCTTCCAGAAGAAAGGTGTGTTTTAAGCAGTAGTCCTTCTTCTTCTAATACTCTCATATCGTTACGAATAGTGGCTGAACTGGAATTAATCCCAGCTTCCATTAATTTTTTAGAACCAACCGGCAATCCGGTATTTGTATAGTGTTGGATGATAAGTCGCAAGATATTTTTTTGTCTCTCAGTAATCATATTTGCCACCTTCCCCATTAGCACTTATTTATTTCAAGTGCTAATCACAACTATTAATATACGCATTCGTGATTCGTTTGTCAAGTAAAAAATAACTTTTTTAGCACTCGGCTTGAAAGAGTGCTAAAGATGCAGATTTTTTAATTTTATACTTCTCTTACCTATACAAAAAGATTTGGTAATAAATAAACAAACAGTTTCTAGGCAACATTTTAAAAAATTGTTCTTATAAAAAATGTTATGGCTGTAGTTTAAAAAATTAAAGCAGATTAAGCAAAAATTTTCTCTTGGTTTTTCTAAAATTTAATCATACTATTTTTCTTAGTAAAAATAGCTTAGATTTTTGTTATCACTTACTCTTTTACTAGTCCAATAAGAACGCTTCAAATACCTCATTTCCTAAAAATATTCCTTCTGAAGTCAAAGCAATTGAATTTGTTTGTTCATAGATCAATTTTCTAATCTTTAATTGCTGGATTGTTTCGCCATAGATACTTTCCATTGAAACACCAAATTTTTGATAGAATTTTTCTTTTGAAACGCCTTTTTTCATTCTAAGACCTAAAAACATTTCTTCCTCTATTTGATGTTTTGTTAATAGTTCTTCTCTTTCAATAATCGGTAATTGATTATCCTCTAAAGGCATCAGATAATGCTGAATGGGGCCATGGTTTTTATAACGTAAATTATCAATATAACCGCTTGCACCAGCACCAAAACCGTAATAATGTTCATTATCCCAATATCTAGTATTATGTCGGCTTTCCTTTCCAGGAATTGCAAAATTACTGATTTCATAATGCCTTCTCCCCGCCTCTTCCATGAGTTGAATGGCAGATTTAAGCATACTTACTTCGATATCTTCTGAAGGAAAATGAATTTTTCCCTGTCTTGCCAAATTCATAAACATCGTTTGATTTTCCAAAATTAAAGAATACAAGGCATAATGCGGTAAGTTTAATTCAATTGCTTTGCATAAACTCTCTTTAAAATTTTCTAATGTTTGACCGGGCAACGCATAAATTAAATCAATACTGATATTATTAAAATTTGCCTTTTCAAGTCGTTGAATAGCTTGATAGATTTCCTTTACTGTATGTTTACGTCCAATTTTTTTTAATATCTGATTATCAAAAGATTGTACCCCCATTGATAAACGATTTACGCCATAATTTTTCATTATTTGTATCTTTTCAGGTGTTAAATCACCTGGATTTGCTTCAACGGTAAATTCAATTGTGTTTGAAAAAGTAAACTGTTTTATAATCCCACTTAATAAATAATCCAGTTGTTTGGAAGATAATGCTGAAGGTGTCCCTCCACCAATATAAAGGGTTTCAAGTTCACAAGAAACATTGCCTGTTACCAATTCTATTTCTTTTAACAAGCTTTCTAGATACCTATCAACCGGTTGTTCTTTGATAAGCACTTTATTAAAATCACAATAATAACAAATATGTTCACAAAATGGAATGTGAATGTAGGCAGAAGAAATAGCAGAAGGCGTTTTATTCATCATTTTTTTAATTTTTTCACCTCACAATATTTCTTAAATTTTCATCAATTAATGGTTGTTCATTAAATAAATTTTTTATTGATACTAAAAATCAACAGAAAATGATATGTCTATTTGTTGTAAACTAAATAAAGCGACCCAGATTCTAAAAAAAATAATTAATTATCATTTTTTAAAAAATAATGCAAGGTATCGTTTTTATCTTGATTTAATTGTTGAACCAATGCATCAATATTTTCAAACTGTATTTGATTTCTTAGATAATCATGCCATTCAACAATGACTTTTTCATCATAAATCATTTGATTAAAATGAAAAATATTAATTTCAACAGTTAATTTGCGATTACTGCCAAATGTATCGTTATGCCCAATCGATCCCATTCCTAAATACCAGATGTCTCCAACTTTCATTCTAACCGCATAAACACCATTTTTAGGCAAGTAAACTGAAGAATCTACCTGTACATTAGCTGTTGGAAAACCTAATAAACGCCCTCTAGCATCTCCATGTACTACAATTCCAGTAGTAGTATAAAAATGTCCTAGCCGTTTTGCAACACCTAGCATATCTCCTTCTTGCATCAATAAACGTATTTTTGTGGAACTGATTTTTTCATTTTCCAGTAATTCCTCATCGACTATTACAATTTCAAAACGATTTTTCGCATACTTAGGCAGAATTTCTACACTAGTTTCTTCTTTAGTTCCATGACCATAAGTGTAATCAAACCCAGCAACAGCAACCTTAGTGTGAAGATCAACAATATATTCATCCACAAACTCTTGAGGAGATAGTTTGGAAAATTCCTCTGTAAAATCAACAATATATAAAATGTCTACTCCTAAATCTGCCATTCGTTTTTCTTTTTCTTCCAAATTTGTTAAATAGGTTACTTCGGTAGGCATCTTACGTTGAAAAATAATGGCTGGATGTTGATTAAATGTCATAACTGCCAGTTTTAATCCACGCTTTTTTGCTATTTCTCTTCCCGTTTGAATGACTTTTTGATGTCCTTTATGTATACCATCAAAAAAACCTAACACCATTACAACTTCCTCTGTCAAAAGTTGTAATGGATCATGTGGATGATGAATAGGAATAACCTTCATAAATAAAAATTCTCTCCTTTTATACAAATTTAACTATTAGATTACCTTACTTGGTTTTAAGTAATTTTCTTTTGTAGGATGAGCCATGTATAGACTGACCAATGTATTTTTGTGAAATAATGCAAGCAATTCTCTTGGCATTTCTGTTAATCCAAGTTGCTCTTTTCTTAAACAGACACCATTTTTAACTAATTGAGCAAGTTCATCAGACAATTGAATTTTTGGAAAATCTTTAACAGCCACACTAAGTGGTAATAATAATTCTTCTGTTTGTCCTTTTTCTGCTACCTGTGCAACTTGTTCTAGAGTTATACACTGATCTGCGAATAATCCCCCACTAGCTAGTCTTGTTAATGCTGACATGTGAGCTGGAAATCCTAATTTTAAACCAGTATCTACTGCCAACGTCCGAACGTAGGTTCCTTTTCCGCAAACAACACGAAATTGCCAGGTCATTGTTCCATTTTTTTCATTAAAAATAGGTTGACTGATTCTTCGAAACGAAATAATCGTTGTTTTTCTAACGGGACGCTCTACTTGCTCATGATTACGTGCATATTCATAAAGTCTTTTTCCATTGACTTTAACCGCTGAAAACATCGGTGGTACTTGAGTAATTTCTCCCTCTAAAGATTGCATTGCCTGGTCAATCATTACTGTCGGTAAGGGATTAGTCAGGCGTTTTTTTTCGACACACTCGCCACTTTTGTCTTCAGTAGTAGTTGAAACACCTAATGTGATTTCTCCCTCATAAATTTTACCAGCATTTGCCATATATTCAATCACTTTTGTTCCCTTGCCTATACAAATAGGCAGAACGCCATCAACATCTGGATCTAGTGTACCACCATGCCCAATTTTTTTTGTATGTAGTATCTTTCTTAAGTGGAAGACACAATCATGACTTGTCATTCCATTATTTTTCCATAAAGGTAAAATACCATCCATTAATTACACTCCTTCTTTTGTCCCGGAATTATTATAGCATAATCATAAATGTCTCTATATTCCTTATTAATAAAAACAGCCTTGAATGATTGATATTTCTTAATTCCTATTCTCTTATTCAATGTTAATCTTAAAAATTGAATTATTTGACGAATAAATTAATGAAATTATATAATCTAATATAAATAAAATTTCTTTTATTTATTAAATGCCTGATTTTGATCTTTGTGTTTTGTCATTTTGTTATGACAAAACTGTTAGCTATTTAAACTAGGAAATTAGGATAAAAGATGTTAGAATCTGCTAGAAATGAATATAAAAGGAGTTTTAATTATGAAATCATCAAGAATTCTCTCTAGTTTATGTTATCTTTCGATTCTGGTTGTTCCATTACTTTTTCCAATTATTGTCTGGCTATTGTCACATAGAAATTCAGAAGTTCACTATCATGCTTCCCGTGCCATAACACTTCATCTAATCCCTATTCTCTTAGGTGTTTTTACCTTTCTTGTCATTGGTTTTATGGGTATTTCAAAATTTACTGCAGATACTGCAAATATGGTACTCGTTATATTGGCTATTATCATGGCAGTAACCTCAATTTTATTATTTATTTACAATATCTATTACGGTATAAAATTACTTGTTTCATAAATAGATAACTTTTAACTAAAAAGTGAAATTTAACTATAAAAATAACTCAACTACTGACTTTCTGATAAACAATTTCAAGTAATTGCAACAATATTATAAAATTATCTAACGATAAAAAAGCAGTAAGAGTAGACAACAATACTTCTAACTCATAAAATAATTAGGTATTACCGAATAAAAATTTAGGCATGAGATTTCTTCTCATGCCTAAATTTTTATTCATCTTTATTTAGCTCTCTTAACAACTTATCAACATGATTTCCATACTGAACAGACTCATCTTTTTCAAAGAATAACTCTGGCGTTTTATACAAAGTTAATCGTTGTCCTAGTTCTCTTCGAATCAATCCTTTTGCCTTTTCCAATCCTTGTTGTACTTTTTGTTGATCAGAAGCTAGATCAGATAACAAGCTATAATAGATTGTTGCTTGCTGTAAATCACCTGTTACCCGAACATCTGTAATTGTTATCTCTTGGAGCCTGGGATCTCTGATTTTTTTGCGCAAAATATCATTAATTTCATGTAAAATTTCTTGTCCTACACGACGATCACGATAGTTAGTCATGGTTAGTTTTCTCCCTTCATTTATCTTCAATTAAACATTTTTAATTTCTTCCATGATAAATCCTTCAATATTGTCATCTACCTTAATATCATTGAAATTCTCAATCATAGCACCACATTCAAAGCCTAGTCTTACTTCTTTTACATCATCTTTGTAACGTTTCAAGCTCGCTAATTTTCCTTCATAGATAACAATACCGTCCCGAATAACCCGAACACCACCATCTCTTTGAATAGCTCCTTCTGTTACATAGCAACCAGCAATCGTTCCAACTTTTGATACACGATACAGTTCACGAACAACCATTTGACCAGTAATTTTTTCTTTAAATTCTGGATCAAGCATGCCTTTCATAGCCGTTTCAATTTCTTCGATTGCTTTATAGATAATTTTATGCAGACGAATATCTACTTCATCAAATTCTGCCTGTTGTTTAGCTTGTGGTGTTGGACGAACATTGAAACCAATAATAATAGCATTACTTGCTTGAGCTAGGGTGATATCACTTTCATTGATCGTTCCTACAGTAGAGTGAACAATTTTTACCCGAACCCCTTCAACATCAATTTTTTGTAAACTTGCAGCTAATGCTTCTGCAGATCCTTGAACATCAGCTTTAATAATGACATTTACTTCTTTTAGTTCACCTTCTTTAAGGCTTTCAAATAGATTATTTAAAGTTACCCGACTAGTCGTGGATCGTTGTTCTAAAAGTGCACGTTTCGCTCTTTCTTCACCAGCCTGACGAGCTGTCTTTTCATCTTCAAAAATAACAAAATGATCACCTGCTTGTGGTACATCATTTAACCCAGTAATCTCTACTGGTGTTGCTGGTCCTGCTTCTTTCTCTCTTCTACCGATATCATTTGTCATTGCTCGAACACGACCATAAGTATTGCCAACCACAATTGGATCTCCAACATGTAGTGTTCCTTGTTGAATTAACAAGGTAGCCACAGTCCCTTTTCCTTTATCTAATCGAGCTTCAATAACAGTTCCAATAGCACGTTGTGTTGGATCTGCCTTTAAATCCTCGATTTCAGCAATTAATAAAATATTTTCTAAAAGTTCATCAATATTTTGATTGTATTTTGCTGAAATGTTAACAAAAATTGTATCGCCACCCCATTCTTCTGGGATGAGTTCATATTCACTTAATTCCTGCTTCACATGATCAGGATTAGCTCCAGGTTTATCTACCTTATTAACAGCAACAATGATCGGTACATTGGCTGCTTTAGCGTGATTGATCGCTTCAACTGTCTGAGGCATTACACCATCATCTGCTGCAACAATTAAGATAGTAATATCAGTAATACTTGCACCACGTGCACGCATACTTGTGAAGGCAGCATGACCAGGTGTATCAAGAAAAGTGATTGGTTTACCTTCAATGGACAGCTGATATGCACCAATATGTTGAGTAATACCCCCAGCTTCTCCAGAAGTTACTCGTGAATGACGTAAGGTATCTAATAATGTTGTTTTTCCGTGATCTACATGTCCCATAATTGTTACAACAGGCGGACGCATAGTTAAATTTTCTTCAGCAATCGCTTCTGGTTCAAAAAATTTATCAATGTCGGCTAAATCAACCTGGACTTTTTCCTGAGGTTCCATCCCATAATCAACGGCTAACAACTCAATAGTATCCTTATCTAATGCTTGATTTTGGTTAACAATAACGCCCATCATAAATAGTTTCTTAATAATTTCAGCAGGTTCACGATGAATTTTTTTTGCAATGTCCGCAACATTCATCCCTTCACTATATTCCAATACATCAGGTAATTCACGGAATTTGCGTGGTGGCACAGCAGGCTTAACAGCTTCTTGTTGTTTCCCTTTCTTGCCTTTTTTTCCTTTTTTATTAAATTTGTTTGAATTATTATAACTATTATTTGTTGTATTTCTAAATTGATTTCCGCCCATTGGATGGTTGCGCTTATTACTTCCAGTGTTATTTCGATGTTGATTATTGTTTTGAGTATTTGTTTGAGTATTTGTTTGGTTTCTTGTATCCATTGATTTTGTTTGTTCATTATTCTTTGGTTGTTTATTTACATTTTTTTTATCATTACTAGTTGTAGTATTTCTATTTTGATTGTTAAATGAATTATTTTTTCTTAGATCTCTTGATTCGTGATGGTTGACTGTTTTATTTGTTGATTGGGTAGTATGATTATTTTCTGGTTTTTTTGTATAATTATTCTCTTTTTTTATTGGGTGTTGATTTTTTTCTTTTTGCATATTGACTGGCTTTGTTTTTGAATTATTATCAGCTGTCACTTTTTCATTTGATCGTTTTTGAGCACTATGATTTGTTTTGTTATCTTTTGTGTTGTTCATATTTTTTTCCTTTGATTGGAAAATATTTCGCAATTTTGCTTCATCGTCTGGTGTAATTGCACCCATGTGATTTTTTACATTAATCCCTACTTCATTTGCTTTTTGTACGACGATTTTACTTGATTGGTTCAACTCTTTTGCCAATTCATAGATTCTTTTTTTACCCATACGATCACCTTCCTATTCCTTCATTAATTCTTTGATTTTCTTGGTAAATCCCTGATCATTCATTCCTACAATCATTCGTACTTTGCCAATTGCCTGACTGATTTCTAACTGTGTAAACTGTTCATTAATAGGAATATGATAATAAATGCATTTATCTGCTAGTTTTTTTTTAGTATTTTTACTTGCATCCTTTGCAATAAAAACCAATGCTGTTTTTTGATTGCGTATATCTTTAATTGTTAGTTCTTCACCAGTGACAATTTTTCCAGCTTTTGTTGCTAAACCCAACAAATTTAAAATTTTTTGGTCATTCATTTACCAAACAACTCTTTTCGAGCTTTTTGATGTTCCACATAAGCAAATAATTCTTGATAAAATTCATCTGTTAAAGAAACTTCTAAAATACGATCTAAAATTCGTTTGTCCCAGGCCTTTTGAGCTTCTTCCGGTTCTAAAGCTATATAGGCACCTCGACCAGACATCTTGCCAGAAGGATCAATGGATACAATGCCTTCTTTTGAACGAACGATACGAATAAGTTCTTTTTTAGGTTTCATTTCACCAGAAACAACAGATTTACGCATTGGAATTTTTCTTTTCTTCATTTTAAACCTCCAACAAGTTAAATTTGTTCTTCACTTTCATGTTCAATTGCTTGTTCCTGCTCTGATTCTTGTTCGTCATTTGTATGTTTAATTAATTCATAATCATCTGAAGTCATTTCTGAATGTACAATTTCTTCATCTTCGATTTCTTCTTGTTTTTGTTCATAGTAATCAGCCATATTTGATTCTGCTTTAATATCAATTTTAAAACCAGTCAGCTTAGCAGCTAGTCGCGCATTTTGTCCACGTTTTCCAATGGCCAATGAAAGTTGATGATCAGGTACAACAATCGTACAAACTTTATTATTTTCTGGATCAAATATAACATCAACAACTTGAGCTGGGTTTAATGCATTGCTGATATAAACTACCGGGTCTTCATTCCATTCAACAATATCCATGTTTTCACCTTTTAATTCATTAACGATAGCCTGTACTCGCTGTCCTTTTGGCCCAACGCAAGTTCCAACAGGATCAATATTCGGATCTATTGAACGAACCGCTATTTTAGAACGATCACCAGCTTCACGAGCGATGCTAACAATTTCTACAATACCATCATACACCTCTGGAATTTCTTGTTCAAATAAACGTTTTAACAAGTCAGGATGACTTCTGCTAACAAATACTTGAGGTCCCTTGGAAGTATTTTCAACTTTAGATACATAAACTTTAATGCGATCATGTGCCTGATAAAATTCATTTGGCATTTGATCCTGTTTTGATAATACAGCTTCAATTTTTCCAAGATTAACATAAATATAACGACGATCTTGTCGTTCGACAATTCCTTGCATAATATCATTTTCATATTCACTAAATTCATTATAAATAATAGTTCGTTCAGCTTCTCTTACCCGTTGCAAAATAACTTGTTTTGCAGTTTGGGCAGCAATTCTTCCAAAATCTTTTGGAGTGACTTCAAAATGAATGACATCTCCAATTTCATAAGCGCCATTAATCGCCAATGCATCTTCTAAAGCAATTTCTAATTGTGAATCCATGACTTCTTCAGTTACTTCTTTCACTGCATAAACATGAATATCTCCTTTTTTATTGTTAAACTCTACTTCAACATTTTGAGCTTGACCATAATGACGTTTATAGGCAGAAACCAATGCGGCTTCTAAAGCATCAATCACTATTTCTTTAGAAATTCCTTTTTCGGCTTCTAATGCGTTTAATGCATTTAATATTTCTTTGCTCATTTTTATTTTTTCCTTCCTTATTAATCAAAATTAGCTAAGTATGTGTTTTTTTATTGCCTGTTTCTTATGTGTTAGAAATAGACTTTAAAATTGGATCGCCAAACGAGCTTTAGCAATATTCTTTCTATTAATTATATACTTCTTTCGCTGTGTTTTAATTTTAACTTCTATTACTACTTGTTCTTCATCTATACTTTCTAAAATACCTTCAAATTGTTTGATACCTTCAACTGCTTGATAAAGAGATAGATGGATATATTCACCAATAGCATTGAAATAATCATGTTCATTTTTTAATGGTCGTTCGGCTCCTGGAGAAGAGACTTCTAAAAAATAAGCCTGCGGAATTGGGTCTGGCTCAAGACTATCTAACTGTTCGCTAAGTTGTTCACTTACAAAAGCACATTCCTCAATGTCAATTCCACCTTTTTTATCAATAAATACTCGTAAATACCAACTTTTTCCTTCTTTTATAAATTCTACATCAATTAGTTCAAACTGTTGTTTTTCCAAAATAGGTGTAACTAGCTTTGTAACAGTTTCTATAATACTACTCAACCTCTTCACCCCCTAAACTAGTAATGATTTTTATTCACTTGAATTCACTTGAATTCACTTTTTCCATTAAAAAGAGTGAGCAGAAACCCGCTCACTCACCATTACCATCATTACATTAATCTAAGTGTAGCATAATTCTAAGAAAAACTCAACTTTAGATCCAATATGACACCTAAAATGCTCACATAAACTGCTATTTTAACCCAAATTGGAAAATGAATAAAACCAATTCATTTTATTTCAATTTACTTTTTATACCGATTTTATTATCATAAGATAGATGGATAGGTTTATAATACATAGCAAGCTAATCAATTGAGTAATCCTATAAATATTTTAATATAAAATAATTTAATAAATTAAACTTTGATAAGAAAAAGAGGCTATTTATGAGTCAAGTTGTGATGAAAGTAACTAAAAAAGAATTAACAAAAATGCAATCTTTTTATTCAAAAAAATTGATCGACAAAAAGGTACCTTATACATTATTCATAGCTAAATATAAGAATGTAACTATTACTGCCTATCAATCAGGTAAAGTATTATTTCAAGGAGAAGACGCAGAAAAGGAAGCTGCCTATTGGAAGTCCTCTACCCATTCAGATTTATACCAATCGAAAGATTCAATCAAAGATTCACTACCGGAAAATTTAGCAGGTTTATCAGTACTAGGTAGTGATGAGGTAGGTAATGGTAGTTATTTTGGTCCATTAACGGTTTGTGCCGCTTATGTTGCTAAAGATAACATCAAAATGTTAAAAGCTGCTGGTGTTAAGGATTCTAAGAATCTAACTGATAATCGTATTATGCAATTAGCCGAAATGCTTAAAGAAAAGATTCCATTCAAATTATTAATAGTAACACCAGAAAAATATAATCAAATTCAAACAACCTATAATGCTGTACATATGAAGGTTGCTCTACACAATCAAGCAATTGCCTTACTTTTGGCTAAATTAGCACCAATTAAACCAGAAGCTATTTTAATTGATCAATTTACATCGCCCAAAAATTATTATAATTATGTTCAATCTGAGCAGAGACAGGTAAAAGCTCCCATTTATTTCACTACAAAAGGAGAGAGCTATCATGTATCTGTTGCAGCTGCATCCATTATTAGTCGTGCAGCCTTTTTAGCAGAGTTGACCAAAGCTTCAAATACTATAGGATTTTCCCTGCCTTCAGGAGCTGGTGATCAATCCGATCAAATTGCTGCAAAAATTCTTAAATTAGGAGGAATGGACCTTTTGAAAAATTATGCTAAATTACACTTTAAAAATACAAAAAAGGCAATAAACTATTTAAATCATTCATCATAATTCTTATTATTTATCTATGAATAACAAAAAAGACGAAGAAATTTAACAAGCTTTAAAGACAAAGATAAAAATTCATCATTTAAAGCTAGTAAATCCGTTAAATTCCTCGTTTTTTATTTATAAATTTTACTGTTTTAACAAAACAAATTGTTAATAATGTAATAAAAACCAATTAAGAACAATATATTAAATAATTAAACAAACTAAATGGAAATGTTTCAATTTTGCTTATTCTATGATTGCATTTTAACTTAATTAATAAGTAATACCAAAATTTTTCATATCTTTTTCAACATAACTCAAAATGTTTTCATTTCTGAAAAAGCGTGTAAAGTAATAAGCAATACGGTAATCCTCTGCTGCATCGCTTCCTAACATATGTTTGTTAAATGCTGTTTCATATAATAAACAATCCAAGACATAGGTTGTATGATGAACACGATTAATATCGATTCCTTTTTGGCTTAATTCAATACTTTTCTCATAGTCCTTAATCAAAGAATAAAATTTTGCTGTATTGTAGTAAATACGACATTGTTCTAATGGGAAATCTTGCTTAAAGTCATTGAGTAGTTGTAACGATTTATCATAGTAAACTTTTGCTTTTTCCAAATCATCTTCTAATTCATACAAAATACCAATTGAATTTACACTTAAAATATTGTAAATATTGATATCTTTGTCAATTTCTGAACCACGATGTAAATAAAATAATGCCTCATTTGTATTCTTTTTTCCTAATAAGCTAGTAATACCTTTATAGTAAAAAAACTTTGTTTCTAAAATCCGGTTAGTCGTATCAATTTCATCTGGACATTCATTTAATAATTCATAGGCTTCTTCATGTCTAAAAGTATCGCATAAATGTTCAACTTTATTTAAAAGACTTTCCAATTTTTTTTCATTAGATCCTTCAATACATTCTTCCACCTGTAAATCAAGTCGAAGACAGACAGAAGAGAAAATATCCAGACTATCACAAACATTTTTATTTTCAATATTACTAATTGTTGCTTGTGTACAGATTCCCTTAGCTAATTCTGCTTGTGATAATTTTTTTTGTTTTCTTGCTATTTTGATTTTTTCTCCTGCAACTTTCAATTAAGAATTCTCCTGTTCTGTATATTAAATTTTTTGATTATTTAAATAGTTTTAAAAATTACAATTCAGCGCCTATATTTTTACAAAAAGCAAAAAATAGTAATAAAAATAAATAGCATTCTACTATTTCTTTAATAAATTATCATTTAAAATAAATCATTTAAAACAGCTAATAAATAACAATAACAACTTTATTTGTAGATTAACAAAACATATTATACATTTTACAATAAACAACACAAAAGTCAATATTTTATTTATAGATAATAAAATCCAGATAATCTTTTATATTTAAGAGAAATAATTAATTTTCTTAAAATTTTACATCAAAAATCGTTAGATATATTGTACGTTATTACAATTATAATACTTGAAAATCATTGATTAATCTACAGAACCATATAGGTTAACTAACAAAGTTCCAATTACAATGAAAGCCAGTCCAATTAATGTAGGGATATTAATACTTTCTTTCCAATAAAGAACAGAAATTAATGTAATTAGGATAATACCAATCGCTCCCCATGAAGCATAAGCTACACTTAAAGGTATAAATGTAATTGCTTTTGAAAGTGTATAAAAACAAAAAAGATAGGAAATAAGACATTCAGCAACTTGCAAAGGCTTGGTAAATCCATCTGTTGTTTTTAACAAATTTGTGCCAAGAATTTCACAGATAACTGCTATAAATAAATACAAATAACCCAATTTATCGCCAACCCTCTTAGTAATTTAAGTTCTATCTACTTAGTATAAACAAAAATTAAAAGTATTCAATGTTCCAATTAAAAAAGCTAAATTTCTTTATATAAAAATTTAGCTTTACTCTATGCAGGTTGTTCAATTTATGTATTATATCTAATAAAAATAAACTACTATTTCTTCTAAATATAATGAATAATAATATCTTATCAATACATAATTTTAATTGTTAGAAAAATAGAATAATTTTAATTGTTATAATGAATAAATAACAATTAAAATTATTTTTAATATTTTTTTACCATTAAAATATTATTTTTTCGATAAAAAGCCTTTTTAATTAATTTTGAAATTATTATCTTATTAAATAAATGTTTAAAATTACTTTTCTAGTAATCAAATTGATACGAAACAAATTTGAATAAACTATTGTACAGTCATTTGTTTTTTTAGATAATAAACATCCTGATTGATTTCTAATAGTTCTTTAGCTATATCTATTAAGGTAACTGTTGACATTAATTGATCTTCTGCATGCATAAACAAAATTGTAAATTGAATATTCTTTTCTCTTGCTTCCTGTGTGATTACTTTAAAGTGTTCTTTCTCTCCCTTGGTTAAATATTCATTTGCAGCTTCGATAAGTTGTTGTGCCTCTTCAAATTGACCTGTTCGAGATTTTTGTAAACTTTCCATAATCATTGATTTTGCTGTGCCAATATTACTAATAATATTAAATGATAATAATTCTAGTCCTTCCATGATATCCGCTCCATTTATTTATAATTGATTGTAATTAGTTGATAGCCATTAATTTCAGGAATGTTAAAAAACAGTTTGTTATTTTCATCGTTTTTCTGATGAAAAGGCAGATTGGTCACTTTCTTTCTGATTGATTTAACCGTTGTTATTTCCTGAATAGTTGTTTTTGTTCTCTCGCCAATTTTTTCTAAATTTAATTCGATTTGGTTATCTTTTAAGGGAATTACTTCTTCAATGGTATCCAATAAAACAGCTTTTCTTTCAGGAATATAATGTAGTATATTAATTATTAGCTGTTTTTGTTCTTTTTTATGGTTTAAAACGATTTCTGCTGTCGCTGGTAAGTTTGTTTTAACTACTTTTTGATCATTTAGTAAATACTCTAAAGCAGCTATTATTAAAGATTTGTATGGCTTCATTCCATGTAGTTTGTACATTTCAAATAAAGGATGAGTGAAATAGACGAGTGAATCGTTTTTAATTGTTACCGGATAGGCACTTTCTTTATTTGCAGGTGCCTGAAAGTGAGAATAATAGTGTTCAAAATTTCTTTGATAAAGTGGATGGATTTCTTTTCCTAATACTTCATTCGATTTTGAGCAAATCAATGCACTTTTCCCATGCAATACGAGTTCACCTTTTGGTAAAACTTTTGCTATTGGATCCTTATATGTACCATAGGTTGAAATGAATGAATTCTCATCGATATATTCAATTTGCCAGGAAGCTGGGAAATGATTTGTTTCATCAAGACCACTATGGTATGAAGCAAGTATTTTTCCACCCTGATTTTGAAATGTCCTTAATTTGTTTTTTAATGTAGCATTAAGTACAATTTTATCTGGTAAAATAATCATTTTATAGGCTTGCCAATCCATTTGATCATCAATAATATCAAACTGATAATGTGCTTCATTTAGCATATTAACAGCTCCGGCTAATGACAGATCTACCTTTTCTTCACTAATTTGACAAATACCTGGATGGACAATTGCTAGCTCTGTAATAGGCAAGGTGTTATCATTATACTTTTCTATTTCTTTAACTTGGGTATAAACAGAACCGATTAAATCATAGGTAGCCAATTGTAGGGTACCGTCTGGATACATTTGATCCCCAATTGAACATTTAGCTCCATGAGCAAGTGCTAGAAAGGTTTCATATTCAAGTGCAGCTTTATTCTTATAACTACCAAAATCTGCCCACACTTTATGAAATTTTCCCGTCATACCTACATATTCTTTTCCAAGATTTTTGGCATATCGAACGACCGTTGGAAAATGTTGATATCCCCATTCGCCACTTGGTAATGATTCAATCTCTAAATGACTGTATTCATGTAAATTTGTACGAATGGTAGGTAAAATATTTCCCTCGTTAAAAAAAATTGGGCATGTTGGATTGATAGATTGAATTGTTTGATAAATTTCATCTTTTAAAAATTGTTCTGTTTCTTTTGCAAATCTTTCACGTGCCTTCTCACTGTAAATATCGTAATTTTTCTCAATCATTTTCATTGTACAACAAGAACAATAACAAGAATCCTGCCAAACAATATCAAAAAATAAGCCATCAAGCTTTTTACCAAAATGTTTTATAGTATCAATAATTTGTTCTTTTAAATAATCAAGATAAGCAGTATTGAAACATAACGTTTTCCAATCAGGTGAAAGTTGATCGGTATCTCCAAAGCCATACAAACTACCGTCTTTTTTTCTTTCTAACCATTCTGGATGATGATCAGCAGAAAAAGCATCCCAACCAACGGTCAAATAGATAGGTGCTCTAATTCCTATTTCATGACATGCGTCTATCTCTTCCATTAAAAAATCATTTTCCATTTGTGGATGTTCTGCTGGCAAGTCGGTTTTATAATAAATATAACCATGATGACATCTACCAGTTAACGTAATTGAATTGACACAAGCTTGTTTAAGTGTTTTTTGAAATATATCTTTATTAAAATTTTTACCCAATTTAAAAGGAAGTCTAGGTGTATGAAAATCTAGATGAACTTGGCGATAAGGAAGTGCATTCATATTAGTCTACCTCTTTAAACCGAAATTTTGACCAAGGATGAATATAGGAAAGTAAAAATAATTCTTCTTCAATAATTTTAGCCACATTATTCTTTTCATGCTTATGGTTTGGCATTGGTTGTTTAACAATATTCACTTCACCTTTATATTGACCAAAAGAGTTGTTACCAATAGTAATATCTCCAAGTGCTAATTGTTCTTTAGGATGATTGATTTCAATTGTTTGATCTGCATATTTTAGTTTGACAAATGTTGAACGAATACTATAACTATTAATGTCTCCACGATTTAAATGTTGATTGTCTAAAACAATTTCTTTTTCAAGTGGAGTGACAGTTGAAGTGAATTCCACGTTAAATTCAATTTGTTCACTATTCACTTCACTCATTGCTTTCAATTCTGCTTCACTTGCATAGGCATTAGCAATAATAACGTCATCAATCAATCCAGTTGCAAAAAGATGTTTTGCTTGTAGAACGATTGGCCAATCACGATGCATCTCTACGGTACATAAACCATCTGTATATACATGAGGACCATGATCTGCTACCTGTGAATTTACAAAGGCCGCTGTTTTTAATCCTAAAGCTTTATATTTTTTAGAACATTTGACAAAATAATCATAATCTAACCCTGTAAAACGTTGTGGATAAAAATTGTGACACCCAATGATTCGTTTTTTATCCGGCTGATAAGATAAAATATTTTCTAAATAGGCAGTATCATTACTGATATTTATTTCTAAGTCCAAATTTGTTTGATCAAATGTCATAAGGGATTCTACCAAGCCGTCAAAAGTCATATCTAACCGTAGTCCAGTTGCTCCCATCTCTTTAAATGGTGCTAAATTTTGATAACTTATACCTAACTGATCAAATACAGCTGGATTTACATCAAGAATGACTTCCATATTAAATTTTCTAGCACAAGCAATCGCTTTTTTCATTTTAGCAATTACTGCTTTCTCTTTTCCAGGTTCGGTCATTAACAAATTGGTAAATACTCTCTGATAACCATATTTTGCTGCCAATTCTATATAAGCCATTGTTTCTTCTTCATTTTCTTTATAAGGATAAATTGAAATTCCTAACATGTTTTTCCTACCTTCTACACTGGTTGTGTCACACTATTTCCTAGATTAATTTTTTCTTCTTCTTTTGCTTTTAATTCTTTTTCTACCATGCTCTTGTCAAATGCCTTAAAGAAAGGTAAATAAATGACACAGGAAACCATAATATTAACCATTGCTAAAACTGCCGCCCTCCAATCAAATCCAGTGGCCATCATAGCAACTAAAGGAGCTGGCAATGTCCAAGGTGCAATGGCAATAGGATAATTTACTAGGTGAAAGACGCCCATGGCCAAATAAGTAATGATTCCCATCATAATTGGTGCGGCAATAAACGGGATTGCAAAAAAGGGATTCATAACAATGGGTACACCAAAGATCAATGGTTCATTAATATTAAAAATTCCTGGAATAAAGGTGAAACGTCCCATTTTTTTGCAAAATTCTGATTTTCCTAAGAATGCCATTAATAAAGCTAAAGACAAGGTTGCGCCTGCCCCACCAATCCAAATAAACCATTGAAAGAATTGTCCGGTCATTAGATGAGGTATAACCTTACCAGCTGCTGCTGCAGTTGTATTTACGTTTAAATTTTCATACCAAAATGGATATAATATAGGTGTTGCAATCACCATGCCATGAATACCAAAAATCCAAACAATTGTAATCAATAAAATAGGTACAATGACTGATAAAATATTATCTCCAGCAAAATAACGAATCGGTGAAAAAATCCATTGTAAAATACTATTAATATCTAACTTTAGTCCAATTTTAATTACAAAAGTTGTAATAATTACAATAGCCCCAGGAATAAGTGCTGCAAATGAATGAATAACAGAGGTTGGGACAACATTTGGCATTTTTATAACGATATTTTTCTTTAAACAAAACCGAACAACTTCAACAGTAAAGATTGAAGCTACAATTGCTGTAAATAGACCGCTGGCACCAAAATTTCCTAGAGGTAGTACAGTACCACTTACATGAATTCCTGCTTTTGTTGCTAGTTTATCATCAATAGTTAGTGATCGTAGCAATTAGAAAAGCTAAGACAGACAAAACACTTGTAGATACTTTATCAATTTTATAATCATTACATAAACTAGAAGCAATACCAATACAAACATAAACAGACATGAAATCCATTGTAAAGTTCATTGGAATTTTTAAACTATCTGAAAAGGGTGCAATAAAATCCTTCCAAGCATCAATCGGTAAATTTAATGCAATAACAAAAATGGAACCAATAATTGTTACAGGAATAATAACACTCATTCCATTGCGAATAGCCGTTAGATATCTATTATCGGCAATACTTCCCATAACATTTACAACTTTAGTAAAATCAAATTTTTTGTTTTGTGTTTCCATTTGGACCTCCTTTTATTTTTGAACCGTTTTAATTTTTGTTAGCAATGATAATAATTGTGAATGTATAGGCAATTAAAGCACTTCTTTTTGAATTAACTTATATAAATCAGGAACTCCCATTGGCGTATACAAGATTCCTTCAATTGGAATTAGAGGGATATTTCTAGCATCCGCTTCTTTTTGCAAATGAGCTTTCCTGAAACTTACCTGTGGAGCCAATAATAATGCATCCCACTCTTCTTGCTGCATCTTCAATCCTACTTCTTCTGTCCCAGTTGCTTCCATGATAAAATCATTATTTCCATTTTTTTTAGCTTCTGCGATTAAATTTTCTGCTAAAATCGAAGAACTCATGCCACCACCACAAGCTAATAATACTTTCATTTTTACTTCCTCCAATTAAACCGTTTTAATTTTATAAAATAATTATAATTTGCAAACGTTTAATTTGCAAGATCTTTTTTTAACTCTCTTACTGAATCTCTCCATACCAATTTTGTTTTTAATTCAATTGTTAGTGGTTGATCTAATGTAGAATGATTAATCTGTTTTAAAATCAGTTTGCCAATCGTTAAGCCTATTTCTTCAATAGGTTGTTCGACTGCTGTTAATTTAGATTGCATAATATTACTTAATCCAAAATGATCGAACCCAATGAGTGAAATATCTTTAGGTATTGAATAGTTTTCTTCTATTAATGCCTGAATTGCTCCAATAGTCATATAATAATTTGTGGAATAAAGAGCCGTCAGCTGGTTCCTCTCTATTAATTGTTTTGTTTTTATATAACCAGATTCTTTTGTATAATTCCCTACAGCTATTAACTTTTCATTATAAATATTTTTATTTTTCATGCTATCAATATAACCGGCTAAGCGCTTACGTCCGATAAAACGATCTGTTTTTCCAGCTATAATACCAATTTTTTTATGACCAAATTTAAATAACTTCTCTACAACTTCATAAGAAGCATCATAATTATCAACCAGTACGGTATCTGTTTTAATCGTTTTAATGGGTGCATCTACAGCAACAATAGCTATATGTTTAGCTATTGATTGTTTTAAACAATCTAAATTTTTGTCTAAAGGAAAAATTACCATTCCATCTACAAAACGATTTTCTAAAAATGCTAATTTTTCTTTAAGTCGTTTGTTATTATTTTGGTAATCGCATAGTAACAAACTATAATTATACTTTTCGAGATAGTTCTCTAAGTAGGAAACAATTGACATTGCGAAAATATCTGTAAAAGAATTAACTAAAACACCAATTGATAAGCTTCGATTATTTTTTAAGCCCTTGGCAATAATATTCTCTTTATAACCTAATTTTTTAATGGCTTTTTTAATATTTGTTTGATTTTTTTGTTTTAATTGATGGCCATTTAAATATCTTGAAACTGTACCAATAGAAACATCGGCCTCTTTTGCCACTTCTCGAATAGTTACCAATCTCATCCCTCCGATTTTATTCTTCATTTTTTAAGAGCTATAAAAAATCCATCTTTTAACAAAATTGTAAAAGATGGATTTGAATATAGCAATTATTAAATGAAAGTTTTAAATTCATTTTGTCTGTAATTTTTTTCTATTTAATGAATTTTTTACCAAAAATCCTTATTTTAAATATAACAACTAAAATTCAAGTAATCATCTTATTTATTATAGAAAAATAGGTAAAACAATATACTACTGTTCTATTTTTGTTTATTAATTTTTATGTTTTTTTTATTTTTAACATTTTATGACATACTTAGTTAGTATACTGAACATCAACTATTAGACAACTACCTATTATTAGTCTTATAACAATATTTTTTACGACTACCTCTATATACAAAATTACCAAATCAAAAAAATGGCTGTAACACTTTCATCAAGTGTTACAGCCATTTTTTAATTTATTTTTCTTCTTCATCATCCATGAATGTGTTGAAAACTTCTTCAATCATATCCCATTCTTCGTCTGTTTCAATCTGTTGTAATTCGCCTTCTGTGCCTTCTTCATTTTCAGTATATGCATAAGCCTGTAATTCAACATCTTCTTCTCCAGAAACACAGGCTGGATAAAGTAAAACATAATTTCTTCCAAATTCTTCTTGACCATCAATGGTTAAAAGAATTTCATATAGTGTTTCGTTCCCTTGTTCATCAACTAATGTAATATGTTCATGATTGTCGTTATTTTCGATAGGTTCTGTCATTGGTGACACACTCCTTTATCCATTAATAGTGCTATAAGCGAAATAACCTAGTTGGCACGATGCTTCTGACTATCTAAGTAATTTTGTAAAATCATTACAGCTGCCAATTTATCGATTACTTTTTTTCTTTTTGCTCTAGATGTATCTGCCTGTTCTATAAGCATACGCTCTGCTTGAACTGTTGTCAAACGTTCATCTTGATAAACAACTGGTAGCTGGAATAATTCCTGAAGTTTTTCACCAAAAGCTAAGGAAGCTTCTGCTCTTGGTCCAATTGAATTGTTCATATTTTTAGGTAGCCCAATCACAAATTTTGTAATTTCATATTCCTCAGCTAATTCTTCTAATCGATCAAAACCAAATTGTCCCTTTTCCTCATTAATACGAATAATTTCAATTCCCTGAGCCGTCCAACCTAATAGGTCGCTAACAGCCACTCCAACTGTCTTTGAGCCGACATCTAATCCCATTATTCTCATTAAACAATCGTTCCATTATTAGATAAATAATATTTAACAAGCTCATCTAAAAGTTCATCTCTTTCATAACGACGAATTAGATTACGAGCATTTTGATAACGAGGAATGTAGGCCGGGTCTCCAGAAAGTAAATAACCTACTATTTGGTTAATTGGATTGTATCCTTTTTCCTCTAAAGATTGGTAGACTGTTGTAAGTATTTCATTTAATTCTTTCTTTTTATTGTCACTAAAATCAAAGCGAACAGTTTCATCTGTAAAACCCATCAGCTACACCTCACTCCTTTTTATTTATACATATTCATTTTACTAAAAAAAGACCTAAACTACAAACAATTTTTGTTATTCTTTCTTTTTTATTTTATTTCCATCTGCTTATTCTAATAGAACCTTGCCACTTTCTTCAAAGTTATCACTTATCTCTTGTAATATTGGTTTTTTTTATTATTATGATACATAAAATATAGTAAGATATTTTACTCTAAATTATTTTCATTCTTCATTTTATTTTCCCTTTTAAAAGTATATGTCCTATAAGTAATTCATTCACCTATCTTTTATAGTAAATAACATAATGATTGAATCAAATTTTTCTAACCAAGATCATAGATTGGAAGTGTAAGGATGCTTGATGAAAAAAATGAATTAATTTTAGAAACTTGTCTGCTAGCTGGTAAAATTATGATTGAAAATAATGCAGAAATGTATCGTATAGAGAATACAATGGAAAGGATTGCTATAACATCTGGAAATAACCATCTAGTAAGTTTTGTTACACAAACGGGTTTATTTGTTGGTTTTGATAATACTTCATCAATGAAAATGGCAAAAATTTTACACCGAACAATTGATCTTGAATCCATTTCTAAAGTTAATGATTTATCAAGAAATTACTCAGCTGGAAATTTTTCCTTAGAAGAATTATTAAATAAACTTAAAAAATTGGAAGATAAAAAAGCATCTTTTTCACTACAATTAATTATTTTTTGTGCAGCTATACTAAGCGCTACCATTATGGTGTTGTTTGGCGGTAAGCTGAGTGATTGTCCCATAACTTTTCTGATCGGATATTTTAGTTATACTATTTATCACTATAGTTCTAAAATTTTACATATTAATTTTTTACCTGAGTTTATTGCTTCACTTTTTATTAGTGCTGCTACTATCTTATGTGTAAAATTGAATTTTGGCAGTAATCAAGACATGATTATTATTGGCTGTATTATGCCTTTAGTACCTGGCGGTCAAATTACAAATTCCATCAGAGATCTTGTAGCAGGACATTATTTATCTGGCGTTTCTAGAGGTGCTGAAGCAGCAATGATTGCTTTTGCTATTGGGCTTGGTGTGGCGATTAATTTTCAATTTTTTTATTAGAGAGGGCAATTTAAAATGACCATTATCCTGATTGAAATTACTTTTAGTTTTATTGCCTCTGTCGCCTTTGCTATCATGGTTAACGTGCCAAGGCGTTCTCTTATTGGATGTGGACTAACTGGAATGGCTGGTTGGCTAGTTTATTGGTATTTAAAACAATTAGGTGTTAATGCTGTTATAAGCGCGTTGGCCGGTTCAATTATTGTTGCATTACTGAGTGATTTTTTCTCAAAGTATTATAAACTGCCAGTGACCATATTTAATATACCTGGGATGTTTGCTTTAGTACCTGGATATTTATCTTATCAAACGGTTCGTAACTTAGTTACAGGAAATTATCAAATAGCTATTCATGCCGCTACCCAGGCTTTTATGGTAGGTGGTGCAATCGTCTTAGGGCTTTTTTTATCCGAGGTATTTAATCATAATATTCGTAATTTTAAACAAAAGAAAGAGAAAGATAAAAAAAATTTGCATAAAAAAAAGAAATTCTGAGTATTTCTCTTATGTACGATTATTTATATTAAAATGTTATTCATTAAACCAAATTGATTCAGCATTTTATATAAAAAACAGACTACAGTTATTTTTAATGTATAATTAAGTAAAGGATTAAGCAAAGTATTGCTTAATCCTTTTTTATGTTTCTATATATTAATCCACAGATCAATATTTCCGATAAACATATTGGTTCGCTGGTTTTTTTATCACCTGAGTTTCCATAACTTCCAAAGTAGGTAGATCTCTTCGTAAAGGTGGATAGTACTCAAAATGAATTTGCCCTTTTGCTTTTATCCATGTGTTATTTTTGAACTGTTGGTTATTCGGTAAATGGTTTAATAATCCATATACACCGGAATCAGCAATACAATGAATAATGCCAAAACGAAAAACAAAAACAGATGAAGTTAAATTTTTTGAAGAATTAAAAACAAATCCTGTATAAGATATTATCTTTCCAGCAAATTCACTTGGATAGTTATAAATTAATTCCATTATTTCCAAATAATTCTCATCAGTAATCATTATTTCTTTCTTTTTTTATATTTTTCTAAATTTTTTTCATTTGTTGATTATAAACATCTTTATTGAAAAAAATACTGGTGTCTGGCTTTAAATATTGAATTTGAATGTCCGCATATTTTGCTGTTGCTTCTTGACTTAATGGAAAATTAAAACCTTTTGCTTCAACAATTGTCGTATCCAGACTAACCGTTGGGAAAAAATAGCCAACAACAAGTGGCATTACAAGCAAAAAATAGGCCATTAGATAGGAATATTTTTTGGCTGTTCCATGGCAATGCAAATGATGAGAAGTTTCATCTGACGATAATTCTTTTTGTGTGTCCTGTTGATTCCAAACAATCAACTGAACAATAGCTAAAATGAATGCTAAAAACATCGATAAAGTAGCCAAATATTTATAGTGAACATTAATATATTGATTTAACTCACTTGTAATTTGTAAATACATCATGAGTCCCATATAACCAATTAAAATTAGAAATCGAATCATAAACATGCTTCCTTTCTAAATAAGGTAAGCGTAAGCTGAAACAAAAAGGGCAGCTAACGCAACAAATTTTATTGTGAATGAGGTTTTCATATATCGTTTCATCATTAAAAGATTCTTAATATCTACCATTGGTCCAAACACCAAAAAGGCAATTACCGGAGCGGTTCCAAAAAGACCTAACAACGAAGAACTGATAAACGCATCGGCCTCTGAACAAAGAGATAATGTCACAGCAATTATTAACATAATGACAATGGCTAGGAATTTTGTTTTACCCAGTTGCATAATAGCAGCAGTTGGTAAATAAGTCTGCATAAGTGCTGCCAGAAAAGAGCCGATAATTAGATAACGCCCTGTATCAAAAAATTCATCTAAGCTATGAACCAGCATTGACCAAAGATTTTGCTTAAAAGATACTTTTTTATGTTCATTCTTAGCTATTCCTATTTTACATGATGTTGAATTACCAAAGTTTTCTACAGCCAACTTTTGAGTTAGAATTGTATCTTTATGTATATAAGCAAGCCAAAGTCCGATTAACAAAGCAACAAACATACTTCAAAAAGCTTGTAAGAAAACATAATACAGCGAATTATTGAAAGCAATATAAGTAGAGAATAAAACGATTGGATTAATGATTGGAGCAGTTAGCATAAAAGCAAAAGCTGTGTAACTTGGTACGCCTTTTTTTATAAATTGATTAACAATCGGAACAATTCCACATTCGCAAGATGGAAAAAATAGTCCTAAACTGCCACCAACACAAATAGATAAAATTTTGTTTTTAGGCAATATTTTTTTTATTCTTTCTGGCGTTAAAAATGGTTGCAAACTACCAGAAATAATACATCCTAAAATGACAAAAGGCAAAGCTTAAATAACAATTGAAAGGAAAATCATGCTCATTTGCAGTATAGAATGTGGTAAAGAATTAAACATTTACTCTCCCCTTTCAAAATTTAACGAATAACATTTTATTTAAGTTTTTATTTTTTAAATATAATTTACTTTTAGCAAAAAAGCATATAATCTATTAATAAATTCAATCGATAGAGTGAGCTCAGAAATAATTGAAATACATTATTATTTAGTTTCTACTTAGCAAGCCAATTGTTTTACTTGTTTAATTTTTCCTAGAGTTACTTAAAGTGTAAATAATTCAGTTGGATGCTCTGGATCAGTATCATAAATTTTAAAATCTTCATTAACACCTAAGTCTTTTGTTTTTAAAATAGATTCCATGGTTAAACGTGCATTAAACTTTGTATTATTTTTTTTGCTTAGATGTCCCAGATAGATTTGTTTTGTCTTATCACCAATCACATCAGCCATTACAAGTGCACCTTCTTCATTAGATAGGTGCCCTTTATCACTTAAAATACGTTGCTTTAAATGCCATGGATAAGGACCAGCTCGCAACATTTCAACTTCATGATTTGTTTCCATCAAATAAGCATCTGCATTACGGATCAACCCACGTATATGATCACTACAATAACCTGTATCTGTCAACATAACAAATGAGTGATTTTCCTTATGAAAACAATAAAATTGCGGTGCAATTGCATCGTGAGAAACCCCAAAACTTTCAATATCCATATCTCCAAAGGTCATTACTTTTCCCATTTCAAACAGTTGTTTCTGCTCAGTAGGTATTATCCCTATAAGTGGATTCATTGCTTCCCAGGTTTTTTCATTCGCATAAATATCCAGTTGGTATTTTCTAGCCATAACACCTAAGCCATGAATATGATCACGATGTTCATGTGTTACAAAAATAGCATCTAATTCTTCTGGTTTACGACCAATTTCTGCGAGTAAATTGGTAATTTTTTTTCCACTTAAACCAACATCAACAAGTATTTTTTTCTTTTTTGTTTCAATAAAAAGGGAATTTCCTGTACTTCCACTTGCTAGAATGCTTATATGAAATGCATTTTCTGACGTCATTATCAGTTTTTTCCTTTCCTAACTAAAATAATGATTAATCATTACCTGGTTTTAATGATTTTCAACTTTTGGAATACTATTATTTGTTATAATCGTATTACTGATAGCATTGATATGTTCAACTTGTAAGTTCCCATCACTGGTTTTTATACCCACAAACCAAACAGGTACATATACATTTTTTTCATGTATTTTGTAGATTTTTGAATAAGCCAGTTTTATAAAAGTAAGTTGTGTATTATTTGGAATTTTATTATTCATATAAAGATTTTCAATTATTTCTTTTTTAGAATATAATTCTACTTTATCACGTAACTCTTCAATTTTGTCGGTATGCATTTGACTATATTTAGAAATTTTCATTAAATCATCTGTCTTCTCAAGTGAAATTGTTAATTGAGCTGTATCGTCATAAAATGGAATTTTTTTATATTGTTGAGAAGCTATTAATTCAGCAGTATCTTTTTTGAATACAGAGAAATCAGGAAGATAGACATATTCTAAACCATTTAAAATGATTGTACTATCTTTTAAAAAAGGTTTTAAACTATTTTTAACATTTTTTTCATCAATAAAAAAATTCTTTAAAGGAGTCCCAATTAATAAATTATCCTCAATAGTGTTCACTGTTTTAGGTAAATTTTTCTCATTAGTTAGTTCTTTAAAATTTGTTTGTTCTGCACCTAAATAGTAACCTGTTTGTTTTTTAGTGGAAAGTTTGCCTTTATAAGTGATATTATCTTTTTTCAATCGGTGTTCAATCGTTTCAGTTCGATCAGTTCGAGAAACTTGTGTGCCATTTTTGATGCCTTCATGATAAATACCAAAAAGAAACAAGTCTAAACCTAGAAAAACAACAAAAAAAATCCATTCAATTCGTCTAAAATCCAATTATTTCACCTCTAATTCAGGAAGCTGTCTTATTAGTTTTTGTTCTGAGTACCAGCTTTTGTTATAACAGATATACCATTCAGGCGTAAGATCTACGACTTGTTTGGTTTCCTCAATATTCTGCCAAGTGTAGCCAACAATCATAGAACCAATCTTTTCTTTCTTGGCACCTGCTTTTAATAATTCATCAAATAAATGATACGTATTTTTCAAAACTTCTTCCTCTTCTGAAGGAATTGGAATTTGAATGGTATCTATACTGGTATTAATCATTGTATTTAATTGATTCTCATTTGGCTCATCATGAATCGTCATATTTACCTGACCTTTATTATCTTTACTGAATACAGGAAACCCTTCAATAAAGGTTCGATAGTTAATGGTTGATTGTTGATTATCAAAGTAACGTAAATTTCCCATACTTGTTCCTAAACCTTTAATGTAAGCAAAGCTTTCCGAATAGATATTGTATGTACCATCCTCTTTTATAGGTGATTTCCCGTGAAAAAGAATAGTCCCCAATTCTTCATTAAAAAACAGACTTTCATCGTTGCTAACGTACGAAGCATCCTTACTATTTCCATTGGTATGTATTTCTTTTGGATTATTAAAAAATGCTGTTTGAAAGCGAGCAACCGGTTGAGAACCTAAAATATAGCTATATTTTTTCATCTTGAGCTCTTTTTTAATAAAAAATTGATTATTGATTAATAAACTTTTATCAACGGCCTCTTGATATAAAATTCCTTCTTTATTTAAATTATTCATTAAACGCTCTTTATCTATTGTAAAGGTAGCTTGATAAATTTGCTTTGTATTAAAGTCAAAAAAACGTATTTTGTTTTCATTAAAATCTAGTTGGATACGCGTAAAATAGGCATCTTTCTGATTAAGAATAGCATTATTGGCCATATTTAATCCATAAATTGAAATATATTCCGTTAATGAAAACGGACCTTCATAGCACAATTCAATCCCTTGATCAATAGACAGATATTTCTTAAATTGTTCACTATTTCCATTAACAATTTGTGTTAATTTACTAAATTTTCCTTTTTTTATTTCATTTTGCACATGGGTAATTAAATTGACGTTTTTGGCAATTTTAGCTTCTTTATTTTCTATTTTGACTAACTGTAGAGGTAAAAATGTTTCTGTATGTGTTCGTTCGTTGAATGAAGATAGCAATTGTTGTTCATTTTTTGTCGTTTCCTTTTCCTTTTGAGAAGAACTTAGCCAAATCGCAGCTGATAGATAGATACTTAATAAAATCAATAAAATTAATCCAATACGAATAATAAACATGCTTAATTTTTTCATTCCCACCAATCCTCCTCAAAAGGCTCATAAGGTAAAGAAATATAAAATGTTGATCCCTTTCCTTCTTCACTCTCTACCCAGATAAAACCATTATGTGCTCGGATCACCTCTTTTGAAATAGCAAGCCCGAGACCAGTACCGCCTTGTTTTCTAGCTCTTGCTTTATCCACCCGATAAAAACGATCAAACACCTTAGCGATATCTTTTTTAGGAATGCCTAATCCTTGGTCGGTAACACTAAAAACAGCATTATTATGTGTTTCTAACAGACGGCAAGTAATTTTACCACCATCAGGAGAATATTTGATTGCATTGTTCAAAATATTGTCTAATACCTGAATAATTTTATCCGTATCAATTTCTAACCATAAATCTCTTCGGGTAAATTCTCGATCAATGGTATAGTTCTTTTTTTCCTTATCTAACATCATATCGAAACGATCAAGTACAAAATTAACCAATTCGTTGAAATTAACATATTCTAATTGTAATTCTGAAGTACCAGAATCCATTCTGGAAAGATTTAATAAATCATTAATCATTCGAATCATTCGATCCGTTTCTTCCAAGGTTACTTTTAAAAAGTCTGGAGCAACTTCTGGATTTTTCCAAGCACCCTCACTTAATGCTTCAATATAGCTATGCATACTCGTTAATGGTGTTCGTAATTCGTGAGAAACGTTTGAAACAAATTCACGTCGTTCACGTTCATTTTTTTCTTGTTCAGTTACATCATGTAGGACACAAACAATGCCAGTGATAAATCCAGATTCTCTTCGAATCATTGTAAAATCAGCACGAATAATGAGTTGTTCATCATTCTTATTAGAAACAGAACGATCAATTAATAATTCATTCGGTGCTTCCAGTAATTTTCTTAAATTATAATCTGCCTCAATATCCAATAAGGTTAAAATAAAAGTCCCGATTGCCTCTTCTGTTTTAACATCTAATAAAGATAAAGCCATTTCGTTGATTGTTAAAATCTTTCCACGTCGATCGGTAGCAATAACTCCATCTGTCATATGCGAGAGAACACTATTTAGCCGGTTTCTTTCTGCTTCCATGGTTTCCTGAGTTTCCTCTACTCGTTCAGATAACTGATTAAATGTTTCTGCCAATTGCCCTAATTCATCTTTTCCATAAATCTGAACTTTGCCACTGTAATCACCACGAGAAATTCTAAGCGCCTGTTCTTTCATTTCACCGATTGGTTTAGTAATTGAACGTGAAATCAATAGTGTAATTACAACAGAAATAATTCCAGCAATAATTGAAGCAGTAAAAAAAATACTTGCTGTATTCGTGATTTCTTGATACTTACTTTCTAAATTACTTTTCACAAAAAGAACTCCGATGACTGTTTCGCCAGTCGGAGACTGAATCGGTTGTACATTAATATATACTCTTTTGTTATTATCTAAAGCTACATATTTTTTATTAGAGAAGTCATTTAAGTCTCGATAATCATTTTTTTGACCAATATTTCCTTGTTGATTATTATCATTTGTTGCTCGAATAATTCCTTTATCGTCAACCACACGTGCTTCAATAATCTCATTTGTAGACAAATTTGTTAAAGTCTTTTTTAACATAGCATCAATCTCTGTTCGATTTTCCCCTTTAACATTCATTTGTGTACTTAATGAATTTGCCAATTGTGTGACCTGGACATCAATATTTTTTTTGAAATCACTGATTGTTGTTGTTTCTAACCCACGAATAAAATAACCACCAATAATTTCAATTGCAATCAATAGAATCAAGAAAAATGACAGCGCAATTTTAAAATTTACCGATCGAAAAAATTGAACTTTTTTCATAAATTCCTTACTCCTGTTCAGGATTTCTAAGATAGTAGCCAACACCTCTACGGGTAACCAAGTAACCTGGATGGCTTGGACTATCTTCTATCTTCTCACGCAAACGTCTAACCGTAACATCCACCGTTCGAACATCTCCAAAATAGTCATAACCCCAAACAGTTTGTAAAAGGTGCTCTCTTGTCATCACTTGGCCTAAATGCCTAGCCAAATAATAAAGCAATTCAAATTCACGATGTGTTAACTCAATATTTTCACCTGCTTTTGATACCATATAGGCATCTGGATGAATCGTTAAATCTCCAATTGTCAATTCGGATTGATTCCCTGCTTCCTCTTTAACACTTGATGCTTCTCTTCGTAAGTTTGCTTTGACACGTGCCACCAACTCACGATTAGAAAAGGGTTTTGTTACATAATCATCAGCACCAAGCTCTAATCCTAATACTTTATCAATTTCAGAATCCTTAGCTGTTACCATAATAATTGGCATATTGTATGTTTTTCTGATTTCTCTTGCTACCTCTAATCCATCCATTTTAGGTAACATTAAATCCAATAAAACTAAATCGGGTTCTACTTCGGTTACTTTTTCTAAAGCTTCTTCTCCATCAAATGCCGTATATACTTCATAGCCTTCTTTAACTAAATTATATTTTACAATTTCAGAAATTGGCTTTTCATCATCTACAACCAAGATTTTTTTTCATTAAGAGACACCTCTTTTAATTGTCATTTTTAGAATAAATGTAGTTAATCTTCTGCATAATTATAATAAATCTTATACTTTCTTATTATACATTACTTTCTTAATTCTTTCATCTTTAAAAAATTCATTCATAAAAGAGTAAGAAAAGAGTAAGATAAATAACTTCATTCTATTATAAAAATAATTATCAATAAAGATAAATAGAAATAAGCACCTTAATAAAAATTAAAGAATATACTCTGAATAAATGAATTAAAACAATCAATTTATTGTATTACGATTATCCTAATAAAATTGCCAGTTCGAATCTTGTTCCTCGCCTTAAGTAAGAAGTAATGCTGGATAGTAGAACAAGCAAATGTACGGGAATTAAAATCCTACAGTGAGTGATCATTATGCTGATTCGACTTCAATCCTTGCCAATATTACTCTTAATTTGAATCAAGTTCTATTGATTCCTATTTTCAAAGTAATTATAAATCAACTTATAATTTTATAGATATGTTTGCTATTTTGCTATATTGTCTTCTTTAGCAACAATTGTGCAATAATACTTGATTTTTTCATCAAGGTATTATTATTTTTAAATGAACAAATAAATTGCCTGTTTAGCAATGCATATTTATAAATATGTATTGCTAAACAGGCAAAAATAAATTTATTCTATCTCGTCTATAGTCTACCTTGTTGATTACTTATTTTTTATCTAAGTTTGTTTAACTCAATGGTTTATTTATAACTTAATTGATTAATACGACTTCTATATTGTTCATATATACATGCTTTTGATTCAATTATACAGAATAATGAGAAAAGAACGTATAATATATGAAAACATAATCCTCATTGAAATAATCTAATCTGCTACTCATCTTTCCATTATTTATGTTTAAAATTTCCTTTAACCAAGTGTAAATCTATAGGATCAAGCTTCCTCAAAAAATTTAGCATTTCGTGTCCATCAACCATCATTACGAATACCTCATTTTGTCTTTTATATCAATTTTATCTATTCATTTCTATTGTGAATACCTGCCTTGCTAAAAATAATATCTATTATACACATATTAATGTTAATAAATTCTTATTATGATTTTACTCTTCTGGAAGTTTCATATATTTTTCACTCATGATATCTCTGTATATACCCGGTATAGATTGCCAAGAAACAAAGGATATTCTTCGAACGTAGGCGCCTTTATGTTGTACAAGAGCATAGTTTTTTCCTTCTGGGGATTGTCCACCTTTAAAGGTTAGTTTCATCCCTTCTCCAAAAGGATCATCTGCAACCCAGATATTTGTATATGGATCAGGGACTTGTGGTGACTTGCTGCCTTCTTTGTATTCCTTTCCATGATTATAAGTTACAGTTGGTGGTAATGTTGCATAGACAAGTTTCATATCCATAAATGGATTAAATCGATCGATCCATTCATTTCTTCCTTGATATAAATTCAAAAAAAAAGCTATACAAAGGATTAGAGTTACTCCTATAATTAGAAACAATTTATAGGTCTTTGTTAATTTTAAATCTTTATCAATTTTTTTGATCATTTTTGAATCTCCTCTCATGAATTCATCCAAAGAAATATTAAATAGTTCACTCAAATTGAGTAACATCGAGATATCTGGATAGGTTCTTCCTGTTTCCCAACTAGATATTGTTTTATCCGATACATTTAATTTTTCAGCCAAATCTTTTTGTGTCCATCCATTCTTATTTCTCCATGATTTTAACTGTACACTCAATTCCATCTCAATTCTCCTTTCTATTTTTAGTTTATATCACAGATTGTTTTTTACCTACCTAAATATACAAAAAAGCATTCTATAATTTGTAGAATGCTGATATAACAACATTTATAGAATGCTTCAAAATAATGTATATTTCTTATAAAGCATCTATTTAAATTTATTTAGGACAATTCTACTACACATCTAAATTAAAAAACTATATCATTTAAACTGGTTAATATTTTAGCAATTGCTTATAAGTTAAAGTATGTATCTAAATTTTTATAATGATTATTAATATTTATATAAACATGATAAAATATATTATAAAACAATTAGGGAGATCAACAAATGTCTCAAACAATCAACATAATTACCTTAAAACAGTTTATAAATACATCAAAAGAATTAAAAAACAAAGGAAATATCATGAAGCTTTAGCTTTATCTTGTATTGCTATCTCTGCCTGTGCCAATTATAAATATCCTAAAGAAAAATTAGATTCAAAAAAATTTATAGCTTTTATTAAATCTAATTTTTCTACTTATTGCTCTATTGGCTTTCCTGGAATTCAAGCTTCCTTAATAATGATCTATGATGAATTTTCCAACAAACATATAAGCTATGAAGAAATGATATATAAAAAAATTAGATGTAGTTTAATTCATGAAGCAGATATTCCTAATATAATTTTTTCCAAGGAAACTGAGATTGGCAATTATAATAAAAATACTAAACTTCCTATATCAATAATCGATATGTTAAATAAAATGGCATCAGACTATTTAAAAGACATATAACGTATTATTTAATTCATATTGAATTTTTTACATTAGAGATTGGAAAATACTAAATCTTCCAATTTCTGTCTTCAATAAATATTCAGAAAAATGGAGTTCTCCTATTTTTCAAAAACAAAAAAACATCAATGCTAATTATATGTTGATGTATCAAGTATATCGGCGAACTAAGTCGAACCGGTACATCATATATGATCATTTTATTTACATGCTTTTTACTATGGCTTTCCTTGGTACTTAATTAATGTAGTTCAAGTAATTCTTTATAAAGGTTTAGCCATTCAATTAAGCTGATGTCTGGAATACATCGTGTGTTTTAAACATAGTGAATTCCGGTCATGAGTAAAATGTTTTTGGTAAACAAATGTATGAACCAAGCATCAGAGATCTTACTATAGGGACCTGAACATTATCTAACTTTAAAAAAATATAAATTATTTATTTTAATCGTCATTATTATCACTATCACCTTATAAAATTAAAATGTATTGTACAATTCAATCAAAACATTTTCCAATGTTGCTTCATTTATTTTTAAATTTACTATTTCATTTTTTTTTACTATTTGCTTAATGACATTTACAAAGTCCTCTTTGCTCTGTAAAGTAACTTTATAATTGGTTTCATCTATCATTTCAATATTGTAATTGGACTCTAAAATTAAGTTTGAATCACTTTTTATCTCAATCAAAATTTCATGAGTCTTCCCTGATGTACTAAGAAGATTTTCTATAGATCCATCGTAATAAAGTTCCCCTTTGTTAATTATGATGATCCTTTTTGCCACTTTTTCAATGTCTGATAAATCGTGTGAAGTAATAAAAATGGTTGTTCCAAATTCTCTATTAATTTTTTCGATCACATGATGAATACTTTCTTTTGCCTTTATATCTAAACCAATTGTTGGCTCATCTAAAAAAACTAAAGATGGATTATGAATAAACGTTGTAACTAGTTCACATTTCGCTTTTTACCCAAGACTCAATTGTCTGACTGGAACTTGTTCAATACCATTAAGTTCTAACAATTTGGATAAGACCTCAAATGTATCCCAAAATTGTTTTGTAGGAATATCGTAAATCATTTTTAACATTAAATAAGTATCCATTGCTGGCAAATCCCATTCTAATTGTGAACGCTGCCCAAACATAACACCAATATCCTTTACATAAGACTTTCTATTTTTATAAGGTTCAATACTTGAAACAGTCGCTGATCCATTCGTTGGTTTAATAATTCCAGCTAATATTTTAATTGTTGTGCTTTTACCTGCACCGTTTACTCCTAAATAGCCAAGAATTTCTCCTCTTTCTATAGAAAAAGAAATATCTCGCAATGCTTCAATCGTTTCTGTCCTTCTGTTTTTCTTCCTAGTAAATACTTTATTAAATTGTTTCACTTCAATATAACTCAATTAAATCAACTCCCTTTTTAATTTCCAGATGATGAGTAATGTTTTTCCAGTATTTTAAATACAAAATAGGCCATCACAAAAAAAAGAATACCAATAAGTGGACTCACTAAATAAAAATACATCCTTTCATTATTATATTTTCCAAGTAGTAAACTCACCGGATAAAAAGAGATAAGAGAAACGGGAAGAATATAAGTAAAAAAAGTTTGAATGAATCTAGGAAATACACTCTTAGGATATTGCATTAATGAAACGCTGCCTTGTACAAAAATACTTGTAAACTCGATATATTGACTAAAAATAAAAGTTAATGAACCAACTAAAATATAAATACCACTATATAAAAAACACCCACAAAGGACAACAAAAGGAAGATAGAATAAAATCATGACTGCATTGGTTGATGAAATATTCCAGAAAGCTCCTGTTAATAATACAACCGTTGCTAATAGCAATCTTCCAAATCGAACTGGCTGGAAATTAAAGGCAGATATTTGTAATAATGTCGAATAAGGCCTTAATAGATAACGGTCATATTGTCCTCCCCTAATTAAATCCTGAATATTCGATTCAAAGCCTCTAAAAAAAACTTCTGAAAATGAGAACGAGAAATTCACAATGCCATAAAGGAGAAACGTTTCAGTAACAGACCAGTCGCTTAACGTTCCAAATTTACTAAATAATGAGAGCATTCCAATAAATTCAAATAATATCACAAATAGTTGATTTAATAGCCCTATCAGAAAATTGGTTTTATATTGCCAATTTGATTTGAAAACCATTTTTAATAAAACAAAATATTTAATAACAGACAATTTAATTCCTACCCCCCATTAATTTCAATTTTATTTTCTACCTTTTGATAGACTAAATTAGTAATAAATAATAAAACAACAATCCAAATTACTTGCATGATCAATTGGCGGATAGAATCATGAATCGTATAAGACTCATTAAATATTAAAGCTGGAGTATCAACAATAAATTTAAAGGGTTGATGCTCTAAAAAAATAATAATTGTTTAGGATAAAAGGCTAATGGAATAATCATTCCAGATAATACAAAAGCAAGGGAGCTGATTGCCCCAATAAAATTGGAAATTGAAGTAAAAAAAAAGGCTAAACTATACAGGAGAACAGTAATTAATGTACTTAGAATTAATGAAAAAGTAACACTTATAAGAAACATTAAAAAATAGCCAAAGGTTGGAAGTTGGATGATTAATTCATCTAAACTCAGTAGATGAATTAGTATGAAAGCAATAAAGAAGATAGGAATTGCTCTTGTTAAAAAACTTACCATTCTCCAAGAAATTGTTTTGACGAAAATCAGTTTAAATAGACCAATTGGTCTGATTAGTTCTGAAGCAATTGAACCAGTTCTAATGCTATCAAAGTCTTTACCATTTACATTCCACGGAACGATTGCAAACAACATTTGTGTTACCCATACGTATAAAGCGGTTTGAGATGTATTCATTGGCGAAGCAGCTTCATTTCCACTAACAAAGGCATTCAGAGTAACTATTTTGAATGTTGCAAAAAATAATTGTATAACAATTCCTGAAATAATTCCAAACATAAAATATTTTGAAATTTTAAATTCCTTAATGACTTGACTCATTATAACCAAAATTTACTCCTCCTAATTTCTTTTTGTATAAGTTTAATTAATCTTTCTTATCATTTCAGATTGAAAATAAATGAGCATTATTTTTAGAAAATGCTATCAAATTAGAGTAACTAGGCAATTCTAAGGACTTACATTCTTCTTTCCCAATATTATTACTAGCATAATAGGATTGAACGACTCATCATTTCTAAAAATATTAACT